>JAQUTM010000012.1 GCA_028694405.1 Oscillospiraceae bacterium
TATTCCTAAATTGACAGCAAAAGAGCACGAAAAACTGGTTCCTATTGAAGGTTCTCCTGTTGATATGCTAAATCCTCCCGCAGGCTGTCCTTTTGCGCCTCGCTGCAACAAATGTATGAAAATTTGCTTGCGCGAAATGCCTTCTTACACCTATTTTACTGATGACCACTACAGTGCCTGCTGGTTAGCCCAAAAGGCTGAGTTTGAAAAAAATGGGGGTAACGCATAATGAGTGAGCAGAAAAAGTTATTGGAAGTTCAACATTTACAGCAGTACTTCCCTGCCGGCGGCGTTGGTAAAAATAAAAAATATGTGCAGGCAGTAGATGACGTTAGCTTTTACATCAATAAAGGCGAAACTTTGGGCCTTGTAGGTGAATCCGGTTGTGGTAAAACCACTACGGGACGTACCTTGCTGCGCTTATACGAACCCACTGACGGCCGCATTATTTATGACGGCGAAACGATTTTTGATGCAGGTAAGCTGCCTATGTACAATGCAGACGGCAGTGTAATTTTAGGCGACGACGGCAAACCTGTGTTAAGCAAAAAGGTTGCAGTAAATATGCTTCCTTACCGCCGCAAAATGCAGATTGTTTTCCAAGACCCCTATGCCAGCTTAGACCCGCGTATGACAGTAGGAGATATTGTAGGCGAGGCTTTGGATATTCACAAGCTGTATGGTAGCAAGCAAGAGCGTAAAGATAAAATTATTGCGATGTTGCAACGCGTAGGCCTAAACAGCGAGCACGCAAACCGCTATCCCCATGAGTTTTCCGGCGGCCAGCGTCAACGTATTGGTATTGCCCGTGCTTTGGCAGTAGACACGCAGTTTATTGTGTGCGATGAGCCCATTTCGGCTTTGGACGTGTCTATCCAAGCTCAGGTAGTTAATATGTTTGAGCAGCTACAGGAAGAGATGGGTCTAACCTATCTGTTTATTGCGCATGATTTAAGTGTTGTAAAGCATATTTCCAACCGAATCGGTGTTATGTATTTGGGCAAACTGGTAGAGCTTGCAGATAGCTATGAATTAACTTTCCACAGCCTGCACCCCTACACCAAAAGCTTAATTTCCGCCATTCCTGTGCCGGACCCTGTTACAAGCCGCGAAAACAAACGTATTGTTTTGGAAGGCGATGTGCCCAGCCCCCTAAATCCGCCAAGCGGTTGTCGGTTCCGTACACGCTGCCCTTATGCAACTGAGCAGTGTGCTCAAGAGGCGCCGGAATTTAAAGAAGTAACCAGTGGCCACTGGGTGGCTTGCCATAACTTAGATAAAGTAAAATAATTTTTGCAGGTTGCTGCTAAAAGATAAAAAAACCGTTTTTTGCCTATTTGGTAAAAAGCGGTTTTTTGCTATAAAACTTTATTAAAATTGTTGTAATTCTATGAAATACACATTTTCGTAAGATAATTAAGGAAAAAAGGATAAGCAAATGCGTTAGAAAGCAAAGAAAAATGTTTCGTTACTCTGCTGAAAGTATGATAAATAAAGTGCAAGTGCCCTATTTAATTTGTCAACAAAAGGTTACTAAAAAGAAACAAAATAGCCTGTAAGGTTGCATTTATACTATATGAAAGGTTATAATATATCCAATCGATACACAGATGTCCTTGTGAGGGGTACACATCTGTATATCACATAAAAAACGGCTTTTTGCCGAAAATAATTTGGAGGGTACCTATGAAGAAAATTGCACTTTTACTTGCAGTTGTTATGGTTATGGCCATGGCTTTCACAGCTTGCGGCGGTAACTCTGCTTCTACAAGCACTGCACCATCTACAAGTACTTCTGCTGAGGGTGAAGCAGCAGGCGCTGTATTAAATCCTACAGTTGACTTGACCGGTGTGTCTACACTTGATATTTGTGTTGGTCCAGACCCCGACACCATTGATCCTGCTTTGAACAGCTCTGTTGATGGCGGTTCTTTAATTGTTCATGCCTTTGAGGGCTTGTACACTTTAAACGCTGATGCTACACCCGTTGAGGGCCAAGCAGAGAGCGTAGAAGTTAGCGAAGACGGCCTTGTTTATACATTTAAACTGCGTGACGGTTTGAAATGGTCTAACGGCGAGGATTTAACCGCTGAGGACTTCGTTTACAGCTGGGCTCGTGCAATCAACCCCGAAACAGCTGCTGACTACGAGTACATGTTTGCTCCCATCAAAGGTTACGCAGATGGCAAATTGGACGTTGTTGCTAAAGATGCAACTACATTGGTAGTTACATTAAACGCTCCTTGCGCTTACTTCTTAGAGTTAACTGCTTTCCCTGCTTACTGCCCTGTTAATGAGAAAATCATTGAGGAGTACGGCGAGGCTTGGGCTATTGAGCCTGACACCTATGTTGGTAACGGCCCTTACATGATGGCTGAGTGGGTTCCCGGTTCTCACATTACCTATGTAAAAAATGAGAACTACTGGAATGTTGACGCTTTGGGCTCTGATGCATTGAAATTTGTTTTGATGGAAGATGATACTGCTATCTTGAATGCTTACCAAAACGGTGACATCTTGTTTGCAGACCAAATGCCTAATGATGAAATCGACGCATGGAGCGCTAAATCTGACTTCTACAAAGAAGCTCAGCTTGGCACTTACTATGTAAGCTTCAACGTAACAAAAGCTCCTTTGGATAACGCTGAGTTCCGTAAAGCTTTGATTTTGGCTGTTGACCGTGACAATATCGTTGTTAACATCGGTAAATCCGGCCAAATGCCTGCCGGTGCTTTTGTTCCCGGCAGCTTGTCTGACGCTGCAGAGGGTTCTTCCTTCCGCGATGCAGGCGACTACTACAACCCCAACAAAGAAGCTAATGCTGATAACTTGGCAGAAGCTAAAGCTATCATTCAAAAATTATATCCGGACGGAAATGTTCCTGCTATCGAGTACCTGTACAATGAGGGTACCGGCCACCAGCAGGTTGGTGAAGCTTTGCAAGCAGACTGGGCTAAAATCGGCGTTAAAGTTGAGATTGTAAGCCAAGAGTGGGCTACATTCTTGAATACCCGTAAAAACGGCGACTACTACATTGCGCGTAACGGCTGGTTGGGTGATTACAACGATCCTCTAACCTTCTTGGATATGTGGATGACAGGCGGCGGCAACAACGACGCTCAATGGTCTAACGCTGAGTACGATGATTTGATCAACTTGGCTATGAACAGCAGCGACCGTGCAGAGCGCTATGAGGCTATGCATAAAGCTGAGGATCTAATCTTTGAGGATTGGATGCTGTGCCCGTTGGACTACTATGTTGATATTTACCTGTTGAACGAGAAAGTGGATGGCTTCTACAGCTCTCCCTTGGGCTTCAAATACTTCATGTACGCTACTGCTAAATAAGCACATAGCTGCATAAAGCATTAGGTTATAAAGGCACACCTTTTTTAATAAAACAATTTGTCACTTTAATGTAATAAAGTTTTTTTAAAAAATGGTTTGACATTACCGAAAATGGCGATTATAATAGAGACATTAACATTTTAAAAAAAGCAAATGCGATGATAAAAAGAGTAAAGCTTGTGATTTGGTGCAGAGAGCTGCCGTGTGGTGCAAGGCAGCGCAAACAAAGCTTGAAAGTAGTTTTGGAGCAGCTGTGGTGAAGGGGTTAGCCTTGCGTAAGCACAGTCGGGTTATTACCGTTAACAAATATACGTTTTACAGTAAACGTACCGAGTGGCCGTAACTTACGGCAATAAGAGTGGTACCGCAGAGTGCATTCAGCCTTTGTCTCTTGCATAGCAGAGACAGGGGCTTTTTTTGTATCTACTTATAAAGCGGCAAGATAAAGCTTTTATTGGCTTAGCCGCAAAAGGTAGACAGATGTAAAGGGAATTGTATAAGAAGGAGGAGCACATGATTTTAACAGGCGCAGAAATATTTACAGAAGTTTTGGTGGAGCAAGGTGTCGATGTCTTATTTGGATACCCGGGTGGCGCTGTGCTTAATTTGTACGATGCGCTCTACGCCTATCAGGATAAAATTACACATGTAATGACAGCACACGAGCAAGGTGCTGCCCATGCGGCAGACGGGTATGCACGTGCTACCGGTAAAACAGGTGTGGTTTTGGCAACAAGCGGTCCAGGTGCTACCAATTTGGTAACAGGTATTGCTACAGCCTATATGGATAGCGTGCCTATGGTGGCAATAACAGGAAATGTGGGAACCAGTTTAATTGGACGGGATAGCTTTCAAGAGGTGTATATTGCAGGCATTACAATGCCAATTACAAAGCACAACTTTGTTGTGCGCCATGTAGAAGAACTTGCAGATGTTTTGCGGGAGGCTTTTCGCATTGCCAATACAGGCAGAAAAGGACCGGTTTTGGTAGATATTCCAAAAGATATAACGGCAGCAAAGGCAAATTTTGTAAGCAAACAGCCGATTTTTCCTGTTTATGAAACAAAGCTGGATCCGGCAGAGCTTGCACATGTGGCTACCATTATAAACGGAGCCCAACGACCCATTGTCTACTTTGGCGGCGGGGTTATGGCAAGCGAGGCAGGCGAAGAATTGCGAACACTTTTGGAAAAAGCCGAAATTCCTGCCACCTACACAATTATGGCGGCAGGCGTATTGGGATATGGTGAAGCGCTGAATTTGGGTTTGCTGGGTATGCACGGAAACAGCACGACAAACCGCGCCGTAGCTGAAGCTGACGTGGTAATTGCTATCGGTACACGTTTTAGTGACCGTGTGGCGCTTAATACCGAAACCTTTGCAAAAAAAGCCACAATTATTCAAATTGATATAGACCCCAGTGAAATCAATAAAAATGTAGAGATAGACTTTAGCTTGGTAGGCGACGTAAAAGATATTTTAGCTAAGCTGATGCCGCTAATTCAAAAAAATACCCATACCGATTGGATGGAGTGTATTCACACTTGGCAAGCCCAGGACTACCGCCCCAAGGACGATGACAGCCGCTTAATGCCACACCAGATTATCGGCACAGCATGTGAACTGGCAGGAGAAGACGCTGTATACGTTACAGACGTGGGACAGCATCAAATGTGGGCTGCTAAGTTTATTCATCATTTAAAACCACGCAGTTTTTTAACAAGTGGCGGTCTTGGCACAATGGGCTTTGGCTACGGAGCAGCGATTGGCGCGCAGATGGCGGTTGGAAATAATCGGCCGGTGGTAATGTTTACAGGAGACGGTTCTTTCCATATGAACTTAAACGAAGCCTGTACTGCCGTAAGCTACAACCTGCCTATCATTACGGTTATATTAAACAACACCGTTTTGGGAATGGTACGCCAGTGGCAAACTACCTTTTACGGCAAGCGTTACTCCAGCACAGACCCGCACCGCAAAACCAATTTTGTTAAGGTTGCAGAGGGTTTTGGCGCAAAAGGCTATCACTGTGAAAATCTGGCTGAATTTAAAGCTGCCTTTGAGCAAGCGCTACAGCAAACAGGCCCCGTTTGGATAGAATGTGTAATTGATAAAGACGAAAAGGTATTACCTATGATACCGGCAGGCGGCAGTGTAGAAAATATTATGATGTCTTAATTTAAGATTAACGGATAAATAAAGCTTAGAGAAAGGAATGGTGCGAATGAATAAAGAAGTTTTAAGCTTATTGGTAGATAACCACTCCGGTGTGTTAACACGGGTGGCTTCCCTTTTTGGACGCCGTGGATTTAACATTGACAGCTTAACGGTTTCGGCAACAGATAACCCTGCAATTTCTCGCATTACCATTGTGGTACAGGGCGATGAGCAGATTATTGAGCAAATTGTAAAGCAAACGGATAAACTGGAAGAGACCAGAGAAATTTTTGCGCTAGACCCAAACCGCAGCTTGTTTAGAGAGCTGCTATTGGTAAAAGTAGCGGCAGATGAAACAAATCGCAGTGCAATTAGAGAAGTAGCAACCATTTATAAGGCAAAAATTATTGACCTCTGCATGGAGAGCATGGTTATGGAGCTTACCGGTGAGCCGGATAAAATTGACAGCTTTTTAGATATGATGAAAGGCTATCAAATTTTGGAGATGTGCCGCACGGGAATTACCGCTTTAGAGCGCGGCGAGGCACACCATAGTTTTAATTAGTGGTATCAAATGGCGGCAAAACGCCACAGGGGTATGGGCTGCCAAACGGCAGCTCTTATAGGAAGAATAAATTATAATTTGTAAAAAGGAGCTTGAGAAACATGATTAAAAAGTATTATGACACAGATTGCAATTTAGGCGTATTAGACGGCAAAACCGTTGCGATTATCGGTTACGGCAGCCAAGGTCATGCACATGCACAAAACCTGCACGAGAGCGGTGTAGACGTTGTTGTTGGTTTGCGTAAAGACAGTGCAAGCTGGGCAAAAGCAGAGGCAGCCGGCCTAAAGGTTATGGAGGTTGAAGACGCTGCCAAAGCAGGTAACTTGGTAATGATGTTAGTACCCGATGAACTGGCTGCTGACTTGTACAACACACAGGTTGCTCCCAACATGAAAGAGGGCGACGTACTTATGTTTGCCCACGGCTTTAACATTCACTTTAACTTTGTTAAACCTGCCAAAAATATTGATGTTATCATGGTTGCTCCTAAAGGCCCCGGCCATACCGTACGCAGTCAGTATGTTGAGGGCAAAGGTGTGCCCAGCTTAATAGCAATTTACCAAGATGCTTCCGGCAAAGCAAAAGACTACGCTTTGGCATACGCCAGCGGTATTGGTGCAGGCCGCGCAGGTATTTTGGAGACTTCTTTCCGCGAGGAGACAGAGACCGATTTGTTTGGCGAGCAGGCTGTACTTTGCGGCGGTGTTACCGAGCTGATGAAAGCCGGTTTTGATACTTTGGTAGAGGCAGGTTACGAGCCTGAGATGGCATATTTTGAGTGTATCCATGAGATGAAACTGATTGTTGATTTAATTAACAACGGTGGTTTTGCCATGATGCGTTACTCCATCTCTAACACAGCCGAATACGGCGATTATCGTACAGGCCGCCGCTTAGTTACCGATGATACACGCAAAGAGATGAAAAAAGTATTGCGCGAAATTCAAGACGGTACCTTTGCAAGCGAATTTATGACAGAGTTTAGTGACAAGGGCGGCCGCAAAGCTAAATTCTTGGCTACCCGTCGTTTAGAGAGCGAGCACAAGCTGGAAAAAGTAGGTGCAGAATTGCGCAAAATGATGAGTTGGCTGAAAAAATAAGGTGTTTAAATAACATCTTGGCAAATTGACAGCGATGTCCATAACAGGGGCGGGCACAGCGCCCGCCCTTTTTTGTTTATAAATTTCCCTTTGCGCAAAAAGCGCTTGTGGGCTATATAAAAAAGGAGATGAAAACATGTCGTTACGCAGTGCAAATGTAACACAGGGCGTAGAACGCGCGCCAAACCGCAGTTTATTTTATGCTATGGGTTACACCAAAGAAGAACTAGACCGCCCTTTAATTGGCGTGGTAAGCGCACACAGCGAAATTGTGCCGGGACATTTTCATTTAGATAAAATTACCGAAGCGGTAAAAGCAGGTATACGCATGGCAGGCGGTACCCCCATTATGGTGCCGTCCATTGGTGTTTGTGATGGCATTGCCATGGGACATATCGGTATGAAATATTCGCTGGCCAGCCGAGAGCTGATTGCAGATAGCGTGGAAACCATGACAATGGCCCACCAATTTGACGGTTTGGTGCTTGTGCCAAATTGCGATAAAATTGTGCCCGGCATGGTTATGGCTGCGGTGCGTATGAATATTCCCACCGTGGTATGCAGCGGCGGCCCCATGATGGCGGGCAGTTATGACGGACAGGAAGTAAGCCTATCAAAGATGTTTGAGGCTGTAGGTGCCTATAAAGCAGGGATAATTGATGAAGCCAAATTAGATGAGTGCGAAAAAGGTGCTTGTCCGGGCTGTGGCAGCTGTGCGGGTATGTATACCGCTAACAGCATGAACTGCTTATGTGAAGCTTTGGGCATTGCCCTGCCGGGTAATGGTACCATTCCTGCCGTACACAATGGACGTATGCAGCTGGCAAAGCACGCAGGTATGGCTATTATGGAGTTGGTGCGCCGTGATATTAAAGCGCGTGACATTATCAACGAAAAGTCCATACGCAACGCACTTGCATGTGATATGGCTTTGGGGTGCAGTTCTAACAGTGTGTTACATTTGCTGGCAATTTCTAACGAGGCAGGTTGTCCCTTAAGCCTGGAAATGTTTAATGAGATGAGCGCCAAAGTGCCCAACTTGTGTCACCTTGCCCCTGCCGGAGACACGCATATGCATGATTTAAACAATGCGGGCGGTATTCCTGCTGTGCAAACCGAACTGGTAAAAGGCGGATTTTTAGATACTTCTGTTATTACCGCAACAGGAAAAACCTTAGCAGAAAATATTCAAGGTGCCTATAACAAAAATACAAACGCCATTCGTCCTATCGCTCAACCCTATAGCGCCACAGGCGGAATTCAAATTTTGTGGGGTAACATTGCGCCTGACGGCTGTGTTGTAAAGCGCAGTGCTGTAGCCCCCGAAATGCTTTGCCACACAGGCCCTGCCCGTGTATTTAACAGCGAGGAGCAAGCCATACAGGCTATTTACAACGGTAAAATTGTAGCCGGTGATGTTGTGGTTATTCGGTACGAAGGCCCTGTGGGCGGCCCGGGTATGCGCGAGATGTTAAACCCCACAAGCGCGCTTGCAGGCATGAAGCTGGATAAAACAGTTGCTTTAATTACAGACGGCCGCTTTAGTGGTGCAAGCCGTGGTGCTTCTATTGGGCATGTAGCCCCCGAAGCCGCCAGCGGCGGACCTATTGGTCTAATTGCTGAAGGAGATTTAATTGAAATTAATATCCCCGAAGCAAAGATTAACGCGAAGCTGACAGAAGAAGAATTTGCAAAACGAAAAGCAGCGTATATAAAGCCTGAGCCCAATATTAAAACCGGCTGGCTTTCTCGCTATGCACGTTTGGTAAGCGGTGCCAACACGGGCGCTGTTATGAAATAAACTTATAATAATACAATTTGTAAAATAAATTAGGGCATCACCAGTTTAAAAACGGTGATGCCCTAATTTTTTATAGATTATCCGGTCAATTACAAATAAAAAAATGATATTATATACTAATTGTATATTATTGCTTGTTTTTGTGTAATTCCTTGGTAAACTTACGCTTGTTTTTTATACCGCCTACGTCTTTAAACATGCGCTCCAGTTTTTTTACTTCAATTTCTTTAGCGTTTAGTCCATTATATCCTGTCTCAGCTTTAAGTTTACAATAGTTGTGAAAACGCCTTTCATCAAGTGTGCCATTTTGTAAAGCTTTTACTATGGCACAGCCGGGTTCATTGGTGTGGGTACAGTCATGAAACTTACAGTGGTCGGCAAGCGCTTCAATATCATCAAAGGCTTTGCCTAAATCAGTGCTCTCTGCCCCTAGCTCTCGCATACCCGGGGTATCAATAAGAACCCCGCCAAATGGGCAGACAAACAGCTCTCTGCCGGTTGTGGTGTGTTTACCCTTATCGGCCTTACCAATATCAGAGGTAGCAACAATATCTTCCCCCAACAGCTTATTGATAAGCGTAGATTTGCCCACTCCCGAAGAGCCGATAAAAGCAGAGGTGGTACCTGATTTAAGATATTTTGAAAGCTTTTGTGCTACATTTTCATCAAATACAGAAAGCGGTATTACATCACAAAAAGCCGACACACGCGCTACCTCTGCCAGAGCGGTTTCTAAATTTTTGCACAAATCTGTTTTGGTGAGCAAAATGACGGGTATAGCGCCGCTGTCCCACGCTACGCTGAGGTAGCGCTCTAAACGGCTAAGATTAAAATTATGATTTAAAGACATGCAAATAAAAACAGTATCAATGTTAGCCGCTACACTTTGCGCCTGCCCGCTTACCCCCACAGCCGTTCTTAAAAAGATACTTTTGCGCGTTAATACATGGTGAATAATTGCCGTGCTTTTGTTGCTGTCAGCGGTGACCATTACAAAATCTCCCACGGTGGGAAACTTTGCAAGCTCTGTGGTTTCAAAACGAAATTTTCCCGAAATTTCTGCTTGCCCTTCTCCCTGCTGGGTTACAATTTTATATAAGCCACGATATTGCGTGATAATACGCGCCAGAGAAAGCGTGGGATATAGCTTTGCCTCATTTAAAAATCGGTCGGTAAGACCGTAATTATCTAAGATGTTCATTTTATTAACCTCCTATTTTTAAACGTGTATAGGAAGGAGGTGTTGCATATTATTTTTTCAAAACCTCCTTCTCTGTTACAATATCCAATTTACCATTGTTTTTTTTCATAAAAATTCTCCCTTCGTAAACTGTAAAAAAACTTTGTTTTAAAATTTTTGTTGATTGCGTTTTAATCGGCAATAAAACTTTAATTATCGCTATTATATCACGGCAAGGCAGTTTCCGCAATGCGGGGTTGTTAAAATAAGTTTGATAGTATCGTGAACTTTTAAAGAAAAAGGTAAAGCTGTAAGCCGAGAAGTGAAAAACCATAAAAAAGCAAAAGGACGTAGTTTAAAAAAATTACAGCACCCAAGATAAAGGCAAGGGGTATTTTTCAAAGACCGTCCATAAACAAAACAACTTTTCCACGATTTTTTAAAAAAGGGTTGAAAACTATTGCCTGCATTGCTTTTATTTTGTACACTGTACCTATAATAGAAAATACGGAGGCAAGACGATGAAAATATTGCTGATTGGCGGCACAGGGGTTATCAGTGCCGATATTACAAAACTGGCGGCAGAAAAAAAGAATGAAGTTTATGTGCTCAACCGCGGTAAAACGGCAAGCGCTCTGCCCTACGGCGTGCAAAGCTTAGTAGCAGATATTAAAGATGAACAACAAACTGCCGCAGCCATTGGGGATATGCACTTTGATGTTGTGGCAGATTTTATTGCCTTTACCGAAGAAGATGTAGCGCGAGATGTAAGGCTTTTTACAGGTAAAACAGACCAGTATATTTTTATAAGCAGCGCGTCTGCCTACCAAAAACCTCCTGTAGATTATATTATTACAGAGAGTACACCATTAAGCAATCCATACTGGCTGTACAGCAGAAATAAAATAGCAGGTGAAAGTTATTTGATGGAGCAATTTCGTCACAGTGGCTTTCCTGTTACAATCGTGCGGCCCAGCCATACTTATTGCAAGCGCAGCTTACCGCTTGCTGTAAAAGGCGCTAGCGCATGGACAGTGGCAAAACGCATCTTAGAAGAAAAACAGGTTATGATACAAGGCGATGGAAATAGCTTGTGGACCCTTACCCACAGTAGCGATTTTGCAAAAGGCTTTTACGGATTGATGGGAAATATCCATGCCATCGGCCAAGCGGTACACATAACCAGTGACGAAACAGTAACATGGAACCAAATTTATGGGATTATTGCTCGTGCGTTAGGGAAACCTTTACACGCGGTGCATATTTCCAGCGATTTTTTGGTAGCCGCTGCTCCGGAGCGTTTTGATTTTGAAGGCGCTTTGTTGGGAGATAAAAGTAATCCGGTTGTGTTTGATAACAGCAAGTTAAAACGTTTGGTGCCTGATTTTTGCGCAACGGTACGCGCTGATGTGGGATTAACCGAAAGTGTTGCCTATTTTTTGCAAAACCCACAGCTGCAAAAAGAGGATACAGACTTTGACATATGGTGTGACACGATTTTAAAGGCGCGCAGTAACGCTTTGGCTGAAATAATACAAACTGTAAAATAAATAAAAAGCGTAAAAGCATTTTACCGTGCTTTTACGCTTTTGTATTATAACAAGTTACATGCGGCTGTCGTCATAACAAGCGCGTAAACCGCCTATAAATTTTGGACGTGTACGCGCACATATAATAGAGGCTTTGCCAATTTGTGCAAGACTAAGCCGAACAGGTACGGCAACTTCTTTTAAATGCATACCAATTAAAGTACCGCCAATGTCAATTCCGGCGTGGGCTTTTATGTGCTCTACAGCCGTGGGCTTGTTAAATGCTAACCATGCGGCTGTGGCAAAGCTACCGCCTGCTTTGGGCTGAGGCACTACGTTTACTGGTTCATACCCATATTTGCAGGCAGCCTCCTGTTCTATAATCAAGGCGCGGTTTAGATGTTCACAGCACTGTGCTGCAAGAAAAATATTTTTTGGCTGCAGTACGCTGTAAATGCCCGTAAAAAGCGCATGGGCAAGTTCTGTACTGCTGTAGGTGCCAATTTTTTGGCCGCCTACTTCGCTGGAAGAACAGCCCACCACCAAAATATCTCCTGCCTGCAGGCCGCTGACGTTTACCAATTCTGTGGCTGCCTGCCAAGCTTGCTGGCGTATTTGCTCTAAATCCAAAATAAATCACCTTTTCTTTCTTATACAGATAGGGCAGATTTTTTAAAACCCAAAATCAAACCCCTGCCTTTAAAAGCTCTACAAATTGTTTTGCCACGCGTGGGCTGCGTCCGCCGTTGCGTATAGCGTGTGCTTCTGCTTTAATCATCAGTTGCTCTTCTTGTAAATCAATATTGTATTGTTGAGCCAAGTTGCGTACAATACTGCAATACAAGTCTTTGTCAGGTCTGGAATAGGTAATGGTAAGACCAAAACGTGCCGAAAGACTCATTAACTCCTGCATGGTGTCTGCTAAATGAATTTCGTCGCCGTCTCTGTCGCTAAAGCTTTCTTTTACCAAGTGGCGACGGTTGCTGGTAGCATATACTGCCAGGTTGCTGCCGCGTGCGCTTACGCTGCCCTCTAAAATAGCTTTTAAGGCGGCAAAATCGTTGTCGTTGCTGCTAAAGCTTAAGTCATCAATAAACAAAATAAATTTTAGCGGGTTGGCACTTAATGTTTCTACGATATCGGGTATCTGATAAAGTTGATTTTTCTTTACTTCTATCAGGCGCAGACCCTCTTGCTTAAAGGCATTGGCAACCGCTTTTACCGTGCTGCTTTTGCCTGTGCCGGCATCGCCGTAAAGCAAAACGTTATTGGCGGGGCGTCCCTCCAACAAAGCTCGCGTGTTGGCAATTACCTTGGCGCGTTCTCGCTCATATCCCGAAAGTTGTTCCAATGTTTGGGTATCGGGGTGTTTTACGGGGGTTAGCTTGCCCTCGTGAATAACAAAAGTATGATATTTTGCAAAAATACCGTATCCGTGGGTGTGAATGTTGGCGATACGAGAATTGTAAATTTCTGCAAAATTTAAAAATTCTGTTTTCCATTGCGGTAAAAAACCGTCAAAATCGATAAGAGCGCGAATTTCGGCACCGTCAAATTTTGATAAGTCCTGTAAAAATGCAAGTTCGTGCTTTAAACAGGTGGTTAGGTTTGTACTAACTGTATTTTTACCACAACATTGCAGCATATAAATATTTTCGTCTTCTAATATGTAATTTAGCAAATATCGGCTAAAATTATCCCCAGAGGCAAATAATGCAGCCGCAAAGCTGCAATATGCGTCTACTGCGGCATCGGTATCGTGCATATTACAAGACAGCAACACCTCCAGCGCTTTGATAACGGGGTTCTTTAGTAGGCTTCGAAAAATAACCAAAGTGTGCAAACGTGTGTTTAATGGGGCTGATGGGTTCATATAAAACTTCCTCTCGCGATGGATTAACGCCTTTACTAAGCGCAGATATACTTTCCTGTTAACAGTATACACATCTATGTGTTTTACTTCAACATTTTACTTGACAAAAGCGAGTAAATTGTGCTACTTTAATAATAATCTATAAAAATAAAATGCGTTTAAACGAGGACAGGTTTTACTTTCGGCATTTTTAGAGAGCCGCTGGACGGTGCAAAGCGGTATTGCCAATTAAAACAAATCACCTCGCAAGCAGCTTTGCTTAAAGCAAGCCACTTGGTTTGCAAGTAAGAAAAGCCGGGCCCGGCTCCGTTATAAGCCAGCATATTGTCTGATATGCGTAGAGGGGCCGCGCGCAACGTGCGGAAATAAGAGTGGTACCGCGGAGATATACGTCTTCGTCTCTTACGAAAGTTTAAGAGGCGGGGGCTTTTTTTATACCCTGCCGCCAAATTTAATGCAGCGAAAGGAAAAAATTATGCTTACCTTAGACAAAATTTATCATGCCGCCTTTGTACTAAAAGAAATTGCGCGAAAAACCGACTTAATTGCAGCTCCAAAGCTAAACCCTGAGACACAAATTTATTTAAAAACAGAAAATTTGCAGGTGACAGGCAGCTTTAAGGTGCGTGGTGCCTATTATAAAATAAGCCAGCTTACTGAGGAAGAAAAAGCAAAAGGCATTGTGGCTTGCAGTGCAGGCAACCATGCACAAGGGGTTGCATTAGCGGCCGAAAAGAACAATATTCCCAGTATTATTTGTATGCCGGACGGTGCCCCTATTAGTAAGGTGGAGGCAACCAAGCAGTATGGTGCCAAGGTAAAGTTGGTAAAAGGTGCGTATGACGACGCATATACATATGCTTGCGAATTGCAAAAAAAAGAGGGGTATACGTTTATTCACCCCTTTGACGATGATGAAGTAATTGCAGGACAAGGAACCATCGGCCTGGAATTGTTAGACCAATTACCGGACGTGGACGCTGTTTTAGTGCCTATTGGCGGCGGCGGATTGATAAGCGGCGTTGCCTATACCATTAAACATTTACGTCCAACCTGTAAAGTGTACGGGGTACAGGCAGCAGGTGCCCCCAGTATGCAGCAAGCCATTGAAAAGCAAGAGAAAATTACCCTGGAGGGGGTTTCTACATTTGCTGACGGTATTGCCGTAAAACACCCCGGAGACCTTACCTATCAACTGGTAAACGAATATGTAGATGAAGTTGTTACCGTAACCGAAGATGAAATTGCCGCGGCGGTGCTTGCTTTGATTGAAAAGCAAAAGCTGATTGCCGAGGGTGCAGGAGCTGTTGCAGTAGCAGCAGCTATGTTTAACAAGGTAGATATAAAGGGTAAAAAGGCAATTTGTTTGGTAAGCGGCGGTAATATTGATGTAAATATTTTAAATCGTGTTATAACACGCGGTCTTGTAATGGCAGGGCGAAACAGTATGCTTACCATTGCGCTGGAAGATAAACCCGGCCAGCTGCAAGGTGTAAGCGAAATTGTAAGTAATTGCGGCGGCAACGTGGTAAGCGTGCACCATGACCGCGCCGATACCAATATGGCTATTAACAGCTGCTTTTTGCGCATTGGCATGGAAACCCGTAACCATGAGCATGTAGAAGAAATCAAACAGGCACTTACCAAAGCAGGCTTTAAGCTTGTAAATGAGCGTCCGTAGTTAAGGTTGCTGTCTTACTGTTTTTTTACAAAGCTGTAAGACAGCAACTTTTTTGCAGTTGCCACTTTTACTTTGTTGGAATACAATAGAAAAGAGCCTATTGCTCTATTTACCGCAGGGAGGATACGGAATGGAAACATTAGTGGAGTTTTTAGATATAGAGCCTATTGAAAATATTTTAGGAGCGACTATATTTAAACCCAAAAAGCTTGTATATGTGTGTGACCACCAAACGTCAAAGCGGCAGAAAGAAATTTTACAATATTATACCAAGCAAAAAAAATTAACACAGGACGTTACCTTTTATCTTACCGATACAACAAACCTGCAAGCAATCTTATCCACATTAAAAAAAGTTACCACAGAAAATACAAACTGTGTTTTTGATTTTACAGGTGGTACGGATATGGTATTGCTGGCGGCGGGTATTTTTTGTGAGCGATATGGTACCAAGGCATATTACACGGTTTTACCCCAAGGTAAATTTGTGAATATTGCAGGCTGCGAAAACCTAAAGGAGGCCTTTGCCCTACCCTACTTTGAGGTTAAAGATATGCTGGCGGCTACGGGGGCTTCCATAGAAGGTTACGGACATTACAGGCCGGACAAAAAAGACAGTGAAATGTGCGGTGATGTGTTAAAGGTATGGGAAATTATACGCGCCAACACGGCAGCTTGGGGTGGTGCTGTAGCTTATTTGCAGCATGTAACCAAAGCCGCAGGGTTTGCCGGAAGGACGCCACACCAAGGGTTAACTATTACAGCACGCAAAAAAATAAAAGTAAAAGCCGGGCTTGAAGTAACTTGCGATGTTAAAATTATGCAGCTTTTGCAAGCAGCCGGTATTTTAACGGCACTGGATACAGACGGAGAATATGTAAGCTTTACCTATAAAAATTATCAGCTTGCTATGTGCATGACAAACCACGGTATATGGCTGGAGCTGTACGGCTTTATTACCGCGTATAAAATGCAGTTTTTCAGCCATGTAAAAACCAGCGTCATTATCAACTGGAACGCCGTTGCAGGCGGCCCGCTGGATACGCGCAATGAGGTTGACATTTTGCTTGTACGCGGGGTAACGCCTATTTTTATCAGTTGTAAAATGGGTGTTCCCACTCCCCTTGCCTTAACAGAAATAAAGTTGATTGCAAGAAGATTTGGCGGTGCTCATGCCAAAGCGGTGCTTATGACAGCAAGCAATGTGCGTAAAGATGCGGTAAGTGTTTACCAACGCGCAAAAGAGATGGATATTGCTGTAGTAGACGCAAATTATATGGATAAATCAAAATTGGAAGAAACTTTACGCCAAATTGCAGGCGGAACCTTTAAAAACTAAACCGTATCCCTCTTTGAAAATCACATAAAGGAGTTGTTGCTGTATGCCGAAACATGTTAAAATGATGATACTGGAAAGCTGTCCTTTTTGCAGGCAGGCACTGGAAATTGCCCAAACGCTGGTAGCAGAAAACCCCGAATTTGCAGCGGTGCAGATTGAAGTAATAGAGGAAAGCCGAGAGCCGGAAAAAATAAAAGGCTATGACTACTGGTATGTACCCACTTACTTTGTAGATGATGTAAAAATTCATGAGGGTGTGCCCAGTAAAGAAAAAGTACGTCAAGTTTTTTTAGCGGCACTGGAAAAATAATATAAGTTTTGTTTATTAAAAACTAAAACACCGCTGTGCAAACGCTTTTAAAGGCGTAAGCACAGCGGTGTTTTTTCGTTTTTTAAAACTTTAAAGGCATAAAGCGGGAGTTGTAGAGGTAGCTGCAAGCTTAAAAACTTTTTTTTCTACGAACTTGGGCAATTTTTTTTAATACTACATATAAAATGCCGGTTTCGATAGGCAGCATGATTAAATTTTTTATAATGCGCGCCGAGGCATAAACCCAAAAAGCTTTTCCGTACATAAGGTGTAGCCATAAAGCCGTTAAGCCAATGTTTACAACTACATTTATAGTAAGCTTAGCAGCGAAAACACGTTTTACGGTTATCTCTTTTTTATACAAAAATAAGCCAAAAATAAAGCCGCTTAAAAATTCATTTAAGGTAAACCCAATAAAAAAAGGACCGTCCGGACGTAAAAAATATTTGATAATATCAACGCAGGCACCTATTCCGCCTGTAATAAGCGGCCCGTAAAGCATTGCCGATACGGCAACGGGAATAAAAGTAAAGCCAAGCTCTAATATTTTTGGAACTAGCACTAAGGTAAACTGGTTAATTACTACGTTTAACGCCGCTAACATAGCGCTGCCCGTCAGGCTGCTTACCCGTTTAAATTCCTGAGCACTTGCACTTAAAGTGCCTAGCCAAGATGATTTTTTAAAATTCTGCAATAAAAAAACCTCCTTTTATGCAGTGTGCAGCAAAAGCCGCAACAAAAATGTTACTGCATATAGGAGGGATTACTCCCTTGTATGCAGCAGCGGGATGCAAAACCAAAACCGCAAGCCAGCCTTTGCTGCTTTTCGTCTGGCGGCAACTCCCCGTCCGCACAGCACTTAACGCTTTGGTCTCTACTCTGCCAAGCACAGGTAAAACCTATGCTTTGTGATAGCTCAAACATAAATGATGTTTACAAAAGTATTATAATGGTATTTTTTTTGCATTGCAACGATTAAATAGCCTTTTTGCAATTATCGTCACCCTGCTTACATAAAACCTTTTTAACAGGAAATAATTGTACCATAAGCCAAACAAAAAGGGATAACTCGCATTTTAAAAAATTTCTAAGCGCCAAAAATGTGTCCCTTATAAAAATAAAGGAGTAGGTGTGAAGTGAAATTAACCAAAGAGGAATACCAACAAATGACCACAGAGGCAAGCCCTAAAAGCCAAGTTGTGCGGGACTGTATCTGGGCTTTTTGCGTAGGCGGCGGCATTTGTTTACTGGGTGAAGTGCTAAAATATTTTTACTGTAAATGGGGGCTGACCCTTACAGATGCAGGTACGCTGACAAGTGCTACTTTAATTGCGTTATCAGCAATATGTACCATGTTTGGGTGGTACCAAAAGCTTGCAACAAAGGCGGGTGCAGGTACGCTTGTTCCCATTACGGGCTTTGCAAATGCGGTAGTAAGCCCTGCCATTGAGTTTAAAACCGAGGGATATATAACAGGTGTAGGCGCAAAAATGTTTGTTATAGCAGGTCCCGTTATAGTTTATGGTATGTTGGCCAGTGTGGCGTGGGGTATAATATGGTACTTTTGGCGCATTTTGTTTGCCTAAAAATACAAAATAAAGGAGGAAAATAAAATGAGCTTAAAAAAAGGAGATACCATTTTTTTTGAAAACTGCCCCAGTATAACAGGATTTGCCACCGTAGGGGGAAAAAAAGAAAGTGAAGGCCCTTTGGCTGAAGAGTTTGACTGCATTTGTGTGGATACCCGCATGGGCGAAGAGTGCTGGGAAAAAGCGGAAAGCGCGTATCAACGCAGCGCGGTAGAAAAAGCTTTAAATAAAGCAGGCATTACTTTGGGTGATATTGATTACCTGTTTGCAGGTGATTTGCAAAACCAATGCACAGCAAGTGCCTATACAGTGCGCGACTTAGATGTACAGTTTGCAGGGCTTTACGGTGCCTGCAGCACAATGGCGGAAAGTCTGTCTTTGGCAAGCAGCTTTGTAGGCTCTGGCATTTGTAATCGCGCAATGGCTTTAACCAGCAGCCACTTTTGCGCAGCGGAACGCACCTTTCGCACCCCGCTGGAATACGGTGGACAGCGCACACCAACAGCCCAGTGGACAGTTACCGCGGCAGGTGCTGTTGTGGTAAGTGCCCAAGGCGGGGCTCCTTATGTAAAATCTGTTACACTGGGCCACATACGAGATTTTGGCATAATAGATATTAACAATATGGGCGCCGCAATGGCGCCGGCAGCGGCAGAAACAATTTTGCGCTATTTTGCCGATAGTGGAAAAAAACCCATAGATTTTGACCACATTTACACAGGAGATTTGGGGTTAGTAGGCAGTACACTTTTACAAGAAATTTTAAAGCAGGAAGGTGTAACACTGCCCAACTACAGTGACTGTGGTATGTTAATTTATGACCGCCTACGACAAGATGTAGGTGCAGGCGGAAGTGGCTGCGGCTGTAGTGCGGCTGTGCTGTGTGCCCACATACTGCCCGAAGTGCAATCCGGTGTAATGAAAAATGTGCTTTTTGTTGCAACTGGTGCTCTTATGAGCCCCGTAACCTTTATGCAGGGAGAAAGTATACCCGGTATTGCACATTTGGTTCACATCAGCTCGCAAAAATAGGAGGAAGTAGTATGAACTTTGTTTGGGCATTTGTAATAGGCGGTTTGATTTGCGTAGCGGGACAGCTTTTAATGGATTATACCAAGCTTACACCAGCGCGCATTTTAGTAACCTATGTTGTGGCAGGTGTAGTGTTAAGCGCGCTTGGCTGGTATGAGCCCTTGGCAAGCTTTGCCGGTTGCGGCGCCACGGTGCCGCTGATTGGTTTTGGGCACTTATTGGCGCAAGGCGTTTTGGATTCGGTAGAAAAAATCGGTTTAATCGGAGCTCTCACCGGCGGGTTTACCGCAGCGGCAGGCGGCATTACGGCCAGCCTGGTGTGCGGCTTTTTAGCAGCCGTTTTTGGTCAAAGCAAAGACCAGTCCTAAAAGTTTTTGTGTTTTCGGTCTGTTAAAAGCGCACAAGAATATTAAGAATTTTATTTTAAAACAAAAATTTTATAAAGCAAATAAAAAGCCTGTAGTATAAGCCGCATCAAATACTTAGCGGCTTGCACTACAGGCTATGTGTTAAAATGAAAAAAATCCGCTACATTGTAGCGGATTTAGAAAGCAATAGGAGATTAACCGTTAGCTTTTTTCATCATCTGAGAAACTTTGCGAGCAGCAGTGTTTTTATGCAAAACGCCTTTGCCGGCAGCTTTGTCAATGGTAGAAACAGCTAATTTAACAGCGTTAGTAGCATCAGCGGAACCAGCTTTTACGGCGGCGTCAGCCTTTTTAACTACTGTTTTAAGGTTAGATTTTACTGCTTTGTTGCGAAGAGTTTCAACTTTAGCTTGTTTAACTCTATCTTTTTGAGATTTAATGTTAGGCACGATACCACCTCCTTTTAACAGTACAATTTATAATAGCACTTTTGTGTTAGAAATACAAGCTTTTTTTTATTTTTGTTTGCGTATTTTTCTTTTCCTTTTTTCTAAACAAATGTAAAAATCACCTCTATTTGGTATTTGGCAAAAAAACTGGAAATATACAAACAAAAGTAAAAAGAAAAAATAAATTAGTTAAAACACAAAATGAGGTTTAAATATGGAAATCTATACGGATATTGCAGCAGAAATGTTTGGGTGTGAACACGGCGGCTTACCTGCAGGGGTAACGGTAAGCACGCAGAGCGAAAACGATATTACCGTAACGCGCGTAAGCATTGAAAACGACAACTTAGCCAAAACGCGCGGCATTTATACAACCATCGATATGCCAAATATGGCATATATTGATGACCATAATGAAAAATATATAACTGCCGTAGCTACGCAGCTAAAAGCCTTACTGCCTCGCGAAGGGTTAATCTTGGTGGCGGGTCTGGGCAACCCTGCTGTTACAGCCGATGCTTTGGGTCCGCGTACGGCAGAAAAAATTTTTGTCACCCGTCATTTGGATAAGACAGCTGATATTTTGCCGCTTAAGCTGCGAGAGGTGGCATCCTTTGCACCCGGCGTAGAGGGAAAAACCGGTATGCAAACGGGAGAGGTACTGCGCAGCATTGTAAAAAAAACAAGCCCTGCATGTGTAATTTGTGTAGATAGCCTGTGTACTGCCAGTGCCCAACGGCTTGGCTGTACCGTACAAATTACAAATGCGGCACTGGTGCCAAAATCCAACCCTACCCAAAAAATAAACAGCAATGTACTGGGCGTTCCTGTTATTGCGGCAGGCGTGCCAACGGTTATGCAGGCGGGAGAAACCATAGAAGGTGCCGAGGCGTTAGTGGTTTGCCCAAAAGAAATAGATGCGATTATCCGACGCGGCAGCAACGTACTAAGCTTGGCAATTAACAAGGCTTTGCAAACCAAGCTCGCGGTAAGCGAGCTGGCTTATCTTACCATATAACTTGTACAGCAAAGCATATATTTAGCACACCTGCATACAATTAAACAGGCTGATTTGTACTGTCATACAGGCTGTACATAAATTTAAGGGCAGCCTATGGGGTGTACAATGAGGCGGAGCCGACTGGAAAAACTAATATTTGGCGTTATGTGTACCGTACTGGTAATAGCAGTAGTAGGTGTAACAACGCTGGCGGCGCCTTCCTTTTCTATGGTGCAGGCTGCCACGTTTATTAGTGCTGCCTTGGTGGCGCCCAAACAGGCGTTTGAAACCGTAACTTTTTTATGGGATGTAAAAGAGGAGCAGACCGAGGTGGTTCCCGCCGCGCAAACAGTAGATGAAAATGATTTAAGCAGCGGTTGGTGGACAGAAATGCCTACAAAAGAGGCAGAGCCTGTAAATCCAAGTGAAGAGATTCCCGAAGGTATGGGACTATTGAATGAAGTACAATACCCTACTATTGGAGAGGGCCAGCTTTATGTGGCATGTGGTGCTGCCAGCATAAAAAATGTAACGGAGGTATCTAACGAAGAAGTTACACAAGAAATTGCAAATCCGCCTGATTTTGCGGTAGAACTGAACAGCAGCGAACCTCAAGTGCTGATTATGCACACTCATGCTACCGAAAGCTACGAAAGTGTAGAGCACAGCTGGTACGACCCCGCAAACACAGGCCGCAATACAGACACCAGTCAAAATGTAGTAGCGGTGGGAGCTGAAATGGTATCGGTACTAAATGCGGCAGGAATTAACACCATACAAGATGCCACGTTACACGATTACCCCAGTTATAACGGCAGTTATGAGCGCAGTAAGGCAACTGTGGAAAGCTATCTGCAAAAGTATCCCAGCATAAAGGTGGTACTAGATGTACACCGTGACGCGATTGAAAAAGAAGGCACGCGCATTAAGCCTATTTGTAGTATAGGTGATATGAAATCTGCCCAAGTAATGATAATATGCGGTGCCGATAACGGCAAAATGAATATGCCGAATTATATGAAAAATTTGCGGTTTGCGGCTGTTTGGCAAAACGCCATGGAAAGCGCTTATCCCGGGTTGACGCGTCCGGTATTGTTTGATTATCGCAATTACAACCAACAGCTTACCACGGGTAGTTTGCTTATTGAAGTAGGCGGCCACGCAAATACTTTAGAAGAGGCAAAATATGCAGCGCGCATGGCGGCACAGGGGCTTGTCACCTGTCTTACACAGTACGCGGCTCAAAAATAAAGAAAGTT
>JAQUTM010000167.1 GCA_028694405.1 Oscillospiraceae bacterium
AACTGCTGTTGCAAAAAGCGGCCTTGTACAAGAGACAGGCGTTGTATACTGCGGCGGCCAAGGCGGCGACCAAGGTACACGCGCACTTGCTATGAACCTGTACAGCGGCGCTTACACCGATGCAGCACATACTGAGTGGACCATGAACCAAGAAAAAGGCGTAAAAGGCCTACAGGCTTTGGCAGACTGGACAAAAGCAGGCATTTTGGGCTACGATGCAGGTATTGTTGCCTCTGACGAGCTACAGCTGTTTGCAAACGGCACTATCGGCATGAGCTTTTGCTGGAATGCTGCAAATGCTGCAAACTATGCTTCTCAAGTAACCTTTACTCCTTATGCTATGGCTTTCCCCTCCGACGACGGTGTACCCGAATTGTGCGGCGGTATCTGGGGCTTTGGCGTATTTAACAACGGCGACGATGCAAAAATTGCAGCCGCTAAAAAATTCATTCAGTTTGTTTGCGATGACCCCGTACAAGGCAAAGCAAGCGTAACAGCTACCGGTTTCTTCCCTGTACGCAGCTCTTACGGCAACGTATATGCAGGTACCGATAAAGAAGAGAGCATGGCTATTTATGCTTCTTTCCAAAAATATTTGGGCGACTACTACAATGTAACAGGCGGCTGGGCAGAGCAACGTACTGCTTGGTGGAATATGCTTCAGCAAATTTTTGGCGGCACAGACGTACAGAAAGCTGCCGATGCTTATGTTGAAACCTGCAATACCGCAACAAAAGCAGCTTCCTAAGTAATTATTTAAAAATTAAGATGTAAAACCATGTGTCCGCTTTTGCCAAACAGTGGAGGCGGACACATCGTTTTTGCAAAAAAGCAAATTATGCAGAAAGGGGAAGAATGATGGCAAAAAGCAAATTACAGCACGGAACAACAAGCAAAAAGCTTGTGCTGCAAGAGACAGTAAGTGCGTATTTATTCCTGTTGCCTTGCCTCGTCTTTTTTATAGGTTTTGTAGTAATTCCCATGGGAATTGCACTATTTACAAGCTTTTTTAACTACACTATGAACGATTTTACGTTTGTGGGGTTAAACAATTATAAAGAGTTGTTTTCAGACCTTGTGTTTACAAAGGGCTTTGTAAATACCTTATTGATTGTTGTGGTAAGCGTGCCGGTTGTAACGGCTTTTAGCCTTTGGGTAGGCAGCGCAATTTACAATATGCGCCCGGGTCCACGTTCTTTCTACCGCATTGTTTTTTATCTGCCCGTAGTAACCGGCACTGTTGCAGTTACGGTTGTATGGAAATGGATGTTTAACCAGTACACAGGTTTGTTTAACTAAATAGGTACCGCCAGCGGGTTGCTGGAAAAAAACGTAAGTTGGCTTGGCAACGAAAGCACCGCAATTTGGTGTATTATTTTAATTTTACTTACAACCAGTATTGGCCAGCCCATTGTTTTGTATGTTGCGGCGCTGGGCAATGTAGACCAAAGCTTAGTTGAGGCAGCAGAGGTTGACGGCGCCACAAAGATGCAATCCTTTTGGCGTATTAAGTGGCCCAGCATTATGCCTACAACTCTTTATATTTTGATTATTACAACAATTAACAGCTTCCAGTGCTTTGCGCTGATACAGCTTTTAACGTCGGGTGGTCCAAACAACTCTACCATGACGATTATGTACTACATTTACTACCAGGCATTTAAGCTAAACCGTTATGGCTACGGCAATGCCGTGGGTATTATACTTGCGCTTATTATTGCAGTTTTCTCGGCCATACAATTTAAAGTTACCGGTTCGGGAAAGAACGATTAAGGAGGGTCGAATATAGATGAAAACATCACGAAAAAAAATCGACTTTTACCAAGTCGTGTGCATTGTTATATTGGTACTGTTTGCCATTTTGATGATTTTTCCGCTTTACTGGATTTTAACCGGCTCGGTAAAAGACGCGGCGGCTATCAATGCGGCGGTACCACAGTGGTTTCCGCAAAATCCAACCTTAAGCAACTATGTGCGTCTGTTTCAAAAGCCTGCCATGCTCTGGCTGTGGAACACAGTTTTCAGCTCGGTAATGGCAATGGTACTCACCTGTATTACAGCAACTATGGCAGGGTATGTGCTGGCTAAAAAACGTTTTGTGGGCCGCCATGTTATTTTTACCTTAATGGTGTGTGCCATGGCGCTGCCAAAGCAGGTAATTTTAGTGCCTCTGCTGAAAGAAATGGCCTTTTTAGGCTGGCACGATACATTATGGGCCATTATTTTACCCGTTGTGGGCTGGCCCTTTGGTGTGTTTTTGATGAAACAATTCAGCGAGGGTATTCCTACAGAAATGCTTGAGGCCGCCCGCATTGACGGCGCAGGCGAGGGGCTTACCTTTGTAAAAATTGTTGTGCCAATGGTAAAACCCGGCGTTGGCGCGTTGGCGATATTTACCTTTATCAGCGCTTGGAATGACTATTTCATGCAGTTGATTATGTTAAACTCTAACAAAAATTTAACCATTTCGCTGGGTATTGCCAAGCTGCAGGCAGAGCTTTCTACCGACTTTGGCTTAACCATGGCCGGTGCGGCGTTGGCGGCAATTCCCATTATTGTAGTATTCCTTGCGTTTCAAAAGTATTTTACACAAGGTATTACCATGGGGGCTGTTAAGGGCTAATCCACATAAAAATACATTACCGCTATTGCCCCTTGTTGCGGTAACCGTGTGTAGAAGGAGTATATTTAAAATGAGTAATTTACAAAAATATTGTGGCATTATACCGGCGTTTTACGCCTGCTATGACGAGGCGGGCGAAATTAGCCCCCAGCGCACCCGTGCGCTTACCCAGCATTTAATTGACAAAGGTGTACAGGGTGTGTATGTGTGCGGCTCTTCCGGTGAATGCATTTACCAAAGCCTTGCCGAGCGCAAAGCCACATTAGAAAACGTTATGGCTGTGGCAAAGGGTAAAATTACCGTTATTGCCCATGTGGCAGCAAACAACACAAAAGACAGCATGGAGCTTGCTGCCCACGCCGAAAGCTTAGGCGTAGACGCCATTGCGGCAATACCCCCGATTTATTTCCATTTGCCGGAGCATGCCATTGCAAAGTATTGGAATGATATTTCCGCTGCGGCACCAGGCACCGATTTTATTATTTATAACATTCCACAGCTGGCAGGCGTGGCTTTGACGGTAAATCTGTTTAAAGAAATGCGCAAAAACCCTCGTGTTATCGGTGTAAAAAACTCCTCTATGCCCGTGCAGGACATTCAGATGTTTAAAGCCGAGGGCGGCAGCGACTGTGTTGTGTTTAACGGCCCTGACGAGCAGTTTGTGGGCGGACGTATTATGGGCGCAAGCGGCGGCATTGGCGGTACCTACGCCTCTATGCCAGAGCTGTTTTTAAAGGCAAATGCCCTGTTTGAGGCAGGCAATTTTGAGGCAGCCCAAAAGGTACAGTATGCCATAGATGACATTATAGCAGCCATGTGCGCCTGTAAGGGCAACCTGTACGCGGTAATGAAAAAGATTTTGTATATGAATGAAAACGTAGAGCTGGGCGGTGTGCGTGCACCTTTGGCAAACCTTGTGCCGGAAGATATGCCGCAGGTAGAAAAGTGCGCCAAAATGATAAAAGATGCCGTAGCAGCTTACTGCTAAACGCAAAACGCGGCATAGCCGTTACAAAAAAATAAATTGTGATTTCTCCTCTTAATTTGGCTGCATTGTTTTATAGCGGTTGTGCCGCGCTTTGTAAAAAGCGTTCTGCTATAGGCAATGCAGCTATATGTATTTTACAAAAGGTAAGGTGAATTTTATGGACAAAACAGCATTGGCGGAAACTCGAAAATGGCTGCAAGCACAACTGGATACCTGTGTTGATTTTTGGCTGCAACACGGTATGGATAAAGTAAACGGCGGCGTTTACACTTGTTTAGACAGAACAGGCCGCGTGTATTCTACCGATAAAAGTGTGTGGATGCAGGGGCGCTGTGGGTGGATTTTTGCGTATCTGTGCCGCGTTTACGGGGTAAAGCAGGAGTGGCTGCAGGCAAGCAAAAGCTGCCTTGATTTTATGGAGGCACACTGCATAAACCGCGGCGCCGACGACAGAATGTATTTTCAGGTTACGGCAGAGGGCAAGCCTTTGCGTCAGCGCAGATACTGCTTTAGCGAGGGCTTTTATGCCATTGCCAATGCAGAGTATTACGGCGTTACAGGCGAAGAAATATACTTACAGCGTGCCCGCAAGGCGTACAGCATGATTTACAAGCTGAACAACGGTTTAATGAAAGACCCCACAGGGCTTGGGCCAAAGGGCATACCCGAAACCCGCAGCGGCCGCGGACTTGCAAACCCCATGATTTTTTTAAACATCACCAGCGTTTTGCGCCGCGTAGACCCCGCACATACAGAGGAGTACGACAAATACTCTGCCCAGTGTGCAGAGCAGATTTTTAAATATCATGTAAAAAAAGACTTAAACTGCACCTTAGAAAACGTGGGCCTAAACGGAGAGGTATGGACAGACGTTACCGAAGGACGCATTGTAAACCCGGGACACGACATTGAATGCAGCTGGTTTTTAATGGAGTATGCCAACTATTTGGGCGGGCAGGCAGGTGCAAAGCTGCACGAGGACGCACAGTGGGTATTTAACACCGCTATAAACGCAGGGTGGGACAAAGAGTACGGCGGCTTACTGTACTTTATAGACGCACTTGGCAACCCGCCGGAGGCATATG
>JAQUTM010000168.1 GCA_028694405.1 Oscillospiraceae bacterium
GGCGATATGTTTCTTATCTGCCGGTTTACACCGCAGGATTTAGCACCTTATATGTATAGGTTGCTGGGTTTCATCGGGCCTGTTCCCTCCACCACTCTTGATAAGCAATATTTAATTTTTAGCTTATTCAGTATACCACAAATTTTATATTTGTCAATTACACAGTGTGCTTTTTCAAAAATCCCGACATTTTTTTGTAGGTTAAAAAAGTCAGTGCAGAAACAATAGCACCTTTAATAAGGTTAAACGGAGCCACACCAAATACAATATAGGTACTTTTACCAGTAATAAGGGGGTTTACTTTATTGCACATTTCATATATAGCCTCCAAAGGCATCATGTTGCTGTAAAAAGGAAGCAGCACAAAGTAGTTTGCCAAGCACCCTACCACTACAATTACAAACACACTAAAAACACATGCCAAAATTGCAGATTTTTTTGTTTTTGTTTTGCGGTAAATAAGTCCGGCGGTAAGCGCAAAGCTACCTGTAATTAAAAAATCTGCCAGTTCTCCTACACCGCCTGTTGTCGTGCTTAAGGCGTGGACACAGCTTTTGATAAAAGCCATACATAATGCCTCTACAGGGCCAAATGCAAAGCTGCCTATCATAATGGGCACTGCACTGATATCCAACTTTAAAAAGGGTGGCATAAAAGGCAGAGGCATTTCAATATACATTAAAATTGTACTAATTGCCGAAAACAATGCAATAGTGGTAATTTTGCGGATACGCGAACGGTTTTTTGTTGCCATAAAAACAACCTCCAAAATATTTTTTGAGGCCTGTTAGTGGGGTGGCCGCAGCGTTGGAAATAAAAAAAGCACCCTTTGCACAATAAGCAAAGGGTGCAGCAAATATACCAATATCTGCGTGTTTCTTTCATCCGGACTATACCGTTGGCCTTGGAATTTCACCAAATCAACCATTATGCAACTACACAGCAAAATGGCTCGCGGGCTATACCGCCAGTGGGGAGTTACGCCCCGCCCTGAAACAGACTATGTAAATAGTATACACCTAAATTTATATATGTGCAAGTACACAAGCTATTTATTTTTTATCAACCGCTTTGACAACTATTTAAAGAAAGAGGGTATCTCTTTGCGTACAAAACAAGTGTGGTATTGTGATTATTTGTTGTATGCCTGCCAAAAGCATACGTTGTTATTTGGGGACGGGTATGTTAAACTATGTGCAATAGCATACTTTTTTATAGGAGGACTATCCGTGGAGCTTTCGTTTTTTATACAGCTTGGGGTAGCTGTTTTGTGTTTTATTTTGTTCTCTGCCATTGGCCAACTGTTAAAACGCAAAATTTTTGTTAAACTGATTGACCGCTTTCAGGACGAAAAGCACTATGCACAACGCATTACTTTAATCGGATTTCAAAAGCCTGTGGCTTTGCTTTGTAGTGTTATCGGTCTCTATCTTTCTGTTGTTTTATTGCCTTTTCCGGATTTTGTAAAGTGGGCTACCCCTATAGCGGGTAGAATTTTACGGGTTTCTGTTATCATTTGTGCCACTTGGGGCGCTCTGGGCTCCAGCGAGGTGGTAACGGTGCTCTTCCGTGGCATGTCAAATAAACTGGACATGGAGATGGACCGTACCCTTACGCGCTTTTTATCTCGGGTGCTAAATGTAATTATTGTTTGTCTGGCTGCCGTCATTTTACTTAGCGAATTTCACTATGATATTAACGGCTTGATTGCCGGTATTGGTTTAAGCGGCCTTACCATTGCCCTTGCTGCCCAAGATAGCGCCAGTAATTTTTTTGGCGGTCTTGTAATTATTCTGGAACGTCCTTTTTCCATTGGAGACTGGATTACCTGCGGCACCTTAGAAGGTGTGGTAGAGGACATCAGCTTTCGTTCTACTCGAATTCGTATGTTTTCCGATACCTTGATTGTAGTGCCCAACAGCAAGCTTGCGGCTGAACCCATTACAAACTGGACAAAAATGCGTAAACGACAAGTTAAGTTTTCGCTCACTGTTACCTACAACACGCCAAAGGATAAGCTAAAGCTGCTTACCCAACGGCTGCAAACACTGCTTACTACACACCCGCATATTGTGCAAGAGGGTATTCAGGTGCGTTTAAATGAGTTTAGTGCCTGTAGTATTGATATCCTAATTATGTACTTTACATCTCCTACCGATATAAACGCGTACAACACCGTTAAAGAAGAGATAAATTACGGAATTATAGGCATTATGGAAGAACTGGGGATAGACTTTGCTTTTCCCACCCAAACGGTCTATTTGGAAAAATAAAAATTTAACTTTATTAACCATTTCTTTATAGAAGTGCTTTAAATGTGTAAAACACGTTTAAAGCACTTTTTTTGTAAAGTTGTTGACACCGAGAAAAAAACTGTATATACTGTGTATATTGAATATACACAGTATATACATGCAAGGAGGGGTAAATTGGATATACTCATCAGCAACGCCAGTGCCCGCCCCATTTATGAGCAAATTGAAATGCAAATTAAAAATGCAATTATCAGCGGTGCTTTACAAGCGGGAGATGCACTGCCAAGTATGCGCTTACTTGCAAAGGAATTACAAATTAGTGTAATAACCACAAAGCGCGCTTATGAAGAACTGGAGCGTGACGGTTTTATTGTAACCGTGGCAGGAAAGGGCTGTTTTGTAGCTTACTACAATACCGCCTGTATTAAGGAAGAACAATGCAAACGAATAGAAGAAGCTTTAAAGGAAGCCATAACGCTTGCCAAAACCAGCGGTGTTACATTAAATGAGCTGCAGGAAACCCTGCAAATTCTTTTTAGAGGAGAAAGTTTATGAATTACGCCTTAGAACTAAAAAACGTTACCAAGAGCTACAAAGATTTTACTTTAGACAATATAAACCTGTGTGTGCCACAAGGGTGCATTATGGGATTTGTTGGCGAAAACGGTGCCGGCAAAACAACTACTTTAAAGGCAATTTTAAACCTTTTGCATTTAGACAGCGGCGACATTAAAATTTTTGGTAAGGACTATAAAGCCTATGAGCAAGAATTAAAGCAAGATATCGGTGTGGCTTTTGACAACTGTAATTTCCATGACAATCTGCGTTTAAATGATATCAGCCGCATTTTTGCACCTATTTACGTCAACTGGGACAACGAGGTTTTTAAAGGCTTTTGCACACGCTTTAAGCTCCCCCTTGACAAAACATTCAAAGAGTTTTCTCGCGGTATGAAAATGAAGGCAAATTTAGCGGTTGCCCTTTCTCACCACGCAAAGCTGTTACTGCTAGATGAACCTACCGGAGGCTTGGACCCCGTTATGCGCGACGAAATTTTAGATGTGTTTTTAGATTTTATTCAGGACGAAACGCACAGTATTTTGTTTAGCAGCCACATCACGGGCGATTTAGAAAAGGTGGCGGATTATATCAGCTTTATACACGACGGTAAGCTTATACTTACAAAAAGCAAGGACGATTTACTGTATCAATACGGCATTTTAAAATGTTCCACAACCCAATATGCACAAATAGATAAATCTCATGTATTGGGTATGCGTAAAAGCGCTTTTGGGTGTGAGGTTTTGGTGGATAATAAGCCCGAACTGCTTTTAAGCGGCAAATTCACCTTTGACAACACCACCATAGATGATATTATTTTACTTTACAATAAGGGGGTTCAGCAATGAAAGGGCTTATTTTAAAAGATTTATTTAATTTGCGCCGCTATTTAAAAACCTATGCCATGTTTTTTTTAATCTATGGCGTTTTATCTTTTATGCAACAAGATGCTAGCTTTTTTTCCGGTGCTCTGGTAGTAATTATCTCCCTATTACCTATTTCCTGCATGAGCTTAGACGAATATGCCCATTGGGACATATATGCACAGTGCCTGCCCTTAAGTAAAAAATGTATTGTAGGCGAAAAATATGTGCTTGCCATGCTGATTAGTATTATTGCCGGTGGCTTATCTTTTGTGTTTCAAATTGTTGTTAGCGCCCTGATGGGATTACCTATAGATTTTCTTACAGCTTTTTTAGTTGTTTGTGCCTGCATTTTAGTATCTCAGTTTTTAAATGCAATCGTGGTACCCACAGTAATAAAATATGGTGCTGACAAGGCACGCTATGTCATTATGCTTGTAGCACTTGTGCCAACACTATTTGTTTTATTTCTCTCTAAAACCAATATTCCTAAGCCAAGCGAAGACGTTTTGCAATCCCTTCCTTATATAGGAATAATTGTTGCCGTAGCAGCTATTGCAATCAGTTATTTTGTATCGGTTAAACTATATACCCAAAAGGAATTTTAGTAAAAAACAGCACTGCGCTTTTTGCACAGTGCTGTTTTTCTGTAAAGCAAAAGCCTATGATATTTTGTATATTTGATTTTGCCTGTTGGCAATGCTATAATACCAAGTGTAATTTACATTTTGATATTTTTTGCTGCTTTACAGCAAATTTTAGTTTTATAAGCCAATTTACAATACAAAATAAGGAGCTTGTATGGGAAAAACCTACTGTTTTTTTTCTGCGCAATATCTACCCACTGTAGGCGGTGTAGAACGGTACACTTACAACTTAGCTAAACTGTTGTGCAGCCGTGGAAATAAAGCGATTGTAGTTACCAGCCAGTTATCTCATATGCCTTCTTATGAGGTAGATGAAAACGGGATTATCATTTACCGTCTTCCCTGTTTTTCACTTTTTAACGGACGT
>JAQUTM010000013.1 GCA_028694405.1 Oscillospiraceae bacterium
AATTATCTTCAAGAGCAGTAATTTTGTCCACGCGTGTTGCATGGCGTCCGCCCTCAAATTCTGTGTTTAAAAACAGGTCTACCATTTCACAGGCAAGCCCCGCCCCTACTACGCGCCCGCCCATACAAAGGGCATTGGCGTTATTGTGCAAACGTGTATATTTTGCGCTGAACGTATCGCTGCAGCAGCAAGCACGAATGCCTTTTATTTTGTTAGCGGCAATACTAATGCCAACACCTGTGCCGCAAAATAAAAGAACTTTTTCTGCCTCGCCGTTTAAAACGGCTTTGCAAGGCTCTTTAGCCATATCGGGGTAATCTACGCTGCTTTCATCAAAACAGCCGTAGTCTTTGTAAGCTACTTTGCATGCGTCCAAATGCTTTTTTACTTCTTCTTTTAAGGCGTATCCGCCGTGTCGGCACCCAGTGCAATCATGTTAAAATACCTCTTTTATTAATTAGTTTGCTTGGCTTGCTGCCAGTTTTTCCTTGCGTTCGCGTTCTGCTTGGCTTAAACGCAAATAGCAGGGTTGTAATTGCGCAGCACAAATTGCTCTACCTGCCATAAATTCAGCAAAGCCAATGCGGGCAACGCTGCCGGCACGACCGCTGCGGTAATCAGCAGGGTAAAGCAAAGTATCACATTTATTTTCCAACATATTATAACATATTTTTGCGCCGTCACCAATAAGCATAAGCGGTTTTTTACAATTTTTAAATGCAGATAAAACTTCTAAAGCAGGGCCTGCGCTGTCCTTACAAAGACGACTGTATGATTCTTGGTTTTTTTCAAAAGCCGCATAATATACTTCATTACGGCGCGCGTCTAAAGCGCACAAAACCGTGCCTTGCGGTATAACGCAAGACATTGCAAGCCCTTCTAATGTGCTGACAGCTACACAAGGTGTATTGTGGGCAAAGGCAAGACCTTTAATCAGCGCAAGGCCGATGCGCAAGCCTGTAAAACTACCCGGTCCGCTTGTTACCGCATAACAGGTAACATCGGCAGGGGTGAGGTTTGTTGCGGTAAACGTGCTGTTTATAAGCACCAATAGGGTTTCGCTATGAGTAAAACCGGTGGCAAGGTAGCTTTCATATAAAAGGGTATCGTCCTTTAATATGGCAACGCCTGCTGTTTTTCCGGCACAGTCTAAGGCAAAGGTAATCATTAAAAAAACTCCTGTTTTATTGTAAAGCATCTATGCCGATAATAGTAATACGCCTTGTATTTTCATCGACATGAGCAATATCAACTTTAATAAAAGGCTCGTCCAAAAACTCCGCTATATTTTCGCTCCACTCAGCGGCAACAACAGCGCCGCTGTCCATGTAATCGTAAAAACCGGTTGTGTATAAGTCCTCTAAGCTGTTAATACGGTACATGTCAAAATGGGCAAATACCTGTGGACCGCGGTACACGTTTACAATGGCAAAGGTAGGGCTGGTTGCCTCGTCAATACAGCCCAGTCCTTGTGCAATGCCGCTGCAAAAAGCGGTTTTTCCTGCCCCAAGCCCGCCGGTAAAAGCAATTACGCTGCCCGGAGTTAAATAGGCGGCCAGCCGCCGGCCAAGCGCTACAGTTTCTTCTTTATTATGGGTAATATAAACAGCCATAGGCATTTCCTTTATTTATAAGTTAGTAGGTAATTTAAGGTTATTATACCACACCCACAAATGCCTGCAAAGTGAAAAAATGTAGGAAAATACTGCAAGGTGTTGTTATATTTGGGGCATTATACTATAATGAAATAACTTAAAGCCTTTTATCGTACTATATAAGTAAGGAGGTGGCATAGTGCTGAAAAAAATAGGAAAATATTTTGGAAGAACAGACTGCATTTTTTTACTTTTGTGTATTTCTTGTTCTGTTTTGTCTGTGCTAAGCTTGTGTTCTATCAGTATTTCGTTGGGAGATATTGAAATGCGGACGGCTGTAGTACAAGGGGCCGCTGCCGCCGTGGGTTTGGCTGCTGCCATTATTATCAGCAATATTGACTACCGTAATATTGCGCAGATGTGGCCCTTTCATGTGGCGTTTGCATGGGGGCTGGTGGTGCTTACTTATTTTATAGGGTATGCTCCGGCAGGCACCAGTAACCGCGCATGGATAGAACTGCCTTTGGGTTTATCGTTGCAGCCTACCGAGCTTGCAAAAATCAGTTTTATTTTAACCTTGGCTTTGCATCTTTACACCATTAGAGGTCATATTAACGAGCTGCCTAATTTAATTAAGGTTGGGCTGCATGTGCTGGGCCCGGTAGGGTTAATTTTGGTTTTACAAAAAGATGCCGGCACTGCTTTAATTTTTTTGATTATTGGCGCTGCTATGGTTTTTAGCGCACGTTTAAGTTATAAATATATTATCTCGGCTCTTGTCTTAGTGGGTATAGGGTTACCTGCTGTTTGGTTTTTGGACAGCGGAGAAAAAATTATAAAGTCGTACCAACGCGGACGTATTTTGGCACTTTTTTACCCCGATAATCCCATTTATAAGGAAATTATGTATCAGCAAAAGCAAGGGTTAATTTCTATTGGCTCGGGACAAATTTTGGGACGCGGCTTTTTTGACACCAATCACTATGCGGTACCGTTGGCACATAACGATTTTATTTTTTCCTATATTGCCCAAACAATGGGCTTTGTGGGAGCAATTATTGTTTTGGTGCTTTTATTTAGCATTGTAATAAAAGGGTATGCTACTGCTGTGCGCAGCGAAGATGAGCTGGGCAGCTATATTTGTATTGGAGTTTCCACTGTATTTTTAAGCCAAACCATTATAAACGTGGGTATGAACTTATCTGTGCTGCCTGTTATAGGCATTACGCTACCGCTTTTTACAGCGGGCGGCACCAGTGTAAGTATGCTTTATTTATGTATCGGTTTGGTGCTTTCGGTATATATTCACAACAAAAAAACGCTGTTTGACAATATGTAAAGCCGTAAAAAATAAAAATGACACGCTGACCTTACAAAGGAAAAGCGTGTCATTTTTGTTTTACGGAAAAAACTGTAAAATAAAAGGTTACTATTCGTATACGGTAGTTAAAATTTCATCACCGTTTACGGTAAAGGTGGCCATATCGGAAAGAGCAGAATTGTTTTGCATATCTACCATTTCAAACATAAAGGAGAACACGCCATCGCCTAGCTCTGTTTCGTAAAAACTGCTGTCTGCGGTAAACGTAAAGGCATCTCCTTCAAATTGATATACGTCCTCATCGTCGCCGGAAAGTGTCATGTAATAGTAAATGGGTGTAATTACGTCGCCTGCTTGCAGTTTGGTTAAGTCTTTGTCACTCATGCCGTTATCATCAATGCTGCGGCGTGCGCCCATAATCTCGTATGCACCTGCTGTGTAATTATAAGCTACACGCAGGTTGTATTCTTCGCCGTTTAATAAAATGGGTATGGTGTACAGGTTGTAGTCATCACCTTCAAAGGTGATATCCATATACACGAGGTTTCCGTCAATACTGCCCCATACACCGCGAAAATTATCTTTAAATACACCAGTGTCCCAGTTTGCATCTAAGTCGTTGTCACGACCCAGCAACAAAATAATATCCTCTTCCTCGTCAATATAAGACATTTGGAAATATACCGCTTTTAGTAAATCGGCGGTTTGGGTGCCAACAGACAAAACCAAAAAGCCGTCATCATCTACGGTTAAAGGATAATCCTCCAAACCATTTTCGCTTAAAGTAGGGATAGTAGGCAGCTCCTCATAGCCCATGTCAGAAATATATGACAATGCCTCGGGGGTCAGCTCTCCGCCCAATTCATAGCCGTATAGATAAGCGAAAGGTTCGCTGGCGGCTACACGAATAAAATTGTTATAATTGTCAACATCGCCGTTGTAAGAGTAATAGCAAGACAGACCGGTGGCGTTTGCACGGTAAGGTCCATTTACACGATAAACCACGCAGTCGTCTAAAGCGTCCAGTAAATTTTGACTGTGCTGTGGTAAAATATCGCTGGCGTTGGCAACTAAGTGTCCAAGGTCTACCATGTTTGTATAGCCTTCGTCGGGAGTGTTGCCACCGTAATTTTCTGCACTAAGAGCGCTACGACCAAAGCTGGAGAAGAAATAAGGGTCATCACAGGCAGCAGCAAGGGCTTCTTTACCAATATTATTATATGCGGTAAGCAGCGCACCTACCTTACTTAAATCGGTAACCGACAGGGTGATTTCCTCTGCCGTGCCCACCTCTTGACAGCCCTGCACATAGCTGTCACAAATAATTTTACCAAGCTGAGCACCGTTAATAGCAGTATTTTCCGCCAGTCCCCCTACAAAACCGGTATAATTCCAACCGTTGCCCGGTTCCCATTCTTCACTGGCAACCAAATAGCGGCCAATATCGTTAAAGGTGTATGCCGTGTCAATGGTGGCCATTAAGCAGGTGTCAAATCCAATAAGTTCAAAGGGAGGTGCCTCCTCGGACAAGGTATAAACGCTGTCAAATGCAGCATACATCTCGTCTAGGGTTAAAGAATCATAATCAAAAATTTCATCAAAGGCTGCGCCGTCTACGCTGCCGCCGCCATGGTTCCAAAATACAAATACTTTATGGTCTGCGGCATAATTTTCTTCGCAGAAAGATAAAAAATCTGCCAAGGTTTCGCTTTCGCCCATGTTTGCAAGGGATTGTTGGTCTACGCAAACCATATCAGTTCCGTCATATACATACCGTTCTATGTAGTTTGGGTCAACTGTGTCATTTTGCCACTCAGAAGCGCCGCCGGTTTCTATAATAACCTTAACGTTTTCCGGCAGCTGAACCTCCAATAGTTCGTTTAAGTCAGCAGTAGCAGCTCCGCCTTGGCTTTCTAAGTCGCTTCCGCATAAGTACCAATAAATAGCCCAAGTGTCTTCGGCACCGTAGCCTTCTCCGGACAGTGCTCCGGCGTTAGGTGAAAGAACTGCATCGGTGCTGACAGGTTCATCTTCGGCAAATATTATCAATGCAACAAAAGCTAAAAATAAGATTCCCACAATTAAAAGTAAAATTTTAAGTACCTTTTTAATATAAATCAACCTCCTTACTCAATTTATAAATATTATAGTTTAAATCGCATAAAATTGCTACTATAGCACGAAAAAAAGAATAAAAAATAGGCAGTTACTTTATCATAACTGCCTAAAAAAGGAATTTGATTAAATGCGGTGAGATGCTTGGTCACCGGGCATGAACAGATAGGGAATAGCACACACGGCCCCAACGCCTACCAGTGTGTAAATAATGCGTGATAGAATGCTGATGCTGCCGCCAAACAGCCATGCCACTAAGTCAAAGCTGAAAAGCCCGATAAGACCCCAGTTTAAACCGCCGATGATAAGCAAAATAACGCAGATTTTGTAAAACATGATATATCCTCCATCCTTTAAAGATAGATTTATATTGCCCTTTTTAAAGTTGAATATACAAAAACAGGGTACTGCATTTACAGTACCCTGCCCAGTAAATATTGGTTTTTTAAGAGGCACCTTTTCCTTTGAAAAGATGAATAACGGTGTAAAATAAAATTTTAATATCCCAAGAAAAATTCCAATTTTCAATGTATTTTGTGTCTAAGGCAACAACATCTTCAAAATCTGTAATTTCATTGCGTCCGCTGGTTTGCCAAAGCCCTGTAATACCGGGCTTAAAGCTTAATCGGCTTTTGTGGTGTGGGCTGTAGCGCTCAAATTCGTCCAAGGTAGGGGGGCGCGTACCCACTAAAGACATATCTCCCTTTAGTACATTCCAAAACTGCGGCAGTTCATCTAAACTGGTTTTGCGAATAAACTTTCCTACCTTGGTAACGCGAGGATCTACTTTTATTTTAAACATAAGGCCGTTCATTTCATTTTGGGCAGCTAAATCGACTTTTCTGGCGTCTGCGTCTTGGTACATAGAGCGAAACTTGTACATTTTAAATTTTCTGCCGTTTCGACCAATGCGTATTTGGCTGTAAATAGGCGAACCCTTGGACTCCAGACAAATTGCAGGTATAAGTACAATCCCTATCATACCGGTAATTATAAGCCCCACACATGCTCCAACAATATCTAAAGTACGTTTTTGTATCAGCTGAAAATGAGAAATAATATTTTCACTGGTAGTTATAACCGTACTGTTGATAAAATTTTCTATGCGCGCATTAGGCAAAGACATATTTAAACTTTCCAGCGCAATATGTAAGGTAATCCCCATGGTTTGAAAAGCGGATATATAATAAGCCAGCGTGCTGTCTTGGGGAGAAAGGTACAGAAAAGCCTCATCTATTACTTCGGTTTGTATAATGTCGAATAAATTTTGTGCGTTAGCGGTAATAGCAAACCCGTTTACCGTTTGGCCAACACGGTTTTGGTCAATTACGGCTATATGAGAAACCCAATAATCGCGCACATCTAAGGCAGAAAAATTTTCTGTCAATGTTTGGATATAGTCATTGGTTGTAACAAGCACCACTTTGCTGGCGTTGTTGCCTTTACGATAAAACTTGTTGATGCAGCGCTTAAAAATAATGCGAAATAAATAAATAATAATAACATTCAGCGTCACGCAAAAAGAGATAAAAAGGCGGGAGTAAATGGCAGTTTCTTTTAAAACAAAAGAATATAAGAGGAAAAAAATCCAAACAAAAAAGGTGCATTTGCACACAGCCATAAATTCCTTTAAATAGCCGCGCTCAAAAAATCCATAAAAATTTTTAGTTGTAATATCTGCTATTAAAATACATACGGAAATAACGAAAAAAAACCGAAAATAAATAGAATGAATTTGTGCAAATGAAAAAAAGCGCAAGTAAAAAGCAGTAAAAAAACAAACCCACATAGCTATAATGTCTAGGATATACAAATATAAAAAATATTTTGTATCTTGCTTAATATACATGGTGGTGCACCTCTCCCGGCTGTCTCTAGTGACATACTGCTTTTTTAAGCTTTAGCCTTTATCTTTGCAAGCCAAAACATAAAACAGCATATTTATTATAGTATTATAGCAAAAAGAATATTAAAAAAGCTACTTATCATCAAAAAAAGCAGATAGTTACAATAAAACTGACTTGCAGGAGATAAGGCTACTCGATAACTTTAACACTGTCTTTTCCATAATATTCAGCTATGGCGGTATTGGGAAAAACATCTGCATCTGTGCCGATGTCTCCATAGGTCATCATTGGCCACTCAAAGGTGAGCGCGGGCACTTCAACGTTAGCGACAGAAGCATCTTGATATAAATCAAAGCGGCTTTGCATTTGCGTGCGAAAAGATGCGGCACCTCCATGCATGAGAGGTCCAAGCGCAATAATAGTGGTGGTAATATAAACGTTAGCCTGCAAAATGCATATAAACAGAACGCTGCAAATGATAACGGTAAACCGAAGCAGACAGGACCGTAATTTTGATTTTAAAGAACTGTATAATTTATCAGCGTTTATACCCTGCGTTTTTAAAAAAGTACAAATTTGTTTGTGTGCCCAACCACTCCAATAAAAAAGGTTACAAGCAATAAACCAAAAATAAGCATAATAATACAGGTTAGAAATACGCCCAGGACCAATAATGCGTAAAGAATACATTGTAGGGCAAATCATCATTGCAAAAATACCAAAAGAAATGCCTGTAAAAATAAGAGGAAAACGGAAGTTTAAAGAAGCTTTTGCAGCCAGATTATAAATAAAGGGCAGTAAAAATAAAAAACCTACAATGATTGGCCAGTTGGTGTACTCCAGCAATAGGTCGGCACCTGCCACAATAGATTTTTCAATAGCTTGCAAAGGAGAATAAGACTCTACCAAGGCTTGGCGAACGCCGTATCCGGGGGCTGCTATATTGACAAAAAGTCCCGCCAGCGAAAACAGTGTAACACACCCTAAAAAAGCGGTATGCTTGTACTGCTTTTTAAAAACAGTAAATAGTACCAGCAACAGCAGTACGGCGCAAAAAACCATACTGGACGAAAAGTTGCCGCCACCGAGTAAAAAACCGCCGATAGATAAACAGACAGTGTGCAAAACCGCAGAGCCTGTTTTTTGACACCGGTACAGTACCAGACAGCGTGCACAAAGAAACAACATAATGCTGTAAAAAAAAGTGTAGTAAATGCCGCCATTATACCAATAAAAAGCCTGTGCGGGTATGGGTACATACAGCATAAGCAGCGTGGTGACGGTAAAAGAAATAATAATGGTGCTATGTATATCGGCGTGCAGATAGCGCCGGCAAATTACCCAAAACAGATAGATGTTACCGAACAGTAAAGGAAGCAGCAGAATAAAAGGAGTAAGAGTATAAAAGCTTTCTCCCCACAGAGAAGGTGCTAAAGCCATTAAAAAAAGAGCGCTGAAGGAGCCCTGCCAAGATGTGTAGTAATCTTTGGCAAGCCTTGCAGCACAAGACAAAATTTGTCCAAGGCTGCCGCCGTTTACCCAAATTTTATGAGTTTCTAGGGTAAAAATAAAATCATCGGCTTTGGGAAACGTGCAGTTTGCTATAGACAAAAGAGGTATTAGACAGCAGATAAAAGCTGCAACTACCCCAATACTGATAAAGCGCTGCGGCGTAATTTTAGCAAAAAATTTTTTCATAACAAGATTTCTCCTTGGCGTGACGCTAAATATAAAAACGTTTTAAAAAGAAGATAGAAATAATAGGCTTATTATACAAAATTTAAAGCATAAAAGCTAGCCTGCACGGGCAAACAAATAAAGGAAATACAAAATTACAGAGAATAAGTGAGCATAAAAGATGAGGACAGAATTGGTGCAAAACATAGCAAAAGCCGGTGCTGACTATTTAGGAAAATGTGTAGTGATGTTTATAATATGGAAAGTAAAAAAAGAAGTACAAAGGCACACCTGCTTATAGAACACTATAAAATTTTGATAAATTTTGTGGTGTAGTCGGTGGCGGCGGCACGAGGGCTTTGCAGACATAAATTGTAAAGTGCGGTTGCGTTGTACTCGGCTTGTGCAAATTGTGCACATATTGGGTTTAAACCGTGTAAGCTGCGTAAGCTGTGCGAAACAGGCAGGCAGCTGTTTTGCTTGCAGCTTTTTAACAGATTAAACCCGCCCGCAGAGCTGCCCAACACATGAATATAGGGAATCGTCAGCGGAGAGTTACAGGTAATCTCAAGCGCAGCGTGTAAAGTTAAACGCCGTAGGCGCGCGTGCGGGTAGCGCTTTGTTTTTACGCAGGTGTATAATTCTTCTAGCGTACAAGCCTGCTGCGCAGCACGATAAAAGGCGTTTTCTAACCCCTCGCTTATGTTTTTTACCTGTCCCCATTGCAAAAGGGTGAGGCTGCGCAAACGCGACAGCATAGCAATTTCAAAGCTGTGGGGGTTAAGATACGCTCCTGTGCAAAAAGCTTGATTATACAGCGCATCAGCTTTTTTAGGTACATATGCAGCCAAAATTTGCTTATTGTCCCCCGCAGCCTGCGCGCGCAAATAACTGGCGCTGGCAATGTCTTGCGCGGTATGGCTTGCGTCGTGTTCTACACCTTTGCGCAGCAAAGGCAGCGCTTTTATAGGGCTGTTTAGCTTTTGCAAAGCTTTTAGATATTCTATTGCCAAAATGTTGTTGGGCTGGTTTACTACTTTTTCGCTGTCTGCAAGCAGTCGGGCGCAGGTTTTAGAACGAGCGGTATGATAGGGCAAACCGCTGTCTAAATTTTTGCGTAAGACAGATATAAACTGAGGGTTATTTTCTATTTGAGAAAGCTGAGTTAAAAGGGATAAATCGTCACACTCGCACCCAAAGCACAAAGCATCAATGCACCCCAGTGCATTTAAAATGCTTACTGCCCCAAAAGCAAAGCTTTCGGCACTGGCAGTAGCAAAGGCAAGCGGCAGTTCTATCACCAAGTCGGCTCCACACACCAAGGCAGCCTTGGTGCGCACTTCTTTTGGAAAAAATGCCGCGGTGCCGCGCTGAACAAAATTACCGCTCATCACAATTACAATATAATCATATCCCAGCCCGCGCAGATAGTTAATCTGGTATGCGTGACCGTTATGAAAAGGGTTGTACTCTGCAATAATTGCCGCTGTTTTCATAATTTTGTTCTCCTTTTGCACTTGAAAATGTATAAATTAAATTATATAATAAAAAAGATGTTTTAAAAGTAGTTTTTTGCGGAATATAGGCAAAAGATAGGTTTAAGGAGAAGTTATGAAAGTTTTAGTTATTAACTGTGGCTCAAGTTCTTTGAAATATCAACTAATTGATATGACAGATGAGCGAGTTTTGTGTAAAGGTTTGTGTGAACGTATTGGTATTGACGGTAGCGCCATTACCCACCAAGTAGGTGACAAAAAATGGAATGAGGAAATAGCGTTCCCCACCCATACAGAAGCCTTTATGAAAGTTGTTGAAATGATGACAACCGGCGAGGGTGCCGTTGTAAAAGATAAGAGCGAAATCAGTGCTATCGGTCACCGTGTTGTACAGGGTGCCGAGTTCTTTACAAAATCTGAAATTGTTACAGAAGATGTTATCACAAAAATTGACGAGTTGTCTCCCTTGGCACCTGTGCACAACCCTGCACATGTACAGGGCTTGCGTTGCGCCAAAAAAGTGTTTGGTGATATTCCAAATGTTGTTGTATTTGATACAACCTTCCACCAAACTATGCCCAAACAGGCGTATATGTTTGGTATTCCCTATGAATTTTATGAAAAATATGCCATTCGCCGTTACGGCGCACACGGCACAAGCCACCGTTTTGTAAGCATTGCAGCTGCCGAGTATTTGGGCCGTGACGACCTAAAAATGGTTACTTGTCACTTGGGCAACGGTTCTTCCATTTCTGCTGTTAAAAACGGAAAATGCATAGATACCTCTATGGGTTTAACACCACTTGGCGGCATTTTAATGGGCACACGCAGCGGTGATTTAGACCCCAGCGTAGTTTGCTACATGAACGAGCTTACCGGTATCAGCGGTAACGATATGAGTGATTTGCTAAACAAAAAATCCGGCTTCTTAGGTGTATCCGGTGTTTCCAGCGACAAACGCGATATTGAAACTGCAGCAGCAGAGGGCAATGAGCGTGCACGCTTGGCAAGCAATATGTTCGATTACCAGTTGAAAAAGTTTATTGGCGCTTACTCTGCGGCAATGGGCGGCTTGGACTGTGTTGTATTTACAGGCGGCATTGGAGAAAACGACCAACCTGTGCGTGAAAAAGCATGTGCAGATATGGAGTATTTGGGCTTGAAAATTGATACAGAAAAGAACAAAATTCGCGGTCAAGAGATTTTAGATATTTCTGCACCGGATTCTAAAGTAAAAGTGCTTGTAATTTGCACCAATGAGGAGCTTATGATTGCACGCGACACCAAAGCTTTGGTAGAAGCGGCTAAATAAAAAATAAAGAGAACAGCCATATAGATTTTAACCTATATGGCTGTTTTTATGTCTAAAATAAAATGCCCTGTAAAATCTTGTAAGAGATAATACAGAGCATTTTTGTTTTATAATAAAAAGCTGTTAAGAAATAACAGAAACTAACTCGTCGATAATGTGCGCATTTTCACTGACGAGTTTAACCGGTTTGGTGTAATCCAGGCTCATTAAACCAAGGATGCTTTTGGCGTCGGCAATAGCACCGTGTTCATCATGCACGCCAATATCATCATAGCATTGGCTTGCTACATCTACAATATTTCTAACCTGTTGAAAGCTTTTAATATTAACTTGTTTAACCATAAGGCATCTTCCTTTCGTGTACTTATAAAATTTTATGTTACGTTTTACTTAGTAAGGCTTTCCCTTCCTTACACCCACATTATAGCACAAAAAGCCATAAATGCAACTAAAACGTTTTTATTCTGCGGTTTGCATAAATTGCACAATGGTAACGTTTCCAATTAGTGCAAATAGCACATATAAATTTAACTTTTAGTCACAAAATAAAAATAAGCACTTAAATATTAAAAAAAATGTATTTTAACTGACAAAATCTATCAAAGATATTTCTAAAACCAGTAATTTGAATGCAACAAAAATACATTTTAGATACATCAACTTTAAACGTAATATTTTTAAAAGAGGTAAAAAAAGGAAATAATGTAAAAAACGCTTGCAAAAAATCCATTTAAAATGTGTAAAGTAACAAAAAAGCGGTATTTGCATTTTTACTGCAAATACCGCAATTTTTTACATAAAAAGTAAGCCGTTTATGCCTGAGGTTCTTTCATAGTAAGACTAATACGTTTTTTGGGCACGTCAACAGCCATGACCCAAACCGTAACCACATCGCCAACCTTTAAAAGCTCGCTTGGATGACGGATAAATTTATTGCTGATTTGACTGATATGCACCAAACCGTCTTGGTGGACGCCGATATCTACAAAAGCGCCGAAATCAATAACATTACGAACAGTGCCTGTCATTTTCATACCCGGTTTTAAATCATTCATATCCATAACATCTGTGCGTAAAATAGGCTGTGGCAATTCGTCACGCATATCTCGGCCGGGTTTTAAAATTTCATTGATAATATCGGTAAGTGTGGGCACACCTGTGCCAATTTGCTGTGCAATTTTTGCAAGGCCGATTTGTTCTGCCTTTGCCTTTAACTCGGCAACTGCTGCAGTACCGATATCCTCCACGGAAAACCCGCAAATTTCAAGTAGCTTTTCAGCGGCAGAATAGCTTTCCGGGTGAACCGCTGTAGTATCCAGTTTGTTTTTTGCACCGGGCACCCGCAAAAATCCCGCACATTGCTCAAATGCCTTAGGCCCAAGCTTTGCAACCTTTAAAAGCTCTTTACGGGTTTTAAAAGGACCGTCAGCCTCACGTTTTGCCACAATGTTTTTAGCTGTTGCCGCCGTAATGCCAACTACATTTTGCAGCAGGCTTGGGCTGGCAGTGTTTAAATCTACGCCTACCGTGTTTACACAGTCCTCTACAACACCGTTTAGAGTAGTGCTCATCTGTTGCTTGGGCATATCGTGCTGATATTGCCCTACGCCTACTGCCTCGGGTGGAATTTTTACCAGTTCAGCCAAGGGGTCTTGCAGACGCCGTGCAATGCTGATTGCACTGCGCACGTTTACATCAAAATCCGGAAATTCTGTAGCGGCAAGTTTGGTAGCGCTATATACACTGGCGCCGGCTTCGCTTACTACCATATAGCTTACAGGCATATTGATTTCGCTTATCACCTCGGCGGCAAAAATTTCGGTTTCCTTGCTGGCTGTTCCGTTGCCGATAGCGATAATTTCAACATCATATTTTTTAATTAAATTTTTAACAGTTGTTTTCGCCTGTTCTACCTTTTTAAATTCCGGTATAGGGTAAATTACGGTGGTGGTTAGCACTTTTCCCGTGGCATCTACTACCGCAACCTTACAGCCCATGCGGTATCCGGGGTCCAGTCCAAGGGCAACCTTGCCTTTAATGGGTGGCTGAAGTAACAGGTGACGAAGATTTTCACCAAACAGCTTAATGGCGCCCTCACAGGCTTTATCGGTTAAGCCGCGGCGAATTTCGGTATCCATACTGGGGTGAATCAGGCGCGTGTAAGCATCTTCTGCTGCGGCGGTAACAAGAGCAGACGATGCATTATTGCCCACTACAACTGCATGTACAATTATTTCCACTGCGCGGGGAGATTCCACCTCTACGTTTACCTTTAAAAAGCCTTCTCGTTCACCGCGGTCAATAGCCAGTACACGGTGGTCGGCAATTTTTTTTGCGGCTTCGCTAAACTCATAGTAACCGCTGTATACGCTATCGGTGTCCTCTTTAGATGCCTTGGTGGAGATGAGCGCTGTTGCGTTATAAAAGCGGCGCAGATTGGCACGGATATCCGCGCTATCGCTAATTTGTTCTGCAATAATATCCTGCGCGCCTTGCAAAGCCTCGTCTATGCCGGTTACACCCAGCTCTTCATTTATGTAGCTTTCAGCCAGCTGCACAGGGTCAGTTTTATTATCCTGTTTTAAAATTTCGTCAGCTAACGGCTGCAATCCCTTAGCTTTAGCCATGCTGGCGCGTGTTTTACGCTTGGGTTTATAAGGACGGTAAATATCCTCTACTTCTGCCAAAGTAGCCGCTTTTTCAAGAGCCGCGGCAATTTCTGCGGTCATCATTTCCTGCTCGGTGATGCTGCCTGTAACTTCATCTTTGCGCTTTTGCAGGTTGCGCAAATAAGTTAAACGCTCATTTAACTCGCGCAAAACTTGGTCGTCCATACTGCCGGTAAGCTCTTTGCGGTACCGTGCAATAAAAGGAATGGTATTGCCCTCATCAACTAAATTGATAACGGCAGTCACATGTGTGGGTTGAAGATTTAACTCCTCGGCTAAAATTTTCGCAAAATCCATAGTAACGGTTATTCTCCTTTTGCTTTTATAGTTGTTTTCTTTTTATACACAAAATAACCTGTGTAGCAGGCCCAAATAAGCAGACTGATAAAGGTAATGGCAAGAGAAACGCGCATACCGGGGGTACGGTAGGTTACAACAATTTCACATTCGCCAGCAGGCGCGGGTATGGCAATTAAACCGCCGCTTACCTTTTCTACCACAGCCGGTTCTCCGTTTACCGTGGCGGTAAAGCCTTTCTCATAAGGTACGCTGTAAAATACCAAGTTGTCGCGCTCCAACGTGATGGTGCTTTTAAAGCCGTTTGGCAAGGCATCAAAATCCGTACCCGCGCTGCGTCGCCGTGCATCACAGTCTGATACATAGGCGCTGTAGCTGTGGTCTGTCATATCGTTACCCATTTTTTGCGTAAGTGACGCACCGTATTTTTCGGCTTGTTCAGCCGTTAAACCAATGGCGCGCATCAATACTGTAGAGCGGTTGCTTTCGGCAACGGTATCTAAATCTTCCATTAAAATATAATTGTCGTAGGTAAAGCCCATAGGCACAAAATTTGTGTTTTTAAAGACAGTATACTGCGAGGTTTCGTAGCAGTAGACAAATCCGTTTTCACCCGCCTCTTCCACATAGTCGTTCATTTTGTCCGGATAAGTTACCAAATATTCTACGCTTAACAAACCCCGTAAAGCATATTTGGTGTGCTCGGGTTTGCTGCTTACGTCACGTTTTACGCCAACATAAGGGTAAAACTCCATAATGCTGGGGCTAATGGTGCTGTTAAAAAATTGAATACAGCTTTGATTTGTAAACAACCCCAAATTATCATAGCAGCCATAGGAGTCAATGCGATAAAAACCGTTGTCTTCAAATTGTAATTCTGCTACGCTGTCATAATTTTTTGTTTTGTAGTCGGCGTCATTGTCCCATTGAGGAAACTTGCCAAGCGCAATGTGCACAATGCCGTAAAAACAGCTGAAAGACATAATGGCAGCCAGCAGCATAACAGTAAAGCGTGGGTGTCTGCGCCAATAGCGCACCAAAATATAAAATACAAGCAAACCGATTGCCGCAGTACCCATGGTAAGCCAAAATTTAGAAGCGTACTGGCTTACGCCTATTTTCCAAGTGTCATCTGCTTTGGCGGGCATAAGGCCAAAGGCTAAAAATAAAGCGGTAATAAAAGCTGTGGTTTTTATGGCAGAAGTAATATCAATGTCGGCGCTTTCTAAGCTGTGAACGGTGCAAAGGCTCATCAGTAGGATAGGCATGTAGAACCACCGCGCATAATAGCTGGAGTTAAACGCATAAAAAGCAGAATTTAAAATTGGCACAAAGGCCATAAAAAAGCAAATTTGCAGGGCACGTGTAATACCGCTTTTTTTGCGGCTGCGCATAAAGGCAATCACACCACTCATACTGCATAAGGGCAAATATGCAGACATACTTGTCCACTTTATGGCACCTTCGGTAAAAATATTGGGCATATAGGGAGGGTCCGGCGGCAAAAATGCGCTTGCAAAAATGGCAAAATATTGTTGAACCTTATAATACATTAACGCCGAAAACCCATTGCTTACATCATCTACACGGGGGTTTTCAATTAAGCTGAAAGCGGTGGGCAAGGCAAGTAAAAAGCCCATGCCAACCCCTATCACGGCCTCAAAAACAAGCCATGCAAATTCTTTTAAGGTAAGGCGGTACTCTTTGCAGGCAAGCTTTGCCAAAAAGTAAATAACCAAAAACACACATTGTCCCGCAAAGAAGAAAAAATTGTTTAATAAATTGATCGCTACAAATATGGGAAAAAGCCCGCGTTTTTTCTCGTAAACATAGCAGTCCATGCTCCAAAGTAAAAAGGGAAAAAGTGCAATTACGTCTACAAAGTGGTTAAAAAAGATATTGTAAATGCTAAAGCCGCTAAAAGCATACAGCAAGCCGCCTATAATGGCCCAGTTGCGCGTACCGGTATAACGCCGCAAAAAGGTGTAACCACCTAAGGTGGCAATGCCAAATTTTAAGCACAGCAAGGGCACCATTAAAAAGGGCAGTGCACGAGTGGGAAATAACAGCGTAAGCCAAAAAAACGGGCTGCCCAACAAATAAAAAGAGTAAGTAGTAACCAGGCCGGAGCCAAGGTCACTGGCCCAGCTGTAACTGGCACCGCCGCTTTTAATGATACCTTGATTGTACATATAAAAAGGAATTTGCTGGCTGTTAAAGTCTCCTGCATACAGAAAAAAACCGCCGTCTACAATTAAAAAGGGTAAAAACATTAAAAAAGCAATCAGGCAGCCAAGCCCCAGGCTTACCAAATATCCATTATATTGTTTTTGCTGCGGTTTTAACATACACGCCTCCTGAATTGTATAAAATTATCTGCCAAAGCTTTTGACTATAATAAATGTAACGTTTAAACCTATAACAAGGCTTTTTTATTATAATACAAATAATACAAGTTTGTTTGTTGTAATTTTGTTGTAATAAGAAAAAATTTGTCTGCTTTTAAATAATCTCTGTAAAAACAGCTAGGAGTTTAGCTTCAGCACCAGCTGCGCAAGCTCTTCAATGTCGGTGTAGTAGGTTAAGCTGCTGGTTAGGCCGCGTAAACGTGCGGCACCTTGCAGCCCATGCATATACCAAGCCACTTGTGTGCGACATTCTCGCATAGCTTGTGCCTCACCTTTATCGTTGCACATATCGTATACATGCTTTTGCATAATGCACATTTTTTCTTTTAAAGTGGGCTCTGCGGGAATAGGCTGTCCGTTAAAGGCGGCGGCAAGCTGAGAAAAAAACCAAGGTCGGCCCAAAGCGCCGCGCCCTACCATAACTTGGTCACAGCCTGTTTGCTCCACAACGGAAAGCGCCTCTTCTACGGTGGTAATATCACCGTTGCCGATGACCGGAATAGAAACTGCCTGTTTTAATGCGGCAATACTGGTGTAATCTACAGGGGGGCGATACATTTGTTCACGCGTACGTGCGTGTAACGTCACGGCGGCAGCACCGGCTGCCTCGGCGCGCTTTGCCACCTCTAAAGCAGTAAGGCTGCTGTCATCAAAGCCTTTTCTTATTTTTATGGTTACGGGTATATCTACTGCTTCCACTACGGCTTTTACAAGTTCGCCGCACAAGGGCGGATTTTTCATCAAGGCACTTCCGCACCCATTGTTGGTAATTTTAGGGGCAGGACACCCCATGTTAATGTCAATAAAATCGGGTTTGTATTTCATAACAAAAGCAGCAGCTTGTGCCATAATAGCAGGCTCGCTGCCAAAAAGCTGAATTCCATAAGGCACACCCTCTACAGATGTGTGCTTGCACAAAGCGGCAGACTTTTTATCGCCAAAGCTTAAAGCCTTGGCGCTTACCATTTCGCTTATAATATAGGTGGCACCGTAATTTGCAGCCATAGTGCGCAGGGTGGCGTCTGTAAGACCTGCCATAGGCGCAAGGGAAGCCCCGTTTTTTATTGTAAGATTGCCAAATTTCAAGTAAATATCTCCTTGCCTTCCAGATGAATAAAATGCTTGCATATTTATATAGTATATCATATTACAAGGTTTTGTGGTATACTAAAACCAGATATCGCCTATTGGTAAATAAGGAGGACAAGCCATTGAAATTATTGGTTTTGGACGGTAACAGCATTGTAAACCGTGCGTTTTACGGTATTAAACTGCTAACAACAAAAACGGGGCAGTATACCAATGCCATTTATGGCTTTTTAAATATTTTACAGCGTCTTGTAGCTGACGAAAAGCCGGACGAGGTGGCTGTTGCTTTCGACTTAAAAGCACCTACGTTCCGCCACAAAATGTATGACGGATACAAGGCTCAGCGCAAGGGTATGCCGGAAGAGCTGGCACAGCAGATGCCGGTTTTAAAGCAGCTTTTAGAGGATTTGGGATATGTTACCGTTTCGGCAGAGGGCTGGGAAGCCGACGACATTTTAGGTACACTTGCAAAGGCATGTAAAAGCCGCGGAGATGCCTGTGTCATTGCCACGGGAGACCGCGACAGCTTGCAGCTGATAGACGAAAACGTGAAAGTGCTTTTGGCGTCTACATCTATGGGAAAAAGCTTAACCATACCGATGGGCTTAGAGCAGGTACAGGAAAAATACGGCGTAACGCCTCATCAACTGATTGAAGTGAAGGCACTGATGGGTGACAGCTCTGACAATATACCCGGTGTAGCGGGCGTAGGTGAAAAAACAGCGCTTACGCTTATTCAAAATTTTGGCACTTTAGACGGTGTTTATGAAAATTTAGATAATACTATAATCAAGCCGGGCGTTCGTGCCAAGCTGGAAAAGGACAAGCAGATGGCGTATCTAAGCCGTAAGCTTGCAGAAATTTCCACACAGGCACCTGTACCCCTTGAAGCGGGCAGCTATGTGCGCCAAGCAGGAGAAGCCGAAAAGGCAACCGCTACTCTGCAAGGCTTGGAAATGTATACTATGATTGACAAGCTTGCGCTAAAAAATGCACCTGCCCAACAGCTTAGCTTTGAACTTGCAGCGGACGATTTACACCGTGTGGCCGTTAAACCGCTGCCTCGGGTAAGAGGCTGTGTCTATATGGCAAAAAGCGAAAGCGGGATGTGGGTAGTAGTACAAGACAGCAATGTATACGTTGCTGTTGCTACAGAGGGCAGTTTACTTGCCCTTTTGGCAGATGAAAAAACAGAAAAGCGTGTTTTTGACGCCAAAGCACTTTATCATTTGTGCTTAGATATGGGCATAGAGGCAAAAAATATTACCTTTGACGCAAAGCTGGCGGCCTATCTGTTAAACCCTGCCGCCAGCAGCTATACGGTTGAGCATTTGGCGGGTGAGTATCAAATCGGCCGCGCTTGGCAGTGTGAAGAGGCAGACGCTCCTTATTTGGAAAGCTTGTTTACCAAACTACAGCAGGCGTGTGAAAAACAGGGTATGGCCGAGCTGCTAAACGAGATAGAATTGCCGCTTTGCGCGGTGCTTGCACAAATGGAACATACGGGTATACAGGTAGATAAGGCGGGAATAGAGGCTTTTGGCTTAACTTTGCAGGAAACCATTAAAAGTGAGTTAGCAATTATTTACGAGGCAGTAGGGTATGAATTTAACGTAAATAGTCCAAAGCAGCTTGCAAAGGCTTTGTATGAGGAGTTACGCTTACCCACGGGCAAAAAAACCAAAAGCGGATTTTCTACCGACGCAGAAACCTTGGAAGGGCTGCGTCATTACGACCCCATTATTGAGCATATTTTGCAATACCGTATTTACCAAAAGCTAAACAGCACCTATGTAGAGGGCTTACTAAAAGTTATTGGTGAAGACGGACGTGTACACTCTACCTTTAACCAAACCGAGACCCGTACAGGCCGCATTAGCAGCGGAGAGCCAAACCTGCAAAACATTCCGGTTCGCACCCCGCTGGGCAGCCAGCTGCGCCGCTATTTTATTGCGCCAAAGGGATACGTTTTGCTGGATGCCGACTATAGCCAGATTGAATTGCGCATTTTGGCACATATCAGCGGGGATGAAGCCATGATAGAAGCGTTTAATTCCGGGGCTGATATACACCGCAGTACAGCAGCAAAAATATATGGCTTGCCGGACGAAATGGTGACATCTCAGCTGCGCAGCAGCGCAAAGGCTGTAAACTTTGGCATCGTTTACGGCATTGGCGCCTTTAGCCTTTCTAAAGACATTAACGTAAGCGTAAAAGAGGCAGACGCCTTTATAAAAAATTATTTGGATAATTTTAAAGGCGTAAAGCAGTATATGGATACCACCATAGCCGAGGGCACAAAAAACGGCTATGTTGCCACTATGTATGGACGCCGCAGACCTTTGCCGGAGCTTTCCAGCAGTAACCGAAACATTAAAATGTTGGGTGAGCGCATGGCGATGAATACGCCTATCCAAGGCACCGCTGCCGACATTATTAAACTGGCTATGGTGCGCGTTGCGCAACGCCTTGCCCAAGAGGGGCTGGAGGCAAAGCTGATTTTGCAAGTACATGACGAATTGATCGTAGAATGTCCCCTTGCAGAGCAGGAAAAAGCTGCCGCCATTTTAGGAGAAGAGATGCAAAACGCGGCTAAACTGAAAGTTTGTTTAAAAGCAGATGTAAATAGCGGCGAAAACTGGTATGACGCTAAAGGATAGATTAAAAAACAGATTAAACAGATAGAAACGGAAAAACGCATGGCTACAATTAGAAAAATGGCACAGACAGATTTGGTACAGTGCGCACGCATAGAGGAAAGTGCACTGGACGCATGGAGTATGGAGCAGTTGGAGGAAGAATTTGAAAACCCCGTTGCCCAAAATTTTGTAATACAAAATGAAGAGCGCATTGTGGGATTTTGCAGTTTTCACTACAGCTGTGGAGAGGCCAGCTTAAACACTTTTACAATACACCAAGCTATGCGTGGCAGCGGGTGGGGCAAAAAGCTGCTTTCCCACTGCATTGCGTATTTTAAAGAAAAACAGGCACATATGATTTATTTAGAGGTTCGCAGTCAAAACCAAAGTGCCTGCGCACTTTATGAAAAGCTGGGTTTTCAGCAGGTACAGGTGCGCAAAGGGTTTTACAAAAAACCAGATGATGACGCCTTGTGTATGATTTTAAATCTGGAGGAATCAAGTTGTTAATTTTAGGCATAGAGAGCAGCTGTGACGATACGGGTGCAAGCTTGGTGGAAGACGGACGCACGCTTTTAAGCAATGCACTTGCCAGCCAAGCTGCCGAACACAATTTGTATGGCGGAGTTGTACCGGAAATTGCCAGCCGCCGCCATATAGAAAATATAAGCGCCGTAGCCCAAAAAACATTGGAGGACGCAGGTAAAACCATACAGGACGTAGACGCCGTGGCCGTCACCTTTGCGCCGGGGTTGATTGGCGCTGTACTGGTGGGTGTAAACTTTGCAAAAGGGCTTGCTTACAGCGCACAAAAACCGTTAATTCCGGTACATCATCTGCGCGGCCATATTGCGGCGCTGTATTTGGCACATGCTACGCTAAAACCACCTTTTTTATGTTTGGTGGCAAGCGGCGGACACAGCCATATTGTACAGGTAGATACTTATACAAGCTTTAAAATTTTAGGTCGTACCGTAGACGATGCCGCAGGCGAGGCGTTTGACAAAGTAAGCCGTACTTTAGGGCTGGGGTATCCCGGGGGGCCTGCCGTAAGCAAAGCGGCAAAGTCGGGTAATCCGGCTGCTTATAAGCTGCCTACGCCTAAAGTGGAGGGCGCATACAACGTAAGCTTTAGCGGGTTAAAAACTGCTGTATTAAACCAGGTTAATCAAGCGCAAATGCGCGGCGAGCCGGTAAACGTTGCCGATATGGCAGCCAGTTTTGAATACAAAATTACTGATATTTTGGCAGAAAAGCTGCTTGCTGCCGCAAAAGATACAGGTGCAAAGCAAATTTGCGTAGCGGGCGGGGTAGCGGCTAACAGTCAGCTGCGGCAAACCTTGTTGGCGGGCAGCAAAGCACTGCAAGCACAACTGTTTTTGCCGGAAGTCAGCTTGTGCGGAGACAATGCCGCCATGATAGCCGCACAGGGCTACTACGAATATCAGGCGGGAAATGTGGCATCTTTAAATTTAAACGGTATGCCCACCCTGCCGATTGATTATGACGCAGGAGATTTTAATATTTAACCGGTTAGCGAAAAAATGTTCACGAATTGGCTACAACTGCGGGCATTTCCGGTGATATACTGCTAATATATTAACCATACCACATGCTGTTAAAAGGACGAAAAAGTGCTGTTTCAAAAAGTGGAACATTTTGGCGTTTTTGCTGTTTATCCATAGGGTGAAGGTAGGTTTTTCGTCTTATTTTTTAACAAATATACTTGCTAAATATTTCACACACCAATATAATAGAAGTATGTGGGATTAAATTTTATTTATGGAAAGGTGATTACAAATTATGGCTTTGACAACAAACAAAAACGTTTTGACATGGCTTG
>JAQUTM010000169.1 GCA_028694405.1 Oscillospiraceae bacterium
AAAACCGCTTCTACAACTGCGTCAGACTCTATGCCGGTAATTGCCGCCGGCACACAAACACTAACTTTTGGCTTAATTAAGCGAGAATCGTACACTTTAAGCAAAAAACGACGAATCAGCTCTTTTGTAAGCGTATGGTCTGAGATAACACCTTCTTTTAAAGGAAATACTGCATTGATATGTGCCGGCGTACGCCCTACCATTTTATAAGCATCGTTACCTACTGCCAAAACTTCTTTTGCGCGTGTATCTACTGCTACAATAGTAGGCTCATTTAATACAATTCCCTTACCCTCAACATAAATAATAATTGATGTGGTGCCAAGATCAATGCCAACATCATTTTGTGCCATATGTACTTCCTCCAGTAAAAAAGTTGTAGTTTGTAGATGCCGTAAAGCTGATTGCAATTACCTTGACGGCTCCGGCCTCTTTTAGTGCCTGGGCACAAGCGTTTACTGTATTTCCTGTCGTAATGATATCATCTAATAATAATATCACTTTATCCGATATTTGCAAAGAGTCTTTTACTTTAAATACATTTTTTATGTTTTGTGCGCGGTCTTGTAGGCGCAAAGTATGCTGCCGCTTTGTTTTTACCGTTTTTTGCAAACTGTTTTGCAAATAAGGCACTTTTAATTGCAGGCTGACACTTTTTGCAAGCACCTGAGCCGCGTGATAGGCACGATTTTGCCTGTCGCCCTTGTGCCAAGGCACAGCAACCAATGCATCAATTTTATACGCCTGCTGTATTTGCCGTAAAAGTGTCGTCATTTCCGCAGCATACCCCTCTGCCATGCTGCGGTCTGCATAAAATTTAAATCGTTGCATACTGCGGCGAACCTGAGGCTTTGTGTAGTTGAAAACGCTATATGCGGCATCAATAAAAGTTAAACAGTAATTTTGAGGCAATAATTTTGGTTGTGCCAACAGCGTTTCCTGCTTGACGGGCTGACATTTACAGCACACGCCCGGTACAGATACCACTTCAGAGCAAAAAATACATCTCGGCGGAAAAATAAGCCGTTGCAGCCAGCCCGCAAAGTTAAGCAAAGCTCTCATCGTTTATAAACTCCTTTAGGCAGGAATATCGTAAGGTTTTGCGGTCATTTTGCACCATAGTGTGAACGGTAGCCGCGCTGCCGCATAAAACCAAAAGCTTTTTGGCGCGTGTCACGCCTGTATACAAAAGATTGCGGTAGCATAAACGTCGCGGCACCTCGGCAACAGGAATAATAACAGCATTAAATTCACTGCCTTGGCTTTTATGAATGGTAACGGCATAAGCTATTTCCAACTGTTTAATAAATTCTGAAGTATAGGTGTATACCCTGTCATCAAAGCGCACTTTCAAAGTTGACGCTTTAACATCTACCTGTTCAACAACACCAATATCCCCATTAAACGCGCCTGCGCCGTCCTCTCCTTCATCACGCACAAAAGGAATATCATAATTATTTTTTGTCTGCATTACTTTATCGCCCAAGCGGTAGACCTGACCCATAGATGTAAGCTGCGGTTTGCTTTTTTGGGGTGGATTTATCGCCGCCTGCAATGCGGCATTTAGCATTTCCGTTCCCAACAGCCCCATTTTAGTGGGACATAAAACCTGTATATCTTCTAAAGGAGAAAACTTGTAAGTGTTTGGTAAGCGGGTGGTGACCAAATCACAGATAAACTTTTGGCAAGGCGCACCGGAGCCCTCTATAAAAAAATAGTCGTCTTCTCTTGTGCCGTTTTGGGGCATTTCGCCCCCAACTATGCGGTGCGCATTCGATACGATAAGGCTTTGTGCGGCTTGGCGAAAAATTTCTTTTAAGCACACCACCGGTACACAGCCGCTGTCTGCTATACCCCGTAAGATATTACCCGCACCTACACTGGGCAGCTGGTCACTGTCGCCCACCAGTATCAATTTACAGGCAGGTTTTAAAGCGTGCAGTAAGCTTTCAAAAATAGTGGTGTCCACCATACTCATCTCATCTAAAATGACTACGTCACACTTCAGCAAATTGCTGTCATTGTGGACAAACCGAAGTTGCTCGGTTCCGCTTTTATAATCCACCTCCAGCAGACGATGGATTGTTTGCGCTTTACGACCTGTAAGCTCTGCCAACCGCTTTGCGGCGCGCCCTGTAGGGGCAGCTAAAGCCACTCTGTCTCCGTTCTGCTCAAATAGACGGATAATGGCATTTACCGTAGTGGTTTTACCGGTACCCGGGCCGCCCGTAAGCACAAAAGCGTTGTTTGTTAAAGCTTCGGCTATCGCTTTGCGCTGTAACGGCGCATAGACAATATTGTCCTCAGCTTGTAAAACATCTATTTTCACATCTGCATGTTCAAGCTTATACAGCGGCATGGACATCAAATTTTTTATGCGATATGCAATATAAATTTCGGCAGTAAAGTATTCCGGTAAATAAATAAAATCGGTCTGGGCGTAAGTAGCCCGCATTAAATCGCTGTCTTCTATGGTTTGGTTTAAGCATTGTTCAATAGGCTCTGCCGACACTTCAGTTAAACGCTGTGTGGCAGCAACCAGCTTATCAGCGGGCAAGCAGGTGTGTCCGTTATTTAGATTGTGGCGCAGCACATAGATAATGCCGGCTTTTATGCGCGAAAAAGCCTCCAGAGAAAGCTGCATACTCTGTGCAATGGCGTCAGCTTCTTCAAAGGGAAAATAAAGCGGGGAGCCACATAATATATAGGGATTATCTTGCACGGCTGTTAGCGTTGCCGGACCCATGTGTCGATACAGCTCTATAGCCTGTCCCGCAGTAAGCCCCAATTTAGCCAAAACGGCAATGGCTTCGCGCACACCGAAAATACGTTTAAATTCTAAGCTTGCTTTACACGCTTTTGTATAAGTCATGCCTTTTATGGTTGCCAGCTTTTCGGGAAATAAATCGATCACCTCAAAAGTGTCATTTCCAAAAGCGTCAACAATGCGACGCGCCGTTATAGGGCCGATTCCCGGCAAAATACCACTGCATAAATATTGCAAAATGGCACTTTGTGTATTGGGTAAACGATACTGGCAATGCTTTACTTTAAATTGTACGCCAAACTGGGGGTGCGTTGTATACGCACCCCATAAGTCCAGCTCTTCACCCTCGCTCACAGGGGCAAGCTCGCCTACTGCCGTTACAAGCTCACCCGCCTCCTCGCTGGCAATCTCTACTACCGCATAGCCTGTATCGGTATTTTCAAAAATAACTGTTTCTACTACGCCGCTTAAGCGTTCTGCTGTTTCTAAGGTATTCAATATTTGCCTCACCGTTTTTAATTTGTAATTGTATTGTGCTTTAAATGCGCCAAAAATTCCGGAGTTACATAAGATACACGAAATGCAAGACGCCCCAAAGACGCCTTTGTTTTAGCAACATCTCCCGTGCAGACTACAATGCTTACTTTGGGTACAATTCTATGCAATTCGGTAATGGTTTCCAACACATAGTTGGGTGTTTTTACACCGTCTATAACTGCTACTACTTCACATCTTTTTTTCTTAAATAGCAGTTCTGCTACAGTGCTTATAAAAAAATATCCGCCTAAAATTGCAAATGCCCACAACAATATCAATTCCACTGTGTTCATTGTAACACCTACCTCACTTTTTTATTACTGCTATTAAAATATGAAAAAAGTAAAAAAGTGTGATTCTTTTTATTTATTGCAGGTTTCTTTCTAAAAAATCTTCTAAACGGCCCTCTTTTTTAAGCTGTTCAACATCACGCAGCATCTCACGGTATATGAAGCGCATCTCCGCCGGAGTAAGTGTAAACTGCATATCTGTCTGTTCAAACAGGCTATCATCTTTTTTGCTGTACGCTTTTTGTAAGGTATATTGCGGTAAATTTTTTGGAGTAATGCAAATACAGGTGGCTCGCTCTATATCTACGCCGTAAGGGTTTGCCCGCTTTGCGCTTAGTAAATAGCGCAGCCACATTAACCACGCCTCATTTTCTGCCAAGGTCTCGTCCATTCCGCCTGCCCGCATATATAACGCACGTTTAAACAATACCGTTGCCAACGGCAGACGATTATATTGACACATAGTAAAAATGTCAATTCTGTCATAGTCCAATAAATACATATCTTTTGTGCGCATCGTGTACTTTTTCTTTGGCATAGTACGCAAATCCGCAATCATGGCTGTAGTAAGCACCATGTCTGCCTCCGAATGCTGCTGCAAAACAGCGGCAAAAAGCGCCAGATGGTCAGGATAAAGCAAATTATCTTCGTCTATACAGTTTAAAAATTCACCTCGCGCTTTGCTCATGGCATAATTTGCGGCGTATCCTTTTCCCAAATATTCTCCAAGCCAAAAATAGCGTACATCTAAGTCTGCAAACTCTTGTGCTATCATCTCACCCGCTGTGTTGGGGCCGTCTTCTACCACAATTACTTCAAAGTTGTGGTAGCTTTGATTTTGCAAACTTTGTAAAGCCTGTGCTAAAAGCTTGGGGTTTCCACAGGTTCGAACCAACACCGATATAAACGGACTGCGGGTCAATCTCGGTTGTGCTGTTGCGCCACGGTAAGCAGGCAGCCCTTTGCGATAGGCTGTCCTTGCCCCTATTTTGAGCACCGCAGAGGAAAAGCGCCAAAGCCATAAGGATACC
>JAQUTM010000170.1 GCA_028694405.1 Oscillospiraceae bacterium
GTAAATTCAGCTGTATCTGTCAAAACCAAAAAGCCATGACCAAAGCCTTGAGGCACATAAAGCTGTTTTTTATTTTCTGCACTTAGCTCTAACCCAAACCATTTGCCAAAGGTTTCGCTATTTGGGCGCAAATCTACGGCAACATCAAATACGGCGCCGCTTATAACGCGTACCAGCTTACCTTGGCTGTGCTGTTTTTGAAAATGCACACCGCGCAGCACGCCTTTGGTGCTGCTGCTTTGGTTGTCCTGTACAAAATTTTCTCCTATACCCGCCTTGGCAAACTCCTGCTGGGAGTAAGTTTCCATAAAGTAACCGCGTCCATCGCCAAAAACCGTAGGCTCTATTATCTGCAAACCTTCAATGCCTGTTGAAACAAATTTAAATTTTGCCATAATCTAATCCTTTTCGTAGCAGGTGTTAAAACTTTTAGCGCTTTACCACCGTTATTTTACATTTTTTTATTATACTATAATTTCCCTGTGTTTTCAATTCTTGCCTTATTTAGCACACTTATTTTTACAAAACTGCAAAAAAAGAACTGCCCACTCCCACTAAAATTTAATATGGGTGCCGGCAGTTCTTTTTTACCGCTTTTATCTATACTTTTACTTTAAATACTCTTGCGGGTTTTTATAAGTCTCGCCCTCTAACACCTCAAAATGCAAATGGGTGGGCTGTGCAATTTCGGCAGCTATTTCGCCCAGTATTCCAAGCGTCTGCCCTACTGTAACAGTGTCGCCCTCTTTTACCTGCGTTTTTTGAGCAAGACCTGCATAACGGCACACAAGTCCTTGTGTTTCCACCTCTACTATGGTGCCCCAGCGGTCATCTTCCATAACTTTTTTTACTGTACCGGACGTCGCGCTTACTACCTCGGCACCAGCCTCGGCAGCAATGTCCAATCCGTTGTGTGTTCTCCAGTCTGCCATGGTTTCGTTGTAAACCAATTCGTCTGCGCTAAATTCAGCTAAAATCTCGCCCTGTACCGGCCAAGCTGACCACTCCCCGGAGAAGTTTTGCCCCTCGGCAGCACCGTGTGGCTGTTCTGTAAAAGCGGATAGCGCAGTATCCGAGGTAGCCCCATTGGACTGCGTTGATTGCGAAGACGATGTAACGGGTACATTGTTTTCTTTCTTTTCTACTCCAACGTCGTCCATGCTCCATTCTTGTGTCACCTCACTACTGTCAATTTGTTCGTTTTGGCTGTTTTGCTGCGAAAGCGCACTGTTAATTGCCATAACGCTTGTAACCACGGCTGCTACTATACAGAGCGCCAGTGCAGCATAAAAGCCTTTACCACCAAAAAAAGCGGCCATACGTCCCTGTTTTTTGTTCATACCTTTTATCACCCATTCTGCCGCACTGTGCGGCGTTTTTACGGTTTTCGACACTTTTCGCACGCAAACCGATTGTTTCTGTACGCTTATTGTTGACCGTCACTAATCATTTATTCATCTTACTTATTGTTTTTTATTTTAAGAGCGCGTAAAATAAAGATTAATATTTCTACTTATTTTTTATCTTTGTTTAGGCATTTGCTATTTTACATATAATAAAAGCTTGTTTTATGAAAAGCTTTTTTAAAAATGCAAACAAACTTTTTTATCCATTTTTTCTTGCACTTAACTTTCAAACATAAGGAGCCTTATTACCATGCAAAAAAAACTTTCTTTTGTCATTCCCTGTTATCGCTCTAGCGCCACCATCATGCAGGTGGTTAACGATATTATTACCACTGTTACAGCAAATAATAACTACACTTACGAAATTATATTGGTAAATGACTGCAGCCCCGACGATAACGCCACTTGGCAGTGTTTGCGCTGTTTAGCCGAAGAAAACCCCGCTGTAAAGGCAATTAACTTTTCTAAAAACAGCGGACAACACGCCGCTTTGCTGGCAGGCTACCGCTACGCCACAGGCAGCTATGTAATCAGTTTAGACGATGATGGACAAACCGACCCTAGGTTTTGCTTTGACTTAATCGCTAAGCTGGAGCAAGAAGACTTGGACATCGTGTTTGCAGCTTACCCCGAAAAGCAGCACGCCTGGTACCGTAATATTGGCACTCTGCTTAACAACACCATGGCAAGCTATTTAATCGGACGGCCCAAAAGCCTTAGCTTAACCAGCTATTTTGTTTGCCGCAGCTTTATTATAGAGGAGCTTTGCCGTTACCAGGGACCTTTCCCGTATATAGACGGGCTGCTTTTACGCAGCAGCTCACGCATTGGCAGTGTATCGGTACCTCATCATACACGTCAAGAGGGCAGCAGCGGCTATACCTTTAGTAAACTGCTTGGCCTGTGGCTAAACGGTTTTACTGCCTTTAGCATAAAGCCGCTGCGCATTGCCACATTAGCGGGTTTTGCATGTGCCTGCTTTGGCTTTTTGTTTGGGCTTTATGTAATAATTCAGCGTTTTGTTATTACCGATTATGTAGCGGGTTACTCCAGCTTAATGGCTGTTATTATTTTTGTGGGCGGTATGCTGATGATTATGCTGGGCCTTGTAGGCGAATATATTGGCCGTATTTATATCAGCATTAACAACTCGCCGCAATATGTAGTACGCGAAACCGTAAATACCGAAACTACCGATAACACACAGTTTCGTTAACATTGTTTTATAACGCTTACCAATAACAAAAGAGGTATCTTTCTAAATCGAAAGATACCTCTTTTGTTGTGAGAGAACAAACAATGAAAAAACTGTAGCTTTAAAAGGAAAAAGTACATTGGCTAAAAACCATTTTATTTGAATTTGCGTGTTGTATAATGCTTTGCAATACAATAAAGAAGCACAGCAAAGCCGAAAGCGCAATGCGTACCCACCAACTGGACAAGGTACCCTGGGTAGTAATTAAGCTTGTTATAGTACCTTTTATCAAAACGCCAAATAGGGTGCCAATGGGATTACCTACGCCGCCCGAGAGCAAGGTGCCACCGATGACCGCAAAGGATATAGCGTCCATCTCCAACTCTTTGGCTTGTTTTGCAAACCCTGCACAGCTGTTTAAGCAAAACAAAAATCCGCCCAAGCCTGCTAAAAATCGTCTGGTACATATCTAAATCTAAATTATCTTTAAAGTCAAAGTTAAACTCTTCCGCTATAGGGACATTTTGCAGAGAGGCTTCATACTTGTGGTTAAAATTGCCAACCATTACTGCAATTACCGCTGCTATAGCCAAAAGGATACAACTGTACCTCTTCTTTATCCCTGCATTTTTTCATCTCACCCAAATACTTCTATCTGCTGCCTTTTGGGGAGTGCCTTTAACAAATACCTGGTTATACCAATGCCAATAGCCTCTTTTGCTTAAAAAAGTAATTTGTAAAGGTTTTATCTTTTAGCATAATAAAACAAATTCAGCGGATTACTGTTTGTTATTTTGTAGATAAATATTACTTATTGTCCATAATAGGCGTTTACGCCGTGCTTACGCAGATAGTGTTTCTTTAAAAGTTCTTGCTGCATAGGCGTTACGGCAGGCTGTATTATTTGCGTATGCCATGCCATAAAAGCCAGCTCTTCCAATACCACGGCATTATGTACAGCATCGTGGGCGTCAGCGCCCCATGTAAAAGGACCATGGCTATGTACCAATACCGCAGGCGTGTCTTTTGGGGTTTTATCGGCAAAGGTTTCTACAATTACGTTTCCCGTCTCCTCTTCATAAGCACCCGAAATTTCACAGGCAGACATTTTTCTGGTACAAGGTATTTCTCCGTAAAAATAGTCTCCATGCGTTGTGCCAAGCGGAGGAATATTGATACCTGCTTGTGCATATACGGTTGCCCATCTGCTATGTGTATGTACCACCCCGCCAATACCGCTAAATGCTCTGTTCAACACCAGATGTGTGGGTGTGTCAGAAGAGGGCTTTAAAGCACCATCCAACTGCTTACCTGTGGCTATATCCACAACTACCATATCTTCAGGTGTTAATTTGCCATATTCTACACCGGAAGGCTTAATTACCATTACATTTTTTTCTCTGTCTGCTGCGCTTACGTTTCCCCATGTAAAAGTAACTAGGTTATACTTTGGAAGCAGCATATTTGCTTCAAAAACTTCTTTTTTTAATGTTTCAAGCATAGTGTTCTCCTTTAAAACAGGCGCACGCTTCCGTGTACGCCTGTATCTGTTTTTATTTTAGCTTTCAAGCAAGGCCAGATAAAACAAATCGTGCTCCAGCCCTGTTAACGTAGTATTCTTTGTGATGTGCACAAATTCAATATCCATCATACCCGCCCATGCCCGCATTTACTCTGCGGTAACATCATAAGACGAAACCGTATGATGGACACCGCCTGCCGTAATCCAACATTCTACACCTGTAAACAAATTAGGCATAGCCTGCCACAAACTAAAATTTGTGATCTTTCAACATAATTCGTAGTTCTTTTATTTTTTGCTTAAATGAAAGTGATAATAACTTCTGTTAAGTCTTTTTGCTTTACACTTTGTTTGTTACCAAAACCGCTGTAAAGCTGTTCTGCTTTTCACTTAAAAAACAACTTCCCCCGCGACACGTTCTACGGTCAAACCCGTCTGATACCGATTTATATATGCCGCAAACCCAGCCACGTCCTTGTTATCAGGCGCTACACAC
>JAQUTM010000171.1 GCA_028694405.1 Oscillospiraceae bacterium
AATATCATCAATAGTAATGTTTTTAGGAATCAGCTTGTCACGGTTTTTCTCAAACAGCTCTTTCTGCATTTCCTCATCGCCGTTCGCTTCTTCTAAAATAGCGCGCAGCTCGGCAAAGCAAACCATTTCATTGATACCGTACTCCAAGGGGTCAAAGTTAACAAAATCCTGTGCATAAACCATGCCGTTGGAAATTACTTTAACTTCTTTATCGCCCTCTGCAACCACATGCACCAAGCTAACGCCCTGTTTTTGCACCTCGGCAGCAAGAGCAGGTGTTATGGTTTCGCCTGCTGCAACCAAAAGCTCACCTGTCAAAGGAGCAATTACATCGCGGGAGGCAACTTCACCGGCAATACGGTCTTCTATTTTAAGTTTTTTATTAAATTTGTAACGTCCGCAGCGACTCATGTCATAACGGCGCGGGTCAAAGAATAAACCATTGATGTGGCTTTGACTGCTCTCCACTGTAGGAGGCTCACCCGGACGCAATTTGCGATAAGTTTCCAGCAAGCCCTCTTCTACTGTTTTGGTAGAATCCTTTGCAATGGTAGCCTCAATGCGGTCGTCTTCGCCAAAAAATGCACGAATTTCCTCATCGCTGCCAAGGCCCAATGCACGAACAAAGGTTGTTACCGGAATTTTGCGGTTTTTATCAATACGCACATAGAACACGTCGCTGGAATCCGTCTCGTACTCCAACCAAGCACCACGGTTTGGGATTAACGTGGAAGCAAACAGTTTTTTACCGGTTTTATCGTAGGTATTGCTAAAGTAAGCACCGGGAGAACGAACAAGCTGAGAAACAATAACACGCTCTGCACCGTTAATTACAAAGGTGCCGCTGTCTGTCATCAAGGGGAAGTCGCCCATAAAAATTTCTTGCTCTTTTACTTCGCCTGTCTCTTTATTAAACAAACGAGCTTTTACACGCAAGGGGGCGGCGTAGGTTACATCTCGCTCTTTACACTCTTTCACACTGTATTTCGGTGTGTTTTCCAGACGATAGCCAACAAAGTCCAGCACCAGATTGCCGGTGTAGTCCTCAATGGTAGAAATATCACGAAAAACCTCTTTCAAACCGGTTTCCAAAAACCATTTGTAAGAGTTTTTCTGAATTTCAATTAAATTCGGCATTGCCATAACGTCGTCAATACGAGAAAAGCTCATACGCTCGGTATTGCCCAACTGCTGTGGCTTTACTTTAATGTTTTCACAACTAAGAGCCATGATGTGCAACCACTCCTATTCCTATAATTTTAAAGTTTCAAGATTTGGGTAAAGGCCAAAGCACAGTGCTTTGTCCCTTGCCTATACCATTTCTTTTGACTTTAGGCACAAAAGCCTCTTGCGTAACAGGCTAAAACTGCATTAAAACGCTAAAACACTCTTGTGGCCTTGCCCCCGTATAATTTGCGGTAAAACCAGGTATTTTTGTAACAGGCTAAAACTGCATAACAACAAAAATTTGTAATTTTAAGCTAATATATAACAAGGTGGCAAAAGCTGTGGCAGGCAGCTTGTTAAAAACAAGCAAAAACCAGATAAAAAACACCAAAAACCGCGCTTATTTTGCTAAAAATTTTGTATATCTGCACAAAATTTATACATTTTTTTTGGACGCACAGGCAAAATAAGCCATTTTGATACATTAAAACATTCTACAGGAAATTTGTAAGGTTGTCAATACATATTTTTAAAAAAAGCGACTGTATTTTTATGTACAGTCGCTTTTTATCTATGTGCTTAAATTTATATTATCTATTCTTCTAAAAAACTATCAAATCGTACCGCCTCTAGCTCACGATTAATGGTTTCTGTCACAGTGACAAATGCGCGCTGAAAAGCACAGCAGCCCAAAGCTCCTCTGTTGCAAACCTCGGCTCCCACTTCTCCCACACAGCGGCTCATACGGTAAGGACCTTCTACCGCATCAATTACATCTTTTAAACTAATCTCACAAGCTGAGCGTGCCAGTTCATACCCGCCTCTATTACCTTTATAGCTGTTTACAATGCCGCTTTGGGCTAATTTGCCCAATATTTTCAGGCTAAAGCGTAAGGTTACATGCATCTCCTCACTGATGGTGCGTGCATCTAGTCTTTTACCGCTTTTCGCCAAGCAATAAACAATGCGTATCGCATAATCAGACTCCTGTGTAATGTGCATAAAAACCTCCTTTTTGCCAAACTGCTTTTATTTTTGCAGTTTTAACTATACTAAATTACTGTAATTAAGTATACTTGCTTTTTCTGCTTTTGTCAATGCGGTTTTTAATGGCAAAAAAAGCAGAGAGTGTCCTCTCTGCTTTTTATACTTATGTTGGGCATGTGCAAATTATGTGCTTAGCTTTTAAAGCTTAAAAGCCTCATAGCCGTAACCGATGCCTTATTTTATAAAATTGTAAAGGTTTAATCCAAAAAGTCTCTCAACTTTTTGCTGCGGCTGGGGTGACGCAACTTACGCAAAGCTTTAGCCTCAATTTGGCGTATGCGTTCACGGGTAACGTTAAACTCCTTGCCCACCTCTTCCAAGGTGCGGGGACGTCCATCTTCCAAGCCAAAGCGTAAACGCAAAACCTTTTCCTCACGCGGGGTTAAGCTCTTCAGCACATTTCCAAGCTGTTCTTTTAGCAAAGTATGGCTGGCGGCCTCTGCGGGTACAGGCGCGTCCTCATCAGGAATAAAGTCTCCCAAATGGCTGTCCTCTTCTTCACCGATAGGTGTTTCCAAGCTTACAGGCTCCTGTGCAACACGCATAATTTCTCTTACTTTATCTACCGGCATTTCCAGTTCTTCTGCAATTTCGTCTGCCGTGAGCTCGTGGCCGTTACGGTGTAACAGTTGGCTGCTTACTTTTTTAACCTTGTTAATGGTTTCTACCATATGCACAGGAATACGAATCGTACGCGCCTGGTCGGCAATCGCGCGGGTAATCGCCTGGCGAATCCACCATGTGGCATAGGTTGAAAATTTAAAGCCCTTTGTATGGTCAAATTTTTCTACAGCTTTAATCAAGCCCAAGTTGCCCTCTTGGATTAAATCCAAAAACTGCATGCCGCGGCCTACATAACGTTTTGCAATAGATACCACCAAGCGCAGGTTTGCCTCTGATAGGCGCTGTTTTGCTTTTTCATCGCCTGCATTAATGCGTACGGCTAAATCAATTTCCTCTTCGGGAGAAAGCAAAGGCACGCGACCAATTTCTTTTAAATACACCTTAACAGGGTCATCAATAGCTACGCCTTCAGCAGTCAACGCACTTTCAAACACTTCTACATTGCTATCTGTAAGTGTAAAATCCTCGGCATCGGCATCTGGCTCGTCAACAATTTCTACGTTGTGGCTTTCCAGCGTCTCATAAAGCTTATCAACTTGTTCTACGTCAAATCCGGATTCTTCCAAGGCATCATTGATTTCTTTGGTGGTAAGCTTACCGTTACGCTTACCGCTTTCAATCAATTCTTTAATTGCCAATTTCGCATCTTTCGCCATATTTTTAATTCCTTCCGTTATGTAAAATTACTTTTATAGAAAATTGCACATAGCCTGACAGGCAGGCTACGGCAAAAATGTCAACGTTTTTTATCGCTAAGCTCTTTCAGCCGCCGGGCAATATCATCAGCTGATAGTTCTGCGGCTTGAGCACTTACAGATACACTTTGCTGAATGCGCTGAATGTGCATTTCAATATCACGCCAGGTAAAACCCACATCGTAATTCTGCGCTATAATGCGACTAAGCAGCGCTATTGTCTCGCTTGGCAAATCCATACTTACGCCGCTAAAATCCACCGCCTCACCCATTTCTGTTTTGCGGCATATTGTTTCATAAACATGCTGCATATCGGGGCTTATAAATTGTTCCGGCTTAATCTTATCGTGTATCAGCGGGTAAAAATCTGCATTTTTCAGCATTGCCGCCACAAGCTGTTGCTCCGAAAAAACAACGCCTAACGCTTTACCGCCGCTGCCTGCGTTAGGTATACTTACGCGGCTTTGTACGCCTTCGTGTAGCAAAGCATTTTCCCGTTCTTTTTTTACACGGCTTTGTCTGGCGCGAATACTGCTCTCAAGCTGGTTTAAAATTGCATTTTTTGCTATGCCTGTCTCTTCTGCCAATCTGCCTGCATAGACATCGCGCTCGGTTGCAGTTATCCGTCCGCTTAAAATGGCAATGGCGTCTTTAATATACCCCAACCTTCCGTCATTGGTGCCTATATCATACTTTGCTTTTGCTTTAAGCATACCGTATTCTATTGCATTGTTGCTGCCGTCCAGCAGCATTTGAAAGCGCTCTCCCCCAAACTTTTTAATAAACTCGTCCGGGTCTTTTGCGCCGGGTATGGTTAACACAGATACTTTCATTTGAACGCGGTTAAAAATATCAATGGCTCGGCGCGTTGCCTTTTGCCCTGCTTCGTCGCTGTCATAGCTCAAAACTACTTCGTCCGCATATTTAGCTATAATAGCAGCCTGCTCTTCTGTAAGTGCGGTGCCCAATGTGGCAATGGCGCTGGAAAAGCCTGCCTGATGCATTGCAATTACGTCCATATAGCCCTCTGCTAAAATATAACGCCGTTCCGTTTGCTTTTTTGCCAAATTCAATGCAAATAAATT
>JAQUTM010000014.1 GCA_028694405.1 Oscillospiraceae bacterium
GTGACGGGTTATTTTTAAGCTTGGCACAAAACTGTTATTACTGTTTTTACCCGCCTTTCTTTTTATGGTTTGGGTAAATTATAATGTGGACTGCTCCGGGCTGTTTCAGGGCGCCCAATTTGAGCGTGAAATAAGCGAAAACCTGTTATCCGGCAACGGCGTTGCCAACTATGAAAAAATTGACGAACGAGAAATAAGCAAGCTGATTGTACAAAAAATTGACGAGCCGTTTAATTCGGTGGTTCTTGGCAGCAGCCGCGGCTTGCAAGTTACACGCCGGCTTATGGGTACCAACAGTTTTTTTAACATGGGTATGGTTGGCGCAGACTTTAGAGATATTTTGGGTACCTTTTATTTGTTTGACAAGGCGGATAAACTGCCTAAAAACTTAATTTTGTGCTTAGACCCTTGGATTTTAAACGGCGACACCGAATACGTATGGGATTATCGAGCCGACGATGAGCTGTATCGAGAATTTTTGGTAGAAGCTTTGGGCATGAATTTAGAGTTTACCGCTGAAGACAATACGGCAGAAAAAATGGACGCATTGTTTGACCCCTCTTATTTTCAGGGCAATGTAAAATATTATTTTAGAGACAAAAGCACCGATAAAAACCCGATTATTGTAAAAGAAAACTTTTATAAGCAGCTTACCGAGGTAAAAATGCCGGACGGCAGCTTGCTTTACACTGCAGATTTTCGCTATCAAAGCCAAGAGGAAATTAACCACGGCGCACAAGAGATGATTATAAGCCCTCTGCTGCGCGTATATGATTATGTACAAGCCGACCCCGAGCTGAAAAAGCAATTTGAAGGTTTTGTTGCATATGCCCAAAACAAGGGTGTAAACGTTATTTTTTTACTTACCCCCTATCACCCTATATGTTACAACGGAGCCAGAGAGCAAATTGAGCATTACAGCGGTTTTTTTGCCGCGGAGGAATACTTTAAGGCTTATGCACAGCAGCATAATATTACCGTTTATGGCAGCTATAACCCCGAAATATGCGGCGTAACCGAGGCTGACTTTTATGATGGAATTCATGTAAAAGAGGAAGGTCTTGCCAAGTTTTTTGAGGGGGTAAAAGCTTTTGACCCCGCCGCTTACGAAGAAGTAGAGAGCACAACACGCGGAGAGGCAGACATTGCACCGGAGGAAGGACTTACGCTGTGGGAGCCGCAATATGAGGAACCGCCTTTATTGTAGGCAGCTAAAACAAGCCTATAAGCCTTACCCTGCAAGGCTTACACTGTAAATAAACTTATATAATGCAAAAAATCCACAAGCACCGCAAAGGTTGCTTGTGGATTTTTATATTACAAACAGCTTATTAAGCCTGTTTTTCAGTTTGTGCACCCGACACGGCAAAAAGTCCAAATATACAGGGAAGTATTAAATAGCCTAAGAAAAAATAGCGCATATCTTGCGCCACAGGTGTAGCAACCATTAAAGTGGTCCACAGCACAATAAGCGGCAACAGTGCCAACACATATTTTCCTTTTCTTTTTACAAAAAGCAGTGCCACAGCAAATAGCGCAAGCCAAATGCAAACTGCCGGCCGTACAAAAAACGAAATGCCTGTGGCATCAACATAACTTTGTAAATATCGGTCTAACACGCTGCGCCCGCTTATGTGCAGCGTACGCTGCCACATGTCGCTTAAAGCTGCTGTATTCTCCCCTACCAAAAAGCCGTCCAAACTGTCACTGGAGTAGTATACAGGCGTTTGTATGCCCCAAAAACCGCTGGTTTGCAAAAGATATGCCTTTACATACAAGTTGAGGTTGCGCGGCAGCATACGCGCCCAAAGGCCCAGTACAGAGCCTTTGTTCTCATTGACATAGCCATCGTCAAAATCTGCACTAAACTTAATGGGGTCGCTGCTGGTCGTGCGATATGCCTGTGCCATTTTATCAATGGGCATAATTTTTTCTATATCTTCCAGTTGTGTCTGTGAAATTGTCCCCCCATGGCTTACAGTATAGCCCATTTGCTGTAGAGGAATACTTAAGCTTTCGGCAAAACTGCCTTGGCTTATGCCCAAAGCGCCGTAAATCGGCCCTTGAATAACCGGCACCGCTATTAAAAGCACCGCAAACGCAGCTAAGGTTGCTTTTGGTGCCCTTTTCCAATACAAATAAACAGCCAAAGCTATTGTTACAGCCGCTATTACCAGATAGCCGTTGTTGCGAAAAAAGGCTGTCAACAAAGCAAAACCGCTGTATAGCACAAGCCCTCGCGGTCGCTTTAAAAAGGCACCTTTTGTATCTACGGCTTCATATACGCACAGCGAAAACCCCAGTAAAAATACGCTGAAGAGGTTATCCTTCCACATGACGGTGCTGTATACCCCAAGCACGGGACTTGTACAGTAAAATATCAAACCCAACCCGCAAACAGCCGCAGAAACACCTTTTTTGCGCATATAAAAAAGCGTATAGCTTAAAATAAGCGCCATAATAAATTGCTGTACAAGGGTAAAAAAAGCCGCTGCTATGTGAAAACTGCCTGTAATGCGATAAACCGGCAGCATACAAGCGCGTATAAAAAGCGCAAACGCTACAGGGTGGTGGTTATGCAGCGGCAATGCACCCATTGCCTGCCGCAAGCTGCTTACGGAATCTGCCGCATAGATGCAGGGGTAAAAAGCCAAAAGATAACCCAAAAAAACCACAAAAACAGGTACAAAGTAAAATGCCCACGTTTTGTAGGTTAGCGCAGGTGCAGCTTTGAGGGCAAAGCGTTTGGGCAGCGCAAAGGCGGCAAAGTTTAACAGCACACCGGTTGCGGTGCAAATAAATATGCCCAAGCCTACCGCTTGTACGGCATTTTTTAACGTAAACGGTAAAAACTCCATAACGGTATAATCTATTTGGGTACCGGCGTACAAAGCCATGGTAAACACAATACCGTACAAATTACCCCAAAGCTTTATATTGGGGGGGCATTTTACATACTTGTTAAATGCCCAAAACGTAAAAAACGCAAAACACAATACTACAACCGCATTTTGGCGTACGCCCAGCACGCTAACGGTGCCCCATACACTAAACAGCGCCAAAAAGATTTTTATTACTTTTGTTTTACTTGCATTTTTTTCGTCCAGCAACAAGTCCAACTCCTTACCTAACAAAGCAGCGTGCAAGCACCTAGCCTTAAGCAGAGCCTGCACGCGCCGTATATTTTTTTATTTACTTTTTAATAATTTTGGGGCCCTGTGCCGTATCCTCTACGCTGTAGCCCATCTGTGCTAACGTGTCGCGGATTTCATCTGCGCGTGCCCAGTTTTTTTCTTTTTTTGCTGTGGTACGCTCTTCTACCAAACCCAGTACCTCGGCGGGAACTTCATCTTTTTTGCGGTTATATACAAGGCCCAGCACACCTGTAACAATTTCATCAAAGGTAGCTGCGGCTTTTTCCAGTGCCGTTTTGCTGCTGGCAGCCGCTAAGCTGTTTACCTCACGCACAAAGTCAAATGTGGCACCAAAGGCAGCAGGTGTATTTAAATCGTCGTCCATAGCGGCGTTAAAGCGAGCTTTATAGTCTTGGCATTTTTGGATTAAGGTATCATCTGTACCGGTAGCACTGTTTAGGGCAAAATCAATGTTGTCGCGGCAGGTATACAGACGCTCTAAGCTGGCCTTGCAGCTTTCAATTACCTCTACCGTGTAGTTTATTTGGCTGCGGTAATGGCCGCAAATTTGAAAATAACGAATTGCTTCATAGCCATACACCTGTGCCACATCACGCACAGTAAAAAAGTTGTTTGCACTTTTGCTCATTTTATGGTTGTTAATGTTCAAAAACTCGTTATGCATCCAATATTTGCTGAAAGTACAGCCGTTGGCACACTCACTTTGAGCAATTTCGTTTTCGTGGTGGGGAAAAATTAAATCTTGGCCGCCACAATGTAAATCAATGGTTTTGCCAAGGTGTTTACGCGCCATAGCGCTGCACTCAATGTGCCAGCCGGGACGGCCGGGACCGTAAGGGCTTTCCCATGCAGGCTCGCCTGCCTTGGCTGCTTTCCAAACCGCAAAATCGGCAGGGTCTTCTTTTAAATCATCGGTACGCTGGCTGCGCAAGGTTCGGTTTCCGCTTTCCAAATCCTCCAAAACCAAGTGGCTCAGCTTGCCGTATTCGTTAAACTTTTTAGCTCTAAAGTAAACGTCTCCGTTACTTGCCACATAACCGTAGCCTTTTTCTATAATGTCTGCCACAATGCTTAAAATTTCATCAATATGCTCGGTTGCACGCGGCGCTACCGTAGAGGGCTTTACGTTCATGCCCTTGCAATCCTCAAAATAAGCTTCCTCATATTTTCGTGCCAGCTGCTGCATGGTTACGCCCTCTTCATTGGCACGGGCAATCAGCTTATCGTCTACGTCGGTAATATTAGAAACATACAGCACTTTATTACCCTGATACTCTAAATAGCGGCGTAAGGTGTCAAAAATGCAAACAGGGCGTGCGTTGCCCACATGTATATAATTGTAAACCGTAGGGCCGCACACATAAATGCGGTACTCGCCCGGTGTTTGAGGAATAAACTCTTCTTTGGTGCGTGTAAGTGTGTTAAAAATTTGCATAGTCGTTCTCCTTTTAATAGAGGTGAGCCTTATAAAAAACACCCCCGCCCGCCCTTTGTGTGCCAAAGGACAGACAGAGGCGATGATTTCGCGGTTCCACTCTGAATTTATACTTAAAAGCTGCCCTGTAACGTGGGCGCACGGGCAAAGCTACTAGCCAAAGAGAATTTGGCATTTGCGCTGCCTGCTTTTGGGCGCACTTTGCAAAAAACGTTGCGAAAAGCACTTTCAGCCTATGGTGCTTTCTCTCTGACGCTTTGATTTTAAGCTACTTTTCCCAATACAAACGCATTTTTTCTATTTATATTTATTATACCCAACCTTGTTTTAAAATGTCAATATATGTACGGACAGCAAACAAATATTTTGCTTTTTTGTGCATTTTAAGATAAATAATTTGCTTTTGTACTTGACAAACCCTATATAAACTGTTAAACTAATAAAGCTGCAAATGCGGATGTGGCGGAATTGGCAGACGCGCTAGATTTAGGCTCTAGTGGGTAACCCCGTGAGTGTTCAAGTCACTTCATCCGCACCAAAGACCTATCTTTTTAGATAGGTCTTTTTTTTGCTTTAAATTATAATATAGTGCTATAATTAAGATTATCGTAAAATTGCTTATATTTTGTGAGGTAGCAACAATGATTGAAAAAAACAAAGTGCTATTGCTTTTAACTGACAAATGGTGTGATTGGGAAGCAAGCTATGCAACTGCTGTAGTAAATTCTTTTTCAACATATACAGTAAAAACCATCGGGATTGATAAAGCCCCCAAAATTTCAATGGGAAATTTGGTGGCAGGCATTGATTATTGTATAGCTGATTATACTGATTTGTCTGATGTAGCAATGATTATTTTACCAGGAGGGCTTTCTTGGGAAGAGAGGGATTACCCTGAAATTGCAGAATTTATTAAAACCGTTGTACAGGCGGATATTCCTATTGCGGCTATTTGCGGCGCCACCACATTTTTGTGCAGATATGGTTTTTTAAATAATGTCAAACACACAGGGGATAGCTTAGAGCTGTTTGAGAGCCAACAAGGCTACTGCGGACAGAAGTTGTACATTGCTGCCCAAGTTGTTGTGGATAATGGCTTTATCACGGCAAACGAAACTGCCGCTGTAGAGTTTGCTTATGAGATTTTTAAAATTTTGAAAGTAGACAGCGATGACGAGATGGCACAGTGGTATGATAATTTTAAAAATGGTGCAATACGGTAGATTATGCGCATAACCTTGCGTTTTGGTTTGGTGCTTTATATAAAAACGCATTTTAACTATCATTTTCAAACTACTTATAAGACCTAACTTTCAACAGCGGAAGTTAGGTCTTTCTTTTGCCTATTTAAAGACACCATGTGGGTACAGACTTTTTATATAAAGCCACTTAAAATCCGCTTATTTGGTTAAAGTCCTAACAATAAACTATTGCTTTGCATGAGATAAGCAAGCCCGCCTTCATTTTGTTTATAATCATAGAGGTGACTTAGCTAACGGCTTTTGTGATGGTTAAAATGGGTTCTAAAATAATTTTCCCGTTGATTGTTTCTGCGCCGGTGGTTTCTACACCGGTGAAGGTGTGCAAAGCTGTAAAGCTGCTCCCATTGCCAAAAAATATGTAGCACCCGTTACAAATAAAAATTTGCAAATGCAAAAAGAGCTTTTACAGCGTTTAAACCTGTAAAAGCTCTTTTTATAAAAAATTTATTTGATTACCGCAAAGCCTTTTTCCAGTAAAATTGCAGGATGATAGCTTAACTTTGCCTTGCGTAGTCCCTCTTCGCCCATATCTTCCTCGCGGTTAATATAGCGGTACTGCGGCGGCAAATGTTGGGCAAGCTGTTGGTTTATAATGGCGTAAGAGCCCTGTATATCGGCAAACGCCTTTTCTACATGACTTACATAGGTATCGTTACAAACGCCCTCGCCTATGGTAAAGGCTATTACTTTTCCGCCTGCGCGGATAAGACCGCCCTGCAAGCCCAAGGTTTCTAAATTGGCAAGCTCTTGCTCAACTACCCACATCTCGTTAATCTTGTCTTCCTCGCCGCCCTCAGCCGCGTCATTTTGTACGGCCCATTCTTGCGCCATTGCCAAACATTCAGGCGCATTTTGCGGGGTGAGGGGTTCAAAGCTCCAGTCGGGGTTATTTTGCTTAAAACGGTTAATGTGGTTGCGCTTAGGTTGATATTTTTTGCCTGTCAGTTGCTCTAAATCGTCGCGGTTATAAATATAATCGGCTAAATCACGGTTGGGCTCAAACACAAATTTATCGGGGTACAACGCATCCAGTTTTTCGAACATTTCACGGTTAACCAAATACATGCAAAAATCATGGCCGCACTTTTCACATTCTTGCATCAAACGGTCAATTACAGGCTTAGGGTCTCCGCTGCCTATGGGAAAGATAAACGCTTTCCTTCCGTACTCTTCACCTTGACAAAATACCAGCATATCCTCAATTACCGCAAATTTTGTTTTATAAAAACGGCTCCACAGCAACACATTGGCAAAAGTAAATTGACAATCGCGGTACTGTACTTGATGAAAATAGTGTTCTATCAAAGCTTTGTCGCTTATTTCGGGATACTTGAAATTTAAAATAACTAAGACTCCATTCTTCTTCATCTGCACGCAACGTATTTGCAGTGCAGTGCGGCTATGCTACGCCGCAGGGTTTACATAACTTATAAAAAGCTGCAAAATTTTTATATTTAACCGCTTAATATCTACTAATTTAGTATAATATAATTTTGCTGAAATGTCAAATTTTTCTTGCATTTTTGTATACATTTACAACCAGTATATGTGATTTTTTTCTATGCTGTTAATATTCCCTTACCGCACAAAAAAACACAGCAAATAGGAAGTATCCTATATTTGCTGTGTTTTACTCTTTTTGCTAACTTTTAAAACCATTGGCAGGTTATGCTTTATAATCCAACATTTTTTGGGCTGCCATTAAAATGCCTGCACGGCTGGCTGCAAAGTTTAAGCCGCCCTGCATATACGCCGTGTACGGCTCTCTCATGGGCGCGTCACAGCTAATTTCAATGCTGCTGCCCATTGTAAATGCTCCTGCCGCCATAATAACGTCACTGTCATAACCCGGCATAGGCCATGGTTCGGGCGTTACAAAGCTGTCTACAGGGCTGCCCGCCTGTATGCCCTCGCAAATGCCGCGCAGCGCAGCCGGGGTTTTGCAGGCAACGCTTGTAATAATGTCATTTCTATCCTGGGTATAGTGAGGGGTGGTACCATAGCCCATTTGCTCAAACAGGCAGCTGGCATAAATGCTGGTTTTCAGTGCCTCTGCCGTTACGCCGGGAGCATAGTACAGCCCCAAATACATCTGGCGTAAAACGTCCATGGTACAGCCGATTTCTCTGCCTGTACCGGGAGCTGTTAAGCGGTGAGCACACAGCTCTACCAGTTGCTTTTTGCCCGCAATATAACCGCCTGTGGGCGCAATACCGCCACCCGGGTTTTTAATTAAGCTGCCAATGATTAAATCTGCGCCGTAAGCACAGGGCTCCTGGGTGTGGGTAAACTCGCCGTAGCAATTATCCACCACAACCCAAACAGCGGGGTTTGCCGCTTTGGCGGCTTTGGAAATGGCGCCAATTTGCTCTAAGCTTAAAGCAGGGCGGTTTGCATAGCCGCGGCTGCGCTGTATGTAGCAAATTTTTGCCGCAGGCGCCTTTTGGGCAATGGCTTCCAAGTTGGGCGCACCGTCAACCAAATCCACCTGCTCGTATTTTATGCCGTACTCCATCAAATTGCCGTAGTTGGTACCGTCCAGACCGATAACCCCGCACAGCGTATCATATGGGCGACCTGTTACACAAAGCATGGTGTCGCCTGTGCGCAGGGTACCAAACAGCGCCACCGTCAAGGTGTGGGTACCGCTCATAAAATTGTGTCGAAACAAAGCGTCCTCTGCGCCCACAACACGGGCAAATACCTCGTCCAGTTTTTCGCGTCCCACATCGTCGTAGCCGTAGCCGGTAGTGCCCACCAAATGATTGCTTGCCACACGGCACTGTGTAAACGCCTTTAGCATTTTTAATTGGTTGCTTTCCTTTATCTCCTCTATTTTGGCAAACTGTGCGCTGCAAAGCTGCATGGCACGCTTGTCCAGTTCCATAATTTCATCGCTGATTGAAAATAGCTCTTGTAACATGTAATTTCTCCAAATTTAATTAAAAATTGATAAACCCGTCTTGTTGCCCCTATACCTTGGGTACTGCTGCAACGGCTGTATTAACTGTAGCAAACCCCAAACAGCTATATAAATGTACGCGGTTTTGTTTACAGCTTAGGGTAACACGCCAGCCCTGCGTGTGCAAGTGATGGCTTAACGCCGCCACCAGTGCGCTGGCTATGCCTTGGGCGCGGTACATAGGCAGCGTTTCCACTGCCGCCAAATATGCCTCATTTTGATACATGCTGTATGCACCTGCGGTTGCCACAAGCTTGCCCTTTTGCCTTGCCGCCCAAATTTGTGCAAAACCTTGGTTTTTTCGGCGGCAGGCATCTGCATAAAAATTATCCAGTTTCTCGCCTGTAAAGGCTTCGTCGCGCAGCATTTCCATCACATCTGTTAAATTGGTTGCTTGCTCTATCTCTATCTGTGCCTTACAGCTGATTTGAGGCTGCTCTCCACTGTACTGCATATTGTATAAAAGAAACGCTTGGCTCCACCCCTGTGGAATATAGCCGTCACTTTTTAAATCATCTGCACCGCAAAAGCTTAAAAAGGCTGCCAGTTCTGTTTCGTCCTGCGGCGTGCCGCATAAAAAAGCACTTTTGCCCTTTATTTGCAAAACACAGTCTGCGTCCACTATAAAAAACTGCATTGACTGCGGAAAATCTTTATATACTTGATAATTACACCCCATGCAGGCACCTATATAGATAGGGCTTTTTTGCAGCACAGCCAAAAATGCCTGCCGGGTTTGCGGTGTAACCTGTGTTATCATAAAGCGTTTACCAGCTGTTTAAAGTGCTGGCCGCGCACTTCAAAGTTTGGGTAAAAGTCAAAGCTTGCGCTGGCTGGGCTTAAGGATACAATATCCCCCGTATGGGCAATTTTGTACGCAATTTGCACTGCCTCCTCCATACTGTCTGCATGATGAATTACAAGGCCGCTTTGTGCAAAGCCCGCACAGGCGCGTACAGCCGCCTCTATTTTAGGCCCTGTTTGACCCATCACAATCAGTTCTTTTACATGCTCTATAATTTCGGGGGCAAGCGGCTCGTAGGGTATTTTTTTATCATACCCGCCTGCTATAATAATTACCTTTTGTTTAAAGGCACGCAGGCCTGCAATGGTGCGTGTGGGGCTGCTTGCAATGCTGTCATTATACCATTTTACGCCGTTTAACTCGCGCACCGGCTCAATGCGGTGCTCTACACCCGCAAAGGTTTTTGCCACGGCTGCCATAGCCGCTGTTTTTACGTCGCCGTCTACCGCCGCCATAGCACACAGCATATTTTCAATGTTGTGCAGGCCGGGCAGACGCACTTCGTCCATGTGTACAACCCGCGTAAGCACCCCGCTGCGGGCAAGGCACAAATTGCCGTCATCGTCTAAGCAGGCACCGTTTTGTGTTTTATTTAAGCGGGTAAAAAAGTTTAAGCTTCCCTTTACGTCCGCCTGCATACTGCGGCTGATTTCATTTTCATAGCCCAGTACCGCTTTGCTGTCTGCCGTTTGATATAACAAAATGTTGCGCTTTGCATCGATATACTCCTGCATATCCTTGTGGTGGTCCAGATGATTGGGGGTTACATTTGTAACCACCGCCACATTGGGGCTGCGGCGCATACTGATAAGCTGAAAGCTGGAAAGCTCTACAACCGCCATATGCTCGGGCTTAACCTCATCAATAATAGGTAACAGCGCACGGCCGATATTACCGCCCAAATGTACGGTATACCCTGCCGTCTTTAACATTTCGCTGATTAAAGTAGTGGTTGTGGTTTTACCGTCACTGCCTGTAACCGCATATATTTTGCAGGGACAAAGCTCAAAAAACAGCTCCATCTCACTGGTAATCAAGCTGCCGCTCTGGCCTGCCGCCACCAGTTCCTTGGTGTAAAACTCAAAGCCGGGGGTACGCATAATCATATCCTGCCCTGCAAGGCCGTCTAAATAGCTTTCGCCTAAGCTTAGGTGTACACCAAGCTCCTTCAGCGTATCGCCGTATGCGCCAAAATCCTCTATTTGTTTTTTATCACACAGCGTTACAACGGCACCTTTTTGCACAAAAATTTCAATACACTGTTTGTGGCTTACGCCTGCGCCGATAAACGCCACCTTTTTGCCTTTTAGCTGCCCGTAAAATTGTTCTGTCGTTTTGTTCATAATCTGTCTCCCGTTTTTCATGGTGTTACAGTATCTATTTTGGTAAAGTGTATGCTGCTTCATACCGTTACAGGTACTTTATTTACCCGCAAAGAGTAAAAATACTTCTAATATTATAGCTTTTGTGCGGGCTTTAATCAACAATATATACAATAAATTAGCGGCAGCATAAATAGAACTTGAATGAATACTGTGTAGCATGTTAAAATACTTTGGTAAAAGGAATCTTGCACACATTTTGGTCTGTAGCTTTTACAGGCCGTAGAGGAGGAAATATATTGCCCAGTAAAGATTTGTTAACCGGCTTTGGCCGTAGATTATTTGATGACCGCGTTATGCGTGAATGCTTACCCATTGACGTATATGACGCTATGCGTGCAATTCGCGACGAGGGCCGTCCTTGGCAGCCTGAAGTTGCAGATGTTGTTGCAGACGCCATGAAAAAATGGGCCATGGGCCTTGGTGCCACCCATTATATTCACTGGTTTAGCCCTATTACAGGCTCTAACAGCGGTAAGCATGACGGTTTTATTGACGGTGTAAAGGACGGCGACCCCATTTTAAGCTTTAGCGGTAAAATGCTTAGCCAAAGTGAGCCGGACGCCTCCAGTTTTCCAAGCGGCGGCTTGCGCGCTACCTTTGAGGCACGCGGTTACACGGCATGGGACCCCACCAGCCCTGCCTTTGTGCTGGGCACTACTCTGTATATTCCTACCGCTTTTTGCGCCTACACAGGCGAAGCACTAGACCAAAAAACGCCTGTTTTACGCAGTTTACAAGTTTTAAACAAACAGGCTTTACGCGTGTTGCGCGCCATGGGCGACACAGCTACCGTAAGCGTACACAGTACGGTTGGCGCCGAGCAGGAATATTTTTTGGTAGACAAAGAATTGTACGACCAGCGCCTTGACCTTAAAATTTGCGGCCACACCTTAATTGGCGCAAAGCCTCCCAAGGGCCAAGAGATGGAAGACCACTACTACGGCAGCATAAGCGAGCGTGTGCGTAACTTTATGCGTGAGCTTGACGACGAGCTGTGGGCTTTGGGTGTACCTGCCAAAACCGAGCATAACGAGGTTGCCCCCGGCCAATACGAGCTGGCAAGCGTGTTTTCTACCGCCAATATTGCATGTGACCACAACCAAGTTATGATGGAGCTGATGCGCAAAGTGGCTGTACGCCACGGCCTTGCCTGCATTTTGCACGAAAAGCCCTTTGAGGGCGTAAACGGCAGCGGCAAGCACGACAACTGGAGCCTTGTAACAAACAACGGTAAAAATTTACTTAGCCCCGGAGAACACCCCGAAAGCAACTGGCGGTTTTTACTGTTTTTAAGCGCTATTTACACCGCTGTAGACGAATATGCCGACTTGCTGCGTCTTTCTGCCACCTGTCCCGGCAACGATTACCGTCTTGGTGCCAACGAGGCACCGCCTGCCATTATCAGCATTTTTCTTGGCGAGGCGCTTACAAGCGTTTTGCACAGCATTGCTCATGATGAACAGCCTCATGTAGACGATAAAGGACAGCTGCTTACCGGCGTTAAAAGTCTGCCTTTACTAAAACGCGACGACAATGACCGCAACCGTACCAGTCCCTTTGCCTTTACCGGCAATAAGTTTGAATTTCGTATGGTTGGCAGCAGTCAAAGTATTGGCTTTGCAAACGCAGTTATAAACGCCACTGTGGCAGATACGCTGCGCATTTTTGCCGACAGACTGGAAAACGCCGCCGATGTTAACGCGGAGATTAAAGCCATTGTGCAAGACACCTACAAAAACCACAACCGCATTATTTTTAACGGCAACAACTACAGCAATGACTGGGTAGAAGAAGCCGCACAGCGTGGTTTGCCCAATATTCCCAACATGGTAAGCGCCGTACCCGCTTTTATAAGTGAAAAGAACGTTGCCTTGTTTGAGCGCACAAAGGTATTTACCGCCATAGAGTGTCACAGCCGCTACGAGGTATTGAACGAATATTACAGCAAAATTATTCATATTGACATTAACACTATGCTGGAAATGGTAAACCGCAGCATTATACCTGCCGCATACGACTATTTGGGTATGGTTGCCAAAACCAACCACTATGTTATCAAGCAGGGTGCTTGCAGCCGCAGCGCACAAAAAACCGTCAACAAGCTGGTTGCCACCATTGATGAGGTTACCAACTACAGCGAAGCGTTGGAAAGTGCTGTAAACAGCATTGATATGCACGCCGACACAGCAAGTGTAGCACACGCTTTTTATAAAATTTGCAGCGACCAAATGCTGCGTTTACGCGGTGCAGTAGACCGTTTGGAGGGCCTTGTAGCCGAAAGCTATTGGCCTATACCCAGCTACAGTGCTCTTTTGTTTGATTTATAAATTACAGCTTAGCGTTTGCCCCAATATTTTGTTTGCAGCAGCTTATGCCTTACAGCAAATAAATATTGGGGCTTTTTTGTTTATTGCAGTTTTTTTGCCTACTTTCTCGTTTTATTTATAAAGAAGCTAAATTTTGTTTGTTTTTATCTGCATTTTTTGTTATATTACTATTGTTGTATGTTATTTGTTAATTTGTGTAAATTAGGCGTATACTGTTGGTAGCCTTTGTGCCACGCGCAGCTTTGTCCCTCTTTTTTTTTGGGGGGTATAAGCAGCATACTTCAAACTCACAGGCAGAAATTACTTCTGTTTTGCTTTTATAATACTATTTACGGAGGTAACCCCCTATTATGCCACGTTTACTTAAGCTTCTCTGTACATTTTTATTTTTATGCTTTTTGTTTACCGCCTGTGGCGACGAAGCCGTAGTGTTTTCTTACAACATTGCCGCTTTGCCTAAAACTTAGACCCTCAGCTGGCCTCTACCGCGGCGGAGCGTACGGTTATTACAAACCTGTACCGTGGGCTTTTTCGGGTACAGGCAGACGGTAAAATTGCCGCAGACCTTGCTACCGACTATACTGTCAGCGATGACGGCCTTATTTACACCATACCTATAAAAAGCGGGGTTTATTACAGCTATCAAGGGAAAATCCCCACTGATGACACACGTCCTCAATACGAGGTACAGGCCAAGGATTTTGTTTTTGCCTTACAGCGTGTATTTACAAAAGAGACAGCTTCGCCTTATGCCGACACCTTATCCGCCATACAAAACAGCGGCGCCTGTTTAAACGGCACCCTGCCTGTAAGTGCTTTGGGGGTAAAAGCACTGGACGCCTATACGCTGCAAATTACGCTGGCTTTTCCTGACCCGGAATTTATTACCAAGCTTTGCTGTCCCGGCGCCATGCCCTGCAACCAAACTTTTTTTGAAGGCACTTACGGCAGCTACGGTTTGGATATGGAGCATATTTTATCCAGCGGAGATTTTAGAATTACCCTATGGGACAGCACAGACGGGGTAACGCTGCGGCGCAACACCACACGCAAGGGCTATGTGGAAAGAATACGCCTTTTACTGCCCAGCTTAAACCAGGACGGCACTCCAGCTGACACGCCAATTCAGCGGTTGGATAATGAAACCACAGACCTTGAAATTATTACAGGTGATTTAACTTCCAATTCGTATCGACAAAACAGCTTTAGCACCACCACATGGGTTTTGGCTTTCAACTGTGCCAACCCCCAGCTTTCTAACGCAAATATCCGGCTTGCGCTGGCATCGGTGGCTTATCGTACTCCTCTTGAAAAAAACGAACATTATACCTTTGCCGAAGGGTTGGTGCCGCCAAACGTTACTATGTTAGACACCAGCTTTAGAGAATATGCCGGCAGCGTAGCCGACATTTACCCACAGGACGTTACAAGCTTATTGAAAGCCGGCCTGCAAGAGCTAAGCGCACAGATGAGCCAAGGCAAAGAAACGCCTGTTGTGCTGGAAAAGCTAAGCGGTTTAAAGGTATTGGTACCTACAGATAGCTTTGTGGCTTCTTATTTTGATTCTATAAACCAGATGTGGCAAAAAGAGTTGGGGGCATTTTTTAGCGTAAGCCAAGTGAGCGACGCTGAGTTAGAAACCGCCTATAAAAGCGGCAGCTATGACATTATTTTGCTTCCCCTCAGTATGCAGCAAAATGACGTTTACTCTATCTTAACCCACTTTGCCACCGGAGACAAAACCAACTATACCCGTTTTGTAAGCGCTGCCTTTGACGCAGAAATTGCGGAAATTGCCGCCACGGGTAACATGACAAAGCGCACCACGCTTTATCGCCAAGCCGAGCGCAACTTGCTTATTGGCGCCCCCGTTGTGCCGCTTTTTTACGAAAACTCTACCCTTTTAACCGTAAAATGGTTAGAAAATATTGTTTTTAGCCCCTTTGGGCCTGTTGTAGACGTAACAAACGCCTACAAAAAATAGAAAGGATAAAAAATGGGTTGTAACCACTGTAAAGACGTTATTCGGCGTCTATCCCGCATAGAGGGACAAATTAAAGGCATAAAAGAAATGATAGCGGAAGGGCGAGAATGTGAGGACATTATTATGCAGCTTAGTGCTGTTAACAGCGCGGTAAGCAGCGCTGCCCGCGTTATTTTAACCGAGCATTTAGAGCACTGTGTGGTACAGGGCATAAAGGACGGCAACGAAGCCGAAACCATTGAAACGTTGAAAACTGCCATTGACCAATTTGCAAAAATGAAATAATTTAAACCAAAATTATTTATAAAAAAGTTCTTTGTAGCGCAGTTGTTAAAAATGTGTACAAAGAACTTTTATTTTTAGTTAAAACGAAGAGAAACTTTTAACCGACCATTTTGGTTAGAGACAGATTTTTCAACTTATAAACAAGCTTTCAACAGGTGTACAATAAACCGTACAGTTAAAAACTTTCTTTTCCACTATTCCACGGTGGTTTTACACAGAAAAATTAACTTAAGCTTTGCGCTGTAAAATATATTTATCTGTTTTTACCCACTGTATAAAACTATGGTTTGCCGTAAAATAAAACGCACAGAGAAGCTTACTCTCTGTGCGTTTTGTTTTATATAGGCTGCGCCAATATGGCGCTTTGTTTATAGGCAGGGCGGCGCAATATTTCCATAATGCCGCAAACCTTATCGTACCACATAATTACGTTTCCCTCCCGATAGCGGGGCGGGTGCGGTGTTAACGGAAACATATGCCGCAAAATACTGTTGGCCTCTATATCGTTTAGTTTAAACTCACGTCTGGCGTTTTCCAGCGCACACTTGGGGTGCGTCAGCCCATGAAAACAGTTGCCGGTAAGCTTAGCGTGAAAATGCCAGTCGTACAAAAACAAATCATGCAAAAGGCCTGCCCGCGCAGCTGCACGGTAATTGAGATTGTGTTTTTTGCAAAACAGATAGCTGCGATAGGACACATTTAAGCAATGCTCCAAACATGTGGTTGTGCCGTGCTGGATAAAATTTTGCATCGATAAAAAGCTTTCATTGCGCAAAATGTCTTTTACACATTCCAAATATTCTTTATCGTCCGGCAGTACCAGCTCCGGACATTGTTTTTTTGTTCTTCGTATCAAGAAAATCACTCCTAAAGTTTTAAAGCCGCCTTAGTGCTCATAGGCGGTATTGCCGTTTGCTTTTTCACGGCGCGCTATGTAAAAACTCCAGCAAAAATCAATAATATAGTAAACCACCAGCACCACGGCTGCGCGGGAGGCAATGCCTGCGGGTACCAGCCGTACCACTCCCTCTACAAAATCATGTAAAAAGTAAAACAGCAGCAGCCCAACTACGCCCCACGCCAAGGTACTTTCTAAACATAATATGCCTTTGTAGTTGAAAGGTTTAGACGAGTAATCCCACCAAAAATCGCCCAGCAAGGCTATCATCAGTTTGGCTGTTAAAAATTCAAAGCAAGTTGCCGCTAAAGCGCTTACACAATATAAAATAATAGCATTTTGTGCAAAAGGTTTTAACGCCACATAACCTATCATGCTTCCAAACCCGTAAATAATACAAAAGGGGCCATGAACAAATCCGCGGTTGGTAAGCCGTTTTTTTTCATAGGTAATTACGATACATTCCATTATCCAACCTAAAAAACTGTATAGAAAAAAACTGTTTATCAGTTCTGCAAAGCGCTCGGGGGCAAGAGCATAAGTAAAAGTAAGCATATAAATCCTCCTAGTGGGGCTTGTTGCAAGCCGATTGTTTACCGTCTTGTAAAAGGCACCTTATGGTGTCTTTTTTATTATACTATAATAAACGAGCCAGTCACTAATTTGGATACAATTTATTCACATTTTTTACATTATAGATAATTTTTTAAAAATAAAATCTATAACTTTGTTGTTTTTATCTATATTTTGGTGTAATATAATAACTTTTTTTTAATTATAAAAGGAAAAAGGTACGAGAAACAAATTTTGTGATATACTATAAATAATTATATTTGTAAATTTGGGAAAGCGAGGTTTCTCTCCATTATGTCTCATTCTCCAAAAGTGAGTATTGTTGTGCCTGTTTACAACGCAGCGCCTCATCTAGCCCGCTGTATACAAAGTTTGCGCACACAAACTTATAAAAACTTAGAAATTATTTTGGTAAACGACGGCAGCCATGACACCAGCTTAACTTTATGCCATGTATATGCCCGCATTGACAGCCGTATTTTAATTTTGGACCGCCACAACAGCGGTGTATCTGCCACGCGCAATGCAGGCATTGCCGTTGCCACGGGAGATTATTTACAGTTTGTGGACAGTGATGACTATCTGCCCCCTAACGCCACCCAGCTTATGGTGGAAAAAGCGTTAGATGTTGACGCAGATTTGATTATTGCGCCTTATTACCGTGTGGTAAACGATAAAATTACTTTACACAATTTTATTTTAGATGAGCGTCCCATGGATACGGTTCAATTTGCAAAAAACTTGATGGACGAACCTGCAAGCTTTTATTATGGCGTTTTGTGGAATAAATTATACCGCCGCAGTTTAATTGCAGAGAACAATATACAGTGCAGCGAAGAGCTGCAATGGAGCGAGGACTTTTTGTTTAATTTGGAATATATTCGTGTGGCACAGCGTTTTTGCGCCATTCAGTGCCCTGTTTACTACTATGTAAAAAACAAAACCAGCCTTACTGCCACCGCAATTAACCCCATAAATGTAATGCAAATTAAAAAAAGTCTGTTTGAATATTACAAAGACTTGTACATCAATTTGGGCCTGTACGATGCGTACAAAGCAAAAATTTATAAATATATTGTGGCCAGTGCCGAACACCGCTAAAAAAAGCCGCCAAAAGTCTTTTACAGATTTTGGGCGGCTTTTATATTTAATTCACCTTGTCTGGGCGTCAGTTTTTTTCCAAATGCTGATGGCAAGCATAAGGGGAATGGTATCCCCCGCGGCTGTTTGCTCTGCCTGCATAAACTGAGAAAAAGTACGCACGTCGCTGCGGCCGCCCGGTGCATATACACGGTCATATACCACTTCATAAGGTTCCGGGTCGCCTGCGGCATTGTAAATTTCCTCACGGGCAGGTATTATGCGCGCTACTGTTTTGCCGTTGGCATAAAGCGGTGCATTTAAGCTGTTATAAAACTGGTATTTTGCGTTGCCGTCTTTATCTTTAAAAGGCTTTTTAATAAAGGCAACAAAGTGGGCTCCTTTAAACTTGGGGTGAAAATAATACAAGATGTTAGTCTGCGCTGTTTGGGCATTTTTTTCAATACTTTTTAAGCCTATTCCAAAATTTATTTGGCAGCCTTGCTTTAAAAAAAAGCCCATTAGTGCAGCCATACTAAGGCCAAGCTTCCCTTTCCATTGCAGGTGTTCATCTAACCCGCTAATCACCTTTGTACACGCCATAGGCTGCCCCAGCATAAGCAAAGCGTTATAAGCGGCAACCCAGCCACAGCCGTTATAATCACTGGTATAGGCGCCAAACTGCACGTCCTTTAACAAATGTTGGTTGAGAAAATACCCTTTTTCATCTATTGCCTCGTTGTACCAAACGCTGCCGTCCGCGCGTTGGTTTTTACTGCGTAACGCTTTATAATTTATTTTTTGATTATGTACCGCATTTTGTCCGGCACGAACTTTTCTTTTTATCATGGTACAACTCTCTTAACAAAAATACTGGTTATAGCAACCCCTGTAAGGCTTCTATAACCAGTATAGCACAAAATTATCTGTTTTGTTCGTTTTCTACGCTGCCGGTCGCTTCATCGTCTTGCTCATCTATATCTTGAAACAAACCTGCGGTGTCATAATCGGCTAAGGCGTAATTGGTGGCTCGGTAGTCGTCACCGGTACTATCGGAGGCAGCGGTTCCGTAATCTGCGCTGCTATGGGTTTCGTCTGCTGCATACGGGACTTCAGACGGTTCAACTCCTCGCAGGGAGCTGGATTTTGATTTTTCGGCATTTTCGTGTTCACGTTTGTACCCCTCCTTGGGCGTGCCTTTTCCGGGCATTGCGTCTTTGCGCCCGTGATAAAAGCTGCTTAATATACTATCGTCCATTTGAGTTGGGTCCATATACGAGGTATAGTCATCTTTATTCATGTGTAAAAACACCTCCATGCTGTTACTATACCCCGCACGTTTGCAATTATTGCCTGAAATTACTGGACGCCCTGGCAGAGTTAGCCGCACGCCCTAAAATATGGAGATACAACGAAAAAATGCCATAGGCACATTTGCCTACAGCATTTTTACATATAGAAAGGAAGGCTCTGCCTAAATAAACAGGGTCTTCGTATATAAAGCTATACTAATCAATTTCGACCATTACTTTTTGATTGATGCGTACAGCGGCGGCACGCATAACCACACGGATAGCCTTGGCAATTCTGCCTTGCTTTCCAATAACACGGCCCATATCCTGCTCGGCAACACTAAGATGATATACTACGACTCCCTCGTCATTGGCCTCGTCAACGGATACTTTTACGGCATCCTTGTCTTCTACCAGGCCTTTGGCAACGGTTAATAAAAGTTTTTCCATAATGAAACCTCCACATCTGTTATGCCCGCAAAAGCAAGCATTTCATTGTACTTTGCAGGTAAGCTTATTTCTCTATTTTTTTCAATAAAGCACGAACGGTATCGGTGGGCTGTGCGCCTGTTGCAATCCATTTGTTAGCTTTTTCTACGTCAATGTCAACCATTGCGGGCTCTTTTGTGGGGTCATAGGTGCCAATTTCCTCAATGAAACGGCCGTCGCGTGGGCAACGAGAATCTGCTACAACTACACGGTAAAAAGGAGCTTTTTTAGCGCCCATACGACGCAATCTGATTTTAACTGCCATTATTTTGTCCTCCAAAAATGTTTATATAATTTATATTGTCAACCATACAAGAGCGTTTCTCTTGTGGAGATTAACCTGTTACAGCCCAAAACGGCGTCCAAAAGCCTTTGGGTTTTTCTTTGCCTGCTTCATCATTTTGCTCATCTGCTGAAACTGACGCAGCAGTCGGTTTACGTCCTGCACCTCGGTGCCGCTGCCTGCGGCAATGCGGCGCTTGCGCTGGGGGTTAATAATAGATGGCTTTGCGCGCTCGGCTTTTGTCATACTTAAAATAATAGCCTCTATGCGGTCCATCTGTTTGGTATCTATGTCATCGGCATTTATTTTGTTGCCGCCCGGCATCATACCAAGCAAAGCGCCAATGCCGCCCATTTTTTTCATTTGGCTGAATTGGTCCAGCATATCGTTCATGTCAAACTTATTGCTCATTAAACGCTGTGCTGTCTCTTCGGCTTTTTTAACATCTTGGGTCTGCTGGGCTTTTTCAATTAAGCTCAGCATATCGCCCATACCCAGTATACGGTTTGCCATACGGTCCGGGTGAAAAACCTCTAAATCGTCCAGCTTTTCGCCAACGCCTACAAACTTAATGGGTTTTCCTGTAACGCTGCGCACGCTAAGTGCCGCACCACCGCGGGTATCGCCGTCCAGCTTTGTTAAAATAACACCGTCTATGCCAATGCTGTCATGAAAACTGCTGGCAACGTTTACTGCGTCTTGACCAACCATGCTGTCAATTACAAGCAGCGTTTCGTTAACAGGCACGGCTGCTTTTACACGCTTTAACTCGTCCATTAAAGTTTCGTCTATATGCAAACGGCCTGCGGTATCCAAAATAACCAAATCGTTGCCATAGTCTTTGGCATGGTTATACGCTTTTTTTGCAATTATTTCCGGTTTTTCCTGTCCCAGTTCAAACACGGGTACACCGGCTTTTTCGCCTACAATTTTAAGCTGGTCGATAGCGGCGGGACGATAAATGTCACACGCTACCAATAAAGGGCGTTTTCCCTCTTTTAAATAAAATTTTGCAAGCTTTGCGGTGTGCGTTGTTTTACCCGCGCCCTGTAAACCGCACATCATAATAACTGTGGGGCCTTTGCTTTCAAACCGAATCCGCACTGCCTCGCTGCCCATTAGGTTGCAAAGCTCTTCGTTTACAATTTTAATTACCTGTTGGGCGGGGGTTAAGCTGTTCATAACTTCGGCGCCAACCGCACGCTCACTAACTGTGGCAATAAACTCTTTTGCCACCTTGTAGTTAACGTCCGCTTCCAACAGCGCCATGCGTACCTCACGCATAGCAAGCTTAATATCGTTTTCGTTTAACTTGCCTTTGCCACGCAGCTTTTTAAAGGCGTTGCTCAATTTATCGCTTAAACTTTCAAATGCCACGTCAGGCCTCCTAATCAGAAATATTTTTTATAATTGTCAAGATTTTATCGCTGTTTGTTTGAATAGATTGACTTGTGGCATAGGTGTAATTTTCCTGGTTGCAAAACCGTATGCTGCGCACCAGGCTTTCTATCTCGTTAACCCCGTCTTGTACCGCTTTGTAACGGCGGGCAAAGCCAACCTTTTCTTCCAGCTCCAAAATAATTGTCTCACTGCGTTTTATGGCATCGCGTACACCTTGGCGGGTAATTCCAAAATTGTCTGCAATTTCTGCCAAGGATAAATCGTCATTATAATATTGTTCCATTACGTCGCGCTGTTTTTCTGTCAGCACCTCACCGTAAAAATCCAGTAAAAAGGAAATCTCCAGATTTTTGGACATAGCCAACACTCCTTTGGAGATGATTTTGTACTGTAAAGCTAATAGCTTTACACAATTAGTAATTATATACTATGCCTAAAACATTGTCAATAGAATTGTCGGTTTTTTAACGGCTATGAAATGTCTTATTATAAATTGCATAGGGAACGCACCCCCTAAAACCTAAAAAACAACACATATTAGGTGCAGAAAGTAATAAGAGGTAATTTCAAATGATTTGTAAAGTAATGGGTATCCAACAC
>JAQUTM010000172.1 GCA_028694405.1 Oscillospiraceae bacterium
TGAACGAGGGAAGTTTACGTTGCGATGTAAACCTTTCTGTCCGCAAAAAGGGCGAACAAGCTTTGGGTACACGCACGGAAATGAAAAACCTAAACAGTTTTCAGTATGTGGGAAAGGCGATTGAATATGAGTTTGAACGTCAAGTAAAAGCTGTAGAAAGCGAGGAAGAAATTGTGCAGGAAACGCGCCGTTTTGACCCCTCTACAGGAAAAACTTATTCTATGCGCCGCAAGGAAAACGCAGACGATTATCGCTATTTTCCAGACCCTGATTTAGCACCTATCGAGGTGACAGCTAAAGCTTTAGAGCTTTTAAAAGGTGAAATTCCCACCTTGCCTGATGTACGCAAGGCACAATATATAGAGCGGTGGGGCATTAGCGCATATGGTGCCGAGCAGCTGGTTAGCGTTCGGGCAGTGGCAGATTACTTTGAAGCAGTTGCAGCTCAAACGGCTTATCCGCAGCTTGCTGCAAACATTATTTTGTCAGACGTTATGCGTCTTTTGCCTCAAGACGAAACCTGCGTACCCATTGCGGGTGTGCATATGGCACAGCTTGCCACTTTAACAGGGGACGGTGTTATCAACAGCAGCACCTGCAAACAGCTGGTACAGCAGATGTGGGAAAAAGATGCAACTCCCGCTGTGCTGATAGAGCAACAGGGCTTGGCACAGATAAGTGATGACAGCGTTTTACTGCCCCTTGTTATGCAGGTGTTAAAAGAAAATACAGCCGCTGTGCAAGATTATAAAAAGGGCAAAACAAATGCGCTGCAAGCTTTGGTTGGACAGGTGATGCGCATTACAAAAGGACGCGCCAATCCGGTTAAAATTAACTGTTTGGTAGCAGAAAAGCTAAAAGAGACCGAGTGAGCTTAAATCATCTATAACCATTTTGATTACGCAACAGAAAAAGCTATGTTTTTTATATAGGAAAGTGTAACTTAATATAATAAACCTAAATACAGAATTTAATGTCGCAAAAAAACGGATTTTAAAACATATATAGCAGAAAAAAGCAAGAAATTATCTTAAATATAATCATTTTTTTTAAAACAAGGCATTTTAACACGGAAATACATTAAAAAGTGGCTTATTTTTGTTAATGTTGTGGTTTACTTTTTAATGTGTTTCCCTTTACTTCACTTTAGTAGTGTAGTATAATAAGGAATATTCCGTAGGATAACAGTTGTCTTATGGGGGAGTACATTTATGCAGGAGGAGAGTATACGAAAATGAAAACATTGAAAAAAGTAGTTGTTTTGTGTGTAGTGCTTGCACTTGTAGTTAGTGCATTTGCAGGCTGCGGCAACACAAGCACAGGAACAAGCGCAGGCACTGCAGCGGCCGGTGACACAATTAAAATTGGCGGTACAGGTCCCTTAACAGGTGGTGCTGCTACTTATGGCAACTCTGTTAAAAACGGTGCTACCATTGCTGTAGAAGAAATTAATGCAGCAGGCGGCATTAACGGTGTTATGCTGGAGCTTATGTTTGAAGACGATGAGGCGGACGGCGCAAAAGCAAAATCAGCCTATGAAAAATTGATGGATAAAGGTATGCAAATGATGATGGGTGCCGTTACTTCCGGTGCTTCTGTTGCTTTAAATGACCTTGTTAAAGCAGACGGTATTTTGCAAGTTACACCTAGTGCTTCTCAAGCAGAGGCTGCCGAAAATGCAAATGCTTTCCGTGTTTGCTTTACCGATCCTCTACAAGGCACCGAAATGGCAAAATATGCTTACAACACTTTAAAATACACAAAAGTTGCTGTTATTTATAACCAAGATGATACTTACAGCACCGGTATGTGTGATGCATTTAAAGCAGAGTGGACAGCTTTGGGCGGAGAAATAGTAGTAGACACCTCTTTTTCAAAAGATGCTACAGACTTTAGCGCACAAATTTCTAAAGTTGCAGAGTCCAATGCAGACTTTGTGTTCTTGCCCATTTATGCAGAAAAAGCCGCTCAGATTGCGATTGAAGCCAACAACCAAAAAATGACTTTGCCTCTTATCGGCGGCGACGGCATTGATGGTATCTTAAGCTACCTGGAAGGCGACAATGCAAAATTGGTTGAAGGCATGATTTACCTGACACCGTTTGTTGCCAGTGACAGCAATGCAGATGTACAAAAATTTGTTGCTGCATACAAAGCTGCATACAACGCAGAGCCGGACCAATTTGCAGCAGACGCTTACGATGCAATTTACTGCATGAAAGCTGCTATGGAAAAATGTGATGTGAAAGCAGCTTCTGACATTAACAACGAAGCACTTGTTGCCGCTATGCATGAAATTGAAGTAGTCGGTTTAACCGGTACCATGACGTTTGATGAAAACGGTGATGCCAACAAAGGTGCTAAGGTTGCTAAAATTGTAGACGGCAATTACGTTGCACAATAATCTTAGCTTGATAAAATAAATATCAATCGGGAGGCCGGCTTAAAATGCAAAAGCGAAACGCCAAGCGTGCTGTTACCTACTTATTGTAGGGGCCACTGCGTGTGCTTGTACATTTAAAGTCGGCCTTTTCTTTTATAAAATATTGCTATGCAGATTGTACGATAACTTGAGAGCATATTTTCGTGTTATGGTACAAATCTGCATAAGAGAGTAACTTATTTACTTTAAATAGGTACCCATTTTGTGCAAAGCACAGCGAAAGGACTGGTAGAAAAAATGCAAACTTTTATTACAACATTGGTAAACGGCCTTAATTTAGGCAGTGTTTATGCATTGGTTGCCTTGGGCTATACCATGGTATACGGTATAGCAAAAATGCTTAACTTTGCGCACGGCGATGTTATTATGGTTGGCGCATATACAATATTGGTAGGGCTTACGCAAATGGGCTTGCCTTTGCCGATTGTTTTGCTGCTCTGCGTGGTTATATGTGCGGCTTTGGGCTTTACGGTGGAAAAGCTTGCCTACAAGCCTTTGCGCGAATCCACCCCTTTAGCTGTTTTAATTACTGCCATTGGTGTAAGCTATCTGTTGCAAAATTTAGCTTTACTTATTTTCGGTTCACAGCGCCGCTTTTTGTCAGAGTTTATTGTACTGGGCGACGTAAAAATTGGAAATATTTCCATTGCAGGTGTTTCTATACTTATTTGGGTAGTTACTATAATTATAATGGTGGGCTTAAACTTATTTATAAATAAAACCAAAATGGGCAGTGCTATGCTGGCGGTTTCTGAAGACAAAGGTGCAGCGGAACTAATGGGTGTTAATGTAAACCGTACCATATCCGTAACTTTTATAATCGGTTCTGCTTTAGCTGGTATTGCAGCTATTTTGTATGCGGCAAAGTATCGTACATTAGACCCTTACACCGGTTCTGTTTTTGGCATTAAGGCATTTGCAGCCGCTGTATTTGGTGGAATTGGCAGTATCCCCGGTGCTATGATTGGCGGTTTGCTGATAGGTATTATTGAAACGATGACGGTAAGCTATCTGCCGGAAGGTTTGGCGCCTGCCTCTGATGGTGTAGCCTATGCGATTATTATCATTATGCTCATATTAAAACCGGCAGGTATTTTGGGCAAAAAACGTATAGAGAAAGTGTAGGGCAGGGGTATGAAAAAAAAGTTTAATTTAAAAATGCTGCTGCCTGTTTTTGGAGCGGCAGCGGTGTATCTGATAGCTTATGTAGCTATTACACAAGGGCTTATGTCGCGCAGTATGCAGTCACTTTTAATTCGTATGTGCTATAGCGCTGTTTTGGCGGTATCTTTAAACTTAGTAGTAGGCTTTTTAGGCGAACTTTCCTTGGGACATGCCGGATTTTACGCGCTGGGCGCTTATGCGGGTTGTATTTTTGCCGTTAACACAAATTTTCCTATTGTTATTAAATTTATTGGCGGTGTGTTAATTGGCGGTGGCGTAGCAGCGATTGGCGGCTTTTTAATAAGCGGTTCTATTTTGCGCTTGCGTGGAGATTATTTGGCTATTGTTACCTTGGCGTTTGGCGAAATAATTCGTTCTTTTGCCAAAATTTTACCTTTCACAGGGGGCACAAAAGGGTTGACGGGTGTGCCCAGTTTTGCCACTAAGCTACAGGCTTTTACATGGGCTTATATTGTGCTGCTTATCACCATTATAGTGGTACATAATTTAGTAAACAGCAGACATGGCCGTGCCATTACGGCTATTAGGGATAATTCCATCGTAGTAGAGTCTATCGGCATTGAAATTGGCAAATTTAAAATGAAGGTTTTTGCTATTGCGGCATTTTTTGCCGGAGCAGCAGGTGTAATTTTTGGCTTTTACAAAACCATAGTAGAACCCGGCGACTTTACTTATAATGTTTCTATCGAAGTTTTAGTAATGGTTGTTTTAGGCGGCATGGGTAATATTTTAGGCAGCGTAATTGCGGCTTGTATCATTGTTTTGCTTCCGGAATTTTTACGCGGAGCAGACCAATATCGTATGCCGATTTCTGCTATAGCACTTATTGCAATGATGTTGGCAAATGCCTCTCCTACCGTAGCGCGTGCAAAAGAAGCTGTTAGCTGTAAAGTTTCTGTATTTAAAACGAATATAATGAATAAGCTGAAAAAATCCGATAAAAAGGAG
>JAQUTM010000173.1 GCA_028694405.1 Oscillospiraceae bacterium
GTTCCTCAGCCATTGCAAGTTCTACATAGCTGCCAAAAACAGCAATTTCCATGCTGTTGCGGCTTAAAGCATCTTGCAGTAAATTTACATCTTTCTCTGTCACATCGCAGATAGATGTAATTTCCTCTATGGCCTTATTCAAAGCCAGCTGCATACCTGTAAATCCATCGGCAGCCATTTCAGCAAACAAGACATCTGCGGTTTTTTTACCGTAATCATGGGCACGAACGCCAAATTTAAACATGCCTTTCCTCCTCATACCTGTCAAATTTTATTCTTGTATCTGCAAAATTTCAGTATAAGCCAGCAATAAAGGAGCCACGCCCTTTGCCTCATTTTCTACAACGGGCTCGCTAAAGTAATAAGCCAGAGAGCCATCACGCTTTTGTGCCCCGCCTAAACCGGCCACCAGGCAAATGCCTCCCAGCTGCAAAGCGCCCTGTGCAGATACGGTAAGATATTTTTCAATGGTACCATAAAAAGCTTTTTTTCCGTACGCTAAAAATCGCCCAGGCAAATACCCCAAACGCACAGCTTTTAAAATACCGTAAGCAATAATGGCGCTGCCGCTGGTTTCCAGATAATTTCCCGGAGCATCTTTTTTATCTATTATCTGATAAAACATTCCGCTCTCATCTTGGTACCGCACAATCGATTCTACTAAGCTTTTTAACATACTTTGCAAATAACGATACTCATAATACATCTGTTCGTCCATTTTTTCAAGTGTATCTGTCAGTGCCATCACAAACCAACCCAAGGCACGCAACCAAAAATTTTGGCTGCACCCTGTTGTTTTATCCGCCCAGTACATTTCACGGCTTTCATCATATCCATGGTAATAAAGGCCGGTTTCTTCGTCCTTCATTTTCGCCTCTACATTACAAAACTGACGGTAAATATCCATACAATTCTGCATATTGTTAAAGCTTGTTTCATACTCCATATAAAATGGCTGTGCCATGTATAAACCGTCTAGCCATACTTGGTTTGGGTAAATTGCCTTGTGCCAAAAATTACCTTCTTTTGTGCGTGGCATAGTTTTCAGCTGGGCATAAATTGTGTCTGTTGCTTTTCTGTATTTTTCTTTTCCTGTCAAGCGATATAGTGTAAACAAGGTTTTGCCCGGATTTATGTTATCCAGATTATACTCTTCACAATTATATGTAGTGATAGAGCCGTCCTCCTGCACAAAAAAGCCAATAAAATCATCTGCAAACCGCAAATATTTCTCATCTTTTGTAATATTATATAATTGCAAAACAGCTGTTATCATGCAGCCGTCTATATAATTCCACTTGTTTTCTTTTCCGCTGCGAATCATTTCAATATTCCACATCGGGTGCTTTGCATCACTGTTTTCAATCAAATAGTCAATATATTGCTGCAACTGCTGCTGTACTCTTTTGGTATCAGTCATATGTTTATACCTCTCTAAAATCCTCTACCCCGTCCAGTATCATCTTTTCACCTTCGTACCCTGTAATGGTTACGTTTTCAAACGATAGCTGTTTTATGTTTTTTATAAAAATACCCTGCTTTTTCATCATTTTTATACCGTCCATCATGGCAGGCATACCCGGCTGTGCATTTTGATCAAAAGCAATCGAAACGTTTACCATTTCTAATTTTTCCACAGGCTGCTCTGGCAAGCCATAAATAAACACGCCTGCACAGCCACAGTTTACACAGGTTACGTCGTTGCAAATCAAGCTGCCAACACGGGGGGTAAAATCATCTATGGGCTGTACCGCTTTATTTTCTACATAAGGGCTGTGTCCGTCGGGGTCACAAAAATAAAACATATTGATTACAAAAGGGGTTAACACGCCGTGCATTTTTACGTTTGTAAATTGTATGGTATCCAGAATGCTTAGCTTACCGCGGCCACGCCTTGTTTTTACGCGTAAGCCTCTGTCTGTATTACAAAGCACGCACTGCTGTACGGTAATGTTATTTACGCCTGCACCCACTTCGCTGCCAATTACCACGCCACCATGACCACGCTCCATGAGACAATTTCGTATCATCACATTTTGTGTGGGTGTTTTCATCTTTTGACCCATAAACATTTTACCGCTCTTTATGGCAATGCAGTCATCTCCCACCGAAATTTTTGCCCCGATAATTTTTACTTCGCTACAGCTTTCGGGGTCAATTCCGTCTGTGTTGGGCGACATGGCGTGATTGCACACTTTAATGTCCAACAGCTCAAGGCGCTGCGTAAAGCAGGGGTGCAGCGTCCATGCATAAGAATTTTGAAAGGTTACGCCCTGCACACGAATGTCACTGCAATTTTTTAAGTAGAACATGCGTGGGCGCCATGCGCCTCTGCGCACTTTTGGATTTTCCCACCAATCACCGTTTTGCGCGTCGGCGTCTAAAACACCTTCGCCGATAATATCAACATTACTTACATTTATGCCGGTGATTAAACTGGCATAGCTATCCAGCGGATTACCCTCCCATGAGCCCAAATAATATTCATCACGTTCATTTTCTGCTACGCTTACGCCGGGTAAAACAGGATAAAAGCGTCGTTCGTTTAACCCTTTTAAGGTTGCGCCTTTTTTAATTTCGATGGTAATATCACTTTTTAAAAAAAGTGCCCCCACACGATAAGTACCTTGGGAGATACTCACTGTACCGCCACAAGGACAGCACATAATTGCAGCTTGCAGCATAGCGGTATCGTTAACAACGCCGTCGCCGATTGCACCAAAGCGTTTTACGTCCAGATAAACCGCCTCTTCCAAGGTTGTAACTTTTTGACTAAAGCTGTTTTTCTCGTTACGCACTGTAACGGTGTAGCAGGTACCGGGCTTTAAATTGTACACCGAAAACACGTTTTTATCTGTTTGAAACTGCACTATATCGTTTACCAGAACTTCATATTCTGTGCCCGCATAGTAACAGGTATCGTTAATCAGCTCAGCCGTTATACTGCGTGTAAAAACAGCAGAAAATGTAAACTTTATCATGTGTTCCGTCCATTCATTTGAAGATTTATTTAAAAGTGTGGCTTTTTATTTGACTGAAAAGCCAAATTGTTATATGCTAAAAAAAAGGAGGCTTAATAAATTATGGTTAAAGAATATGTTTACTCGCCTCATTATGATTTTTTTATTGAAAAGACCCGCCGAGAAGCCGGCTATAACATGGGTACCTTTCATATGCACAAAAAGTATGAACTTTATTATCAGCTAGCCGGCACGCGCAAATATTTTATAGAAGATTCCGCATATTTTATCAATGCCGGAGATATTGTGCTGATTGACAAAGACGAAGTGCATAAAACCGGCAGTGTAGACGATAATCCACACGCCCGCATTGTTTTAAACTTTAACGAAGAGTATATTGCCCCCATTGCAAACAGCTTAACAGGGGTAGATTTGTTGGCTGTCATGAGCGCCAACATTAAGGTTTTGCCCACCAATATGAAACAGCAGGCATTATTGGAAGATATTTTAGAGCGTTTGGTACAAGCAAACGAAAAAAATGCGCTTTCACCTCAAAACGAAGCCTTAAGCCGTCTACTTTTATGCGAATTGCTTTTGTATTTAACCGAAATCATCACCCATCAAAAAACGCAGGTGGACGAATCGCCAAAAATCAAAAACAAAACAATAGATGAAATAACACACTATATTGCATCAAATTACAAAGAAAAGTTGAGCTTGGCAGATATTGCAGCACGTTTTTATTTGAGTCCTTACTATTTAAGCAGGCTGTTTAAAAAGACAACAAACCTAAGTTTGGTAGAGTATATAAACAGCGTTCGGCTGCACGCCGCCAAAGATATGCTGGAAACTACAAACATAAAAATAAGCGAAGTAGCAGAGCAAACAGGCTATACCACGGCTGCCCACTTTACGCGCATGTTTAAAGCCGGCACAGGAATGTCTCCCCATGATTACCGTAAAATTTACCAAATAAAGCAAGATAAAAAATAAAGGCTAAAGAGTTACAGAAGTTTTTTCTGTGGCTCTTTATTTTTCTTGCAGTGTTTGTTTACCTTCTTCCTCTTGCGCTTTTAATCTCTGTCTTTCCAAATGGTTATAAAAAACCGAGACATGTGCTTTTGAGCACAAATAGCCTACCCAGCCAAGCCCAAACACCAACGTAAAAATATTTACATAAATAATGGTGCAATTAAGCAGTACGCATAAAACGATAATAACGGCATTGTGCAACGTTTGTATGGGGTTACGGTACGCAAACAGCAAAGCGTTAATAATCGTGTTTTTTACGGTGTTTTCAAAGTAAGCCTGCATGGCAAAAACGTACATTAAGATAAGCGCGTAAGGCACACATAGACAAAGGCTTAAGATGCCCATTACTTTAGCCATCTGTGTGTTTACCGTATTCCAAAACCAGATGTCAGCTATTAGTACAATAGCTATGGGCAACAAAACAAAAAAGATTTTTGTAGCTTGCTTAAAATTTTCTTTAAATGCTTTAAAAAAGTCTTGGGTAACGGTAGTCTCTGTTCCCTTTGCCAGCTTCATGGCGCAAGCGGACATAG
>JAQUTM010000015.1 GCA_028694405.1 Oscillospiraceae bacterium
GGCTATAGCAAGGAGAACGGATATTTTACCGTTGCTTGTTGCTACACACCTGTATATTATCCCGGCACAGGAGACCTTTTTACTGCTGTATTAACCGGCTTTGTGCTGCAAAATTACACCTTACAGCAAGCCGTTTTTAAAGCTGCACGCTTTGTAGAAAAATGTGTGCAAGCTACTTTTGATGCTAAAACTTCGCCACAGCTTGGCGTATGTTTAGAGCCTATGCTGAAATTTTTGATGGGAGAGAATAATATTGGGTAAACTAAACATTGTATTAGTAGAACCGCAAATACCACAAAACACAGGAAACATTGCACGCACCTGTGCCGCCACAGGCGCCCGCCTGCACATTGTAAAGCCCATGGGATTTACAATTACCGATAAACATTTAAAACGTGCAGGTCTTGACTACTGGCATTTACTTGACATAACATACTATGAGAGCATGGACGATTTTTTTGAAAAAAACAGCGGTCCATACTTTTATTTTACAACCAAGGGCTTGCACCGCTACACAGATGTACCCTACCCCTCTACCACCTATTTGGTATTTGGCAGAGAGGACGCAGGGCTGCCCGAACAGCTGTTATATGAAAACAAAAAAAATTGTGTGCGCTTGCCCATGCTGCCTAACCCAGATGCCCGCAGTTTAAATTTATCCAATACAGTGGCAATAGCTGTATACGAAACCTTACGGCAGTGGGATTTTGAGGGATTGCAAGACACCGGCAGCTTAACAAAATATGATTGGACGTGTATAGATGAGTAAAACAATTATTTTAACAGATTCTGCCAGCGATATCCCTGTTGATATGCAGGAAAAGTATGGCATCGATATTATGAACTTTGCTATTACCTTAGATGGTAAAAGCTACACCGAGCGTGTTGATTTTACTTTTGATGAGTATTATGAAATGCTGCGTACTGCCGAGGGTATGCCCAGCACTGCTCACATTACTTCTATACAGTTTTTAGACAAATATATGGCGTATGACGACGCAGGCTATACCGATGTCATTCACATTACTATTTGCGCGGCAGGCAGCGCCACAAACGATGCCGCACATTTGGCTGCTATCCAGTTTAAAGAGGAGCGCCCAAACAGCAATTTGCGTATCCATATTGTTGACAGTCACACCTATAGCATGGTGTACGGCTACCATGTGTTGGAAACCGCAAAAAAAATAAAAAACGGTGCAGAGGTTAAACTTGTTTTAGAAGATTTAGAGCAAGCCTTTGCCTCTATGGAGGTTATTTTAGCTGCGTATACTCTCCGCTTTATGAAAAAAAGCGGACGCGTTAGTGCCGCCGCTGCTTTTGCCGGAGAATTATTGGGATTAAAGCCCATTGTCACTTTAATTGACGGCAAGAGCCAGGTACAAAGCAAGGTTCGTGGCGATGCTGCTGTTATGCCCGCCATGTTAAAGCTGTTAAAACAGCGTATTGTACCAAACGAACCCTATATGATTGGCACAACCGATGACACTCGCGCAGCAGAACTTGCCAAACTTGCTAAAAAAGAAATGGGCTATGCCCCTACTTTAATTTTTAAACTGGGCAGTGCAGTAAGCACCAACACAGGCCCCGATGCCATTGCCTTTGTATACATGGGCGAAAAGCGCACAAGAGAATAAATATAAAATAAAAAGCGGTGCAAACAGACTAAGCTGTTGCACCGCTTTTATTTTACTTTTAAATTTTTACCGCTATATTTTAGTCGTCCAGCAGCTCGTCTTGGCAATCCTCATGGTCTGCGCCGTTATCCAACAATTCACCTACACGCATACGTCTGGCAATTTTCATTTCCTCCACTTGCTTGTGAAGCAATTCTTTTACCTCCATAGAGCCTTTGATATTTTTCAGCTCTAATTGCGGTAAAGATTTATCAGAAGAAAGCACTTTAATGGTGCCCACGCCAAAAATACGCTGTCCCAAACTACAGCTCCAGCTTATGTCTCTAACGCGATACAATAAAATCTCATCCATTGTTTGGTTTAACAAACCCTTTTGCAAAAACAATCTGTCCTCTGTCAAAGCATATTTTGTAAATGTAATCGGCATACCTAAAATGCGGCTTCTGTCTTGCCAAATGGTTTCTTTTATCATATCGGTTTACTCCTTATTTAGATAAAGTGATAAGTACAGTATAAATTTTAATGCTTTAAAATGCAACAAAAACCAACTATTTTCTCTGAATTTGCTGCTGTTTTGGGTTTGAATGCAAAAAAAGCCCCGCATTAAGGGACCTTTCTTTTATAAAAGTTCACGTTATCATTCAGTTTATAAAACTATAAACTGCCGCTTTGTTAAAATAAATGCCCCGCAAAACCGTTTGCACCTAATAGAAAACCTACTGTACTCAGCAGGTGGGTGCCCTGCCGGAGTTTCACGCTCCCTTCTTCCGCCTTACGGCGGGAGGTCTGCAATCCCCTCACTAAGACATCCGGGCTCCCTTTTCTATAATTGTAGGATTATATATAGATGCAACAAATCGAATTTTGCAGGGCGCTTTCTTATTCTTCTACGTCAAACCACTCCTGTAAGCGTTTGCTAAATACCTCGCCTACCTCGTAAAACTCTTCATCATCGTCTACGATGTCTACATATTCTTCGCCGTCTTCTTCGCCAACACGCATAATAATTAAATTGGCATCTTCCTCTAACTGCTCGGCACTGCCATCTGCATAAGGCACTACTGCCATGTAGCGTGTTCCTTCAAAATCTATCGCGTCTAATACTTCAAACACATGCTCTTTACCGTCTTCATCGGTAAGTGTCATAATATCGGGATTATACTCTTCCTGCATGGGTATATACTCCTTTCCTGTTGCTTGGATTATCTAAATAAATTTTACCCGCATTGAGGCAAATAGTCAACTCTACATTTTTAACAGAAGTCAGTTTTGGTATTTCTCACAAAATTATGTGCCTAATGTTACCTATTCCCTATCTTCTATTCCATAAGCTTAATAGATTAAATTTTTACATTTATATCTAATTTTTACCATTTTAATCTTTTTATTTTGTGATATTGTTCATATCAAATTAACTTTTTACCAGTAGAATGTGGTATAATAATTTTACAAACCTACAAACGGGAAAGTAAATTTATTTTTTAATTCCGTTGCATGTTTTATTTTTATCCGTGACGTTGGCAGCTTTTGCATATTTTATATTATAACCGCCAAGCTGCCTGTAACTTAAAATAAAGGAGCGATATTTTGCTAAAAAGAATTTTACCATTTTTTATGATATCTGTAGTAGTTGTTTCTCTTTTTACAGGTTGTAAAGCCAAAATGGGTTTTTTGCAAAAACGTAGCACTGTAGAAAGTGAAGAGCTGCAATTTGTAACCCCTAAGGAAGGGGACACCATTGCTACCATTGATACTTCGCTTGGTACTATTATTTGCGTGCTTTACCCGCAATATGCCCCTAAAGCTGTAGAAAACTTTATTAATCTTTCCCAAAAAGGCTACTACAACGGGTTAACCTTTCACCGGGTAGTATCTGATTTTATCATTCAATCCGGTGACCCTACCGCTACAGGAAGCGGTGGAGAAAGCTACTGGGGTGTACCTTTTGAAAACGAATTTACCGACAAATTACACCATTATGCAGGCGCATTAAGCATGAGTAACCGCGACAGCGAAAACGTAAGCGGTACCAATACCAGCCAGTTTTTTATCGTTGCCTGCCCGCAAAACAGCGTACCTGATACCTTAACCACAAAAATGCTGGACGCAGGGTGGCGCGACGCCGTAATTAAAGCTTATCAGGCAGCCGGCGGTGCCCCCTATTTGGATAACTTAAATACTGTATTTGGCCAAGTAATTAAAGGCATGGATATTGTAGACAAAATTGCGGCAGTAGAGGTAGACGAAAACGATAAACCTGTAGAAGATGTTGTAGTAAGCACCATTACCATTGGCACCTTTACCGCAAATATTTTAGAGGAAAACGACAAATAATTTCAGGCACTCTGTATGAACAGCCATGCAGAGTGTTTTTTTGCTTATTTTTACAAAATTACTTTGAACTTCAAATTAGTATTGACATTTTTTAATTTTTTGATAAAATATATTTTGTTATTACTTTGATGTTCAAAGTTTGTACTTCAAAGTAATAAATATCTGATATGTGAGGAACATAAAAGCATGACAATACAAGAAAAGCAAATAAATGAATTTATTGTAAGTGTTTTTAATGATGTACTGCGTCTTGAAGAATCCAGCCTTGCCAAAGGCACTTTTTGCAATTTATCTGTAAACGAAATGCATGTAATTGAAGCAGTATATCATGCGCAAGAAAAAGAAACAAATACAATGGCTGAGCTTGCCGCAAAGCTACAAATTACCGCAAGTACACTTACCATTGCGGTAAAAACCTTAGAGCAAAAAGGTTATTTGCAACGCACCCGCAGCGACAGCGACAAACGGCGGGTATTGGTAACGCCAACCGCCTCTGCCCTGCAAGCTTTGGCACAGCATGATGCTTTTCATGAACAGCTGATAAAAAGTGTTTCGGCAAACTTAAACGAAAGCGAGCTTGCCGCACTGACGTTGGCTTTAAGCACTTTGCACCGATTTTTTAAAGTTGAGCTGCAAAAAGATTTATAATGTTTTTAGGAGGCTATTATTATGGCAATTCGTATTCTTACAGATTCTACGGCCGATTTAACTGCACAACAGGCTGCTGATTTAAACGTAGAAGTGATACCTTTAAAGGTTATGTTTGGTACGCAAGAGTTTTTGGACGGCGTAACCATAAGCGTAGAAGAGTTTTATGAAAAAATGGTGAGTTCTGCAAAGCTGCCCACCACCAGCCAACCCAGCCCTGCCCAATTTCTTGCTCATTTTGAAGCCGCACAGGAGGCGCAAGATGAAGTTATCGTTTTAACAATCTCCAGTGCAATCAGCGGTACCTATCAAAGTGCAAATATTGCAAAAGAAACTTGCGGCTACGAAAAAATTTACCTGATAGATACAGCTACTGCTACCTTGGGTGCTCAACTTTTGGTTTTGCTTGCGGTAAAGCTGCGTCAGCAAGGGCTGTCCGCACAGGAAATTGCTCTGGAATTAGAGACTCAAAAATACAACATTTGTCTTTTGGCATTTGTGGACGATTTAAAATATCTAAAACGCGGGGGACGCCTTTCCGGCGCAGGTGCTGTAGCGGGCACCCTGCTTGGCATTAAACCCATTGTAGAAGTGGCTGAGGGTAAGGTTGTTGTTGCAGGTAAAGCACGAGGGCTGCCCGGCGCCTATGTTAACATTTTCAAGCTTATGGAAACACGCGGCGGTGTTGATGAAGCTTACCCCGTCTGTGTGGGTTATACGGGAGAGCGCCAAAGCGTAGAGCCCTTTTATCGGTACATTACCAATAACTTAAAATTAAGTAAGCCTTATATCAGCCCTATTGGAAGTGTAATTGGTGTACATGCCGGACCGGGTGCCGGCGGAATTGCCTTTTTTAAAAAAAATAAGTAAACTGTATTTTGCTGCTTTGTTGCTAACAACACAAGGCAGCTTTTACATTTTATTTGTGTTATGGCTGTAAAACGATTATAATAATATTAAATATTTTTCACATACTGGTACTATACCAACGCGAAAGGATCTTTTTATGAAACGCATTATACGCTTTTTAATGAGTAAAAGCTTTTTATTTGGTGCTTTAGCAATTTTGCAAGTGGGCTTTTTGTTGGGCATTATTTTAAAATTTGCTCATGCAGGTTCTTATCTTTACACGGTAATTACCATTGTCAGCGTCCTACTGTGCATTATTCTCTTTGAAAAAGACGACATTAACCCCGCCTATAAAATGATGTGGATTGCTATTGTTATCTTATTGCCTATTACCGGGGCTATTTTTTATATTATGTGGGGCAATCGTAAGCTTAGCAAAAAAACGTCTATACGCTTTCAAACCATTGAGGCAAATGCACGCAGCGTAATGGTACGGGACAATCATTTATATGACAAGCTTTCTCAAAACAGCATGAGCCTGCTGCGCTGCTCGGAATATTTAACAGGCAGCTCCGGCACACCCCTTTACACCGATACATACAGTGAATATTTTCCATGGGGAGAAGTGTTTTTCGAGCGCTTTTTGGAAGAGTTGAAACAAGCCAAAAAGTGCATTTTTATGGAATATTTTATTGTAGATGAAGGCTATATGTGGGATACCACTTTAGATATTTTAAAAGAAAAGGTGCAGGAAGGTGTAGATGTACGCATTATATTTGACAGCTTTGGTACCATGTTTACTCTGCCCAATAACTACGAGGTTACCCTGCGCAAATACGGCATTAAATCTTACCCGTTTAACCCCATACATTTCTCTGCTCATTTGAGTGATTACACCTTTTTAAATCACCGCGACCATCGAAAAATTTGTATAATTGATAATGAAATCGGCTTTACCGGCGGCCTTAACTTTGCCGATGAATATATAAATAAACGCTCGCCTTACGGCATTTGGAAAGACACCGCGCTCATGTTAAAAGGGCCGGGTGCCTACTCTTTAACTGTAACATTTTTAAAAATGTGGGCATTTGTAAGCGGTGAAGATGTGCACTACGAAGATTTCCGTCCCGTAACACGCTATCCCGTAGAGGACTCCTTTAACTTTGTACAGCCCTATGATGATTCTCCTTTAGACGGTGAAAACGTAGCCGAAAACGCCTATTTTAACATTATTAACAGTGCCAAAAAGTATGTATATATTGCCACGCCTTATTTGATTATTGACCACGAGATGATGGTTGCCCTTACCTTAGCTGCAAAAAGCGGCGTAGATGTGCGTCTTATGACCCCGGGTATTCCCGACAAAAAATATGTATACTACCTTACACAGGCACATTACCCGGAGCTGTTAAAAGCCGGGGTACGCATCTTTGAGTACACGCCCGGTTTTGTACATTGCAAAATGTATGTAAGTGACGATAAAACTGCCATTGTAGGCAGCGCAAACATGGACTATCGCAGCTTGTATTTGCATTTTGAAAACTGCTGTGCTTTTTATGGCGGCGATGTAGTAGACCAAGTAAAACAGGATATGATTACCTCATTTGAGCAATGCCGCGAAATAACCTTGGAAGACACCCGCCGCACGCCGTTTTTTAAACGTATTTTACAAGTTGTTTTTCGCTTTTTTGCTCCTCTTATGTAACGCTTTTACCGGAGGTTTGTTATTATGGCAACGCTCAGTGACAATATCCAATATTTAAAAGGTGTGGGTGAAAAACGCGCTGCACTTTTTGCAAAAATGGGCATTGCTACGATTGAACAGCTTTTATACGCCTTTCCCCGCAAGTACACCGATTACTCTCAGCCCTACCCTTTGGCCGCAGCACCTTATGGCAGCGACTGCGTTGTGCGCGTGCGTATTTACTCTATTGGCGGCGAAACCCGCGTACGCGGCGGAAAAAGCATTACAAAGGTTATGGCAGGAGATGAGAGCGGCGGGTTGGTTATTACTTTTTTTAATAATCCCTACGCCGCAAAAAAGCTGTCGGCAGAAGGCGAATATTTATTGCATGGCCGCTTTACAGGTTTGCCTGCACGGCGCGAGATAATTAACCCTGAATTTATAAGTGCACTTAGCCCTGCTCCGCTTACACCTATTTATCATCTTACAGCAGGCCTTGGCAACACTTATGTAGCCAAATGTGTAAAAACAGCGCTAGAGGCTTGTGCGGACCAATTACATGAGCCTCTGCCGATTTCTTGGCTGCAACAGTATAAGCTGTGCTCTTTAAAGGACGCAATTATAGGTGTTCACTGCCCTGCCAGTATGCAGCAAGTAGAAACTGCGCGCAGACGGCTTATTTTTGATGAACTGCTAAGCTTACAGTTAGGGCTTCTCACTCTGCGCAGCCGCAGCCATACCGTTACCGGCGCTAAAATGGAAAAAGCCGATGTGGAAGTGTTTTATAAAGCTCTTCCTTTCAAACCCACAAACGCACAAAAAAGAGCTGTTACCGAACTGATTGCAGATTTTAAATCAGACCAGCCTATGAATCGCCTGCTGCAAGGAGACGTGGGCAGCGGTAAAACCTTGGTTGCCGCTGCAGGTATGGTAATAGCCGCGCAAAACGGATTTCAAAGTGTTTTAATGGCCCCTACCGAGATATTGGCCGAGCAGCACGCGGCTACCTTAAATCGACTTTTAGAGCCTTTCGGTTTAACTGTAGCTTTGCTTACGGGCAGCATAAAGGCTTCGGTGCGCAAGCCGTTATTGGCGGCTATAGCCGATGGCCGTGCCCACATTGTTGTGGGTACGCATGCAGTAATTGGAGAAAAAGTGCAGTTTCATAAATTAGGATTTGCCGTAACAGATGAACAACACCGTTTTGGCGTGCGCCAACGCAGCTTGCTTGCTGCAAAAGCGCAAAACCCACACTTGCTTGTTATGAGCGCAACTCCCATACCGCGCACTTTGGGCTTGCTTATGTTTGGAGATTTAGACATCAGTATTTTAGACGAACTGCCGCCGGGACGTCAACCGATTAAAACATATGCCGTAGGTACAGATAAACGCGCCCGTATGTTTGGTTTTATCGAAAAGCATTTAGCCGCTGGCAGGCAGGCTTATATCGTTTGTCCCTTAATAGAGGAAAGTGATGCAGACGGTGCCGCAGACATGCAAGCGGTAACTACCTATTTTGAAGAAATTGCAAAGCCTCTTTTGCCGGGACGTAAAATTGCTCTTATGCACGGCAAGCTGAAAGCTGCCGAAAAAATGGCTGTTATGGACGCTTTTGCAAAGGGTGAATACGATGTACTTTGCAGCACTACGGTAATTGAAGTTGGCGTAGACGTGCCCAATAGCACAATTATGGTTATCGAAAACGCAGAGCGATATGGATTAAGCGCTCTGCACCAGCTGCGTGGCCGCGTAGGGCGTGGCAGCAACGAAAGCTTTTGCATTTTGGTAAGTGACCATCAAGGAAAAGACAGTACCGAGCGCTTACAGTTTTTATGCAAAACCACAGACGGCTTTGAAATTGCCAAATTTGATTTAGAGCACCGCGGACCGGGAGACTTTTTTGGAAATCGCCAGCACGGGTTGCCTCAATTAAAAGTGGCAGATTTAATGGCCGACAGCCGCGTATTATATGTTACACAAGAGCTTGCCGCCCAACTTTTGCAGGAAGATGCAGCTTTACAGCAGCCTCAGCATAAAGGTCTGCGCCAAATGGTGCAGCGTTTATTTAACAACGAAGAAATTAGTTTTAACTAAACTTTAGAAGTATTTCCTTTCGTTGCATATTGTAAAAAAATGCCGTATAATAAGCAAATATGCTGATTATGCGGCATTTTTGCAGTTAAAAAACTGTCAAAAGAAAGGGAAAGTATATGATAGGCACATTGGTAAATTGCGGTGCTGTAATTGCAGGCGGCCTTATTGGGCTTTTTTTTAAAAAAGGTATTAACGAAAGCTTCGTCACAAGCATAAACAAAGCTTTAGGGGTAGCCGTACTGATTGTTGGTTTAAACGGTGTTATCAGCACTATGTTTTGCATAAACAGCGACGGCACCTTAAGCAGCAGCGGCGAATTGTTACTGGTAATTTATTTGGTACTGGGCACACTTTTAGGAGAGTTTTTAAAACTGGACGACCGTTTAAACGGTCTTTCAAGCAAAATAGAAAACCGATTTCACCTTACAGGGTTTTCTGCCGGCTTTGTAAACGCCACCATACTGTTTTGCGTTGGGGCTATGGCAATTATAGGCGCTTTAAATGACGGTTTAACGGGAGACAGCAGCATTTTATTTGTAAAAAGTACGCTAGACTTTACCGCGGCCATTATTTTTGCCGCTAGCTTAGGTGTAGGCGTTGTTTTTTCTTTTGTTCCCGTTTTGCTTTATCAAGGGACAATCAGCCTTTTGGCAGGGCTTTTGGGCAATATTTTAGTAGGGCAGGTTTTGCAACAAGTTTGCACCGTGGGTTACGCCATTATTATTTGTATTGCTGTAAATTTTTTAGCCACAACAAAAATTAAAACAGCTAACATGCTGCCGGCTATTTTTATGCCGCTTTTGTATGCGGCAATTTTACAGCTGAAAAGCTTGTTATAGTTTTTTCTTTTATCCATTCTAAACACACTTACACAATCCAGCTCTTTGTTGTTTTGATACTTACGGTACTTTTTATTGTCAGGCTTTAAATGGAATTTTAACACTCTGTAATTTTAAAAATAAAAATCGGTTGCTGTTCCATACAGAAAAATAAACACATCAATAAATTTTACCTGTGTTTTCATTTAAAAACGCAAAAATAGTTTTTCTGAAAAATCTGCCTTTTGCAGACCCATAGCGGCACTTTTTTATCACACCAGCAACTAAAAAAAGGCAACACAGACGCATCTAATATGCGTGTGTTGTCTTTTTTTGCACTTTTATACTACATATTACATGGTTTCAAATTCTTCTAAATACCGTACACCCTTTACTTGACTAAGCTTTTGAATCACCTCTACATGGTCTGTGGGATAATAGTTTAGTTCCACCCAAAAGGTTGCGCCTACCAAATCCGAAACAGTATCGCGGCAGCGATTGATTTCCACATCATACAGCTTGTAGCCCTCACTACGCATAATATTAATAAAATTACCCAGTGCGTCCATAGATTTAAACTCTGCAAAAAAGTTTATTTGTTTTGAACGCCGTCGTAAACGAATATCTAATCTCGACATTGCCGCCATGGTAATTAAAACCAAAACACCACATACAATAGCGCCCACATAAAACCCTGCCCCCACCGCCAAGCCCATACAGGCAGCTGCCCACAGGCCCGCAGCGGTGGTTAATCCTTTTACTTGACGAGAGGTAATAATGATAGTTCCCGCTCCCAAAAAGCCAATACCACTGATAACTTGAGCACCTAAGCGGGTGGGGTCTCCCGTACCGTATGTTTTCAGCATAAATTCACCTGTTATCATCACCAAAGCCGAAGCCATACATACAATCATGTAAGTGCGCAGTCCGGCGGGCCGGCGTTTACGCCCACGTTCTACCCCCAAAGCACCGCCCAGTATCAGCGCCAATACAAGGCGCACAACAGTAGACAGCGCATTTACTTCCTGTAGCATATTTGAAACTGTTTCTATCACGGTTTATTCTCCTTTGAACCATTTACCAAAACATTGATTTTATTTTTAAATTTAAAGCCTGCCAAAATTTTTATACTACATTTACTCCTAAATTTGTTTGCTATATTCTGTAATTTATCATATTGCACCTGTACCAAAACGGATAATAAAATCGGATAAAATTTTCTTTTTTACAGCTGTTGCCTTTTGTTTTGCTATTGCGTATAAATAGTTTTCATAAAAGCGGTAATTTGATATAATAAATTAAAACAAAATTGTAATATAGGGTTTTACCCCATAGAAGGATTTAAACAATGATACAAGCTATTGTAAAAGACGAACTGTTTTTGCAAATACCCTCAAAACCCGCCACTATAGAGGATTTACCTACAGCTCAAGATTTATTGGACACACTGATTGCCAACGCCCAACAATGTGTGGGGCTGGCGGCCAATATGATTGGTGTAACTAAACGCATTATCGCTATAGAGAACGAAGGACGTTATATGGTTATGCTTAACCCCCAAATTATAAAAAAGACCGATGTCTTTACCGCAGAGGAGGCGTGTCTTTCGTTAACAGGCACACGCAAAACAAAGCGCTATAAAAGCATAAAGATAAGCTACCAAAACACAAGTCTACAGCCTCGCATTAAAACCTTTAAAGGCTTTACGGCGCAAATTATTCAGCACGAAATTGACCATTGTGACGGAATTATCATATAAGCTTACAGGCTTTTTATCCTAACCTTTACCCGTAAATACCCGTAAAATATAAGATGCGGCTTACATCTAACAGATAATGCAGGGGCTATCAAAAAATATGTTTCAAAAAGCTTATAAAAGCAGACACTAAATTATATACCTTTTCTATAACAGTACGGTACCCTTTTGCTAAAAATGCCGCTTTAAAAAATTTATGCAACGCAAAAAACAATTATTGCCCTGTCCGCAATTAAAAAAATTAAAAGCAGTCTGCTACTTTTAACAGTAACAGACTGCTTACTTTTTGCATACACTAAAAAAGGTACTTATTTTTGCTCTTCTGTTTCTTTTTTCTCAGCGGGAGCTTCCTCTTTTGCAGGAGCCACTTTTTCAACAGCCTTTACATCTTTTACAATGGTAGTTTTACCGCTTAACTGTGCGCCTTCTTCTACTTGCATGGAGCGCGCAATAATGTCGCCGGCAATAATGGCTTCACTTTTTAAAGTTACACTGTTTTTTACTTTAATATTGCCTTTTACATGACCCGCCATAATTAGGCTTTCTGCGGTAATGTCACCCTGCAGCTCTGTGCCGGCACCAATAAAGGTTGCTCCGCACTCTAAGTTGCCTTTTACAGCACCTGCGCTAAAAGTAACACTGCGTGCTTTTACATTACCCACTACAGTGCCTGTAATTTTAATATCGCCGGTTGTAGTTACATTGCCCTCTACCTTGCCATGTACCTGTACGTTTTCTTCTAATATCATTTCGCCTTTTATAACTGTTTTTCTGCCGATAATAGATTCTTCAAAATCTTTAGCAGGTGCAGAGACTGTATTTGTATTAGCAGGCATAACTACTTTTCTCTCCTCTTTTACTTCTTCTACTTCCGGGGACACAGGTGTCTCGTTAAGCAGAGAAGCCATCTTTTGGGAAAAGCTTTGTTTTTTCATAAGCGTTCCTCTTTTCCTATTTAATATATTATAAAAAGTATAGCACTTTGGGGCAACGTAGCGCAAGTAATTCCTGTAAATATTGTAAATTTATGTCGATATTTCGAAACATTTTAGAAAATGTTAATAAAAAGGTAAATTTCTCTTCTTTTAAAGATATTAAAAATGTGTTAAACTTGTGTTTCATTACACAATAAGGAGTTATTTATATTATGTCTACTGCTGTAGTTGAAAAAGTAAAAACTGAGGAAAAGCCTTCTGTCCCTAAGAAAAAATTTGCCCAAGGCTTATGTTTTTACAAGTTATTTTGGGTATTTTTTATCGCCTGTTTTTTAGGGGTTATATTGGAAACCCTGTGGGTATTTGTCACTCGTTTTGAGCTGCAAAACAGAACCGGATTGATCTACGGGCCTTTTAATTTGGTTTATGGGTGCGGTGCCGTTATTATGACAATTTGCTTAAACTGGTTAAGTGGAAAACGGGATTTATGGATATTTTTAGCCGGTACTTTTATTGGCGGCGGGTACGAATATTTTTGCAGCTGGATACAGGAAAAAATGTTTGGCACCGTAAGCTGGCAATACGATAAAATGGCTTATAATTTAGACGGACGTATCAATCTGCTATATTGCATTTTTTGGGGTATATTGGCTCTTTTATGGGTGAAAGAGATTTATCCCCGTATGTCTCGCTGGATTGAAAAAATCCCCAATACATATGCGCTGAGTTTAACTTGGGTGTTAATTGTATTTATGATTTTTAATACGATTATGTCTGCTTTGGCAGTAGCCTGTATGGCAGCCCGCAATCAAGATAGCGCTACTTCTAACGCCGTTACCGCTTACTTTGACGAACACTACCCTGATGAACGTATGGCGAAAATTTATCCCAGTATGGTTTTTGTAAGCGAATAATTCAAACTATATACTGCTTTTTTAAGTTTACTTTATTGCTTTGGTGGGTTATACTATGAGGGTATATTATTTTGCACATAATGTGCTGTGTGTAAAGGAGACCTGATTGTGTCTGGTTCACCCAAACTGCGGGCTTTTGGCCCCTTAAAAAAACAAAATATTTCCAGTACGCGCATCATAGTAAGTAGCTTTTTAGGAGTAATTCTTGTAGGCACCTTATTACTGATGCTGCCTTTTTCCACCCGCGATGGCAACATTAGCTTTTTAAACGCTTTTTTTACCGCTACCAGTGCTACTTGTGTTACAGGCCTTGTTGTGTTTGACACCTATACCAAATTTACCCTGTTTGGGCAAATTGTAATATTGACTTTAATACAAATAGGCGGTCTTGGCCTTGTAACCTTTGCCACTTTTTTCAACTTGGCAATGGGACACCGCTTAGCTTTTAAAACACTCCGTACGGCAGGCGAAAGTGTAAGTGCACTTGCTGTTTCAGAAGCAGGCGGCCTTATTCGAAGTGTAATACGCATTACTTTTAGCTTTGAGCTTATTGGCGCTGCTTTACTTAGCCTTGCTTTTGTACCCCGCTTTGGTATAAAAGGTATCGCTATTGCTCTTTTTATTGCCATTTCGGCTTTTTGCAATGCGGGCTTTGACGTTTTCGGTTTTATGGGCGAATATAGCAGCCTGACAGGATTTGTGGGAGACCACTATGTACAGTTTGTTGTTATTGGGCTTATTATCGCAGGCGGACTTGGCTTTTTGGTTTGGTGTGACCTTTTCCGTTATCGCACAACCAAAAAGATTATGCTGCATACAAAATTGGTTGTGCTAATAACCGTTACCTTGCTGGCATTTGGTACCTTTGGCATCGCCGCCCTGGAATGGGATAATCCTGCAACCTTAGCTGCCATGCCCATTAACGACCGTTTTATGGCGGCTTTTTTCCAAAGCGTTTCTACCCGTACTGCAGGTTTTAATACTTTTGATTTAGGTGCCTGCAACAACGTAACAAAGCTGTTTATGTCCTTTTTAATGTTTATCGGTGCGGCACCTGGCGGTACCGGCGGCGGCATAAAGGTAACCACCTTGGCACTTTTGCTTGTTACGGTTTCCAGCGTGTGTGCCGGCCGCAGTGAAACCACTGTATTTGGACGCAAAATCAGCAAAGATACTATTTATCGTGCTTTGAGCATTATGCTTTTGGGCTTTACGGCTGTGGTTATTTCATCTATGGCTATTTTCTTTAACACCACTGCCGGTGTAAACGAAATTGACAGCATTTTTGAAGCTGCCAGTGCTTTTGCTACGGTTGGTTTAAGCGTAGGCGCTACTGCACAAATGCAAAGCGCAGCTAAAATTATTACGATTATAACCATGTTTATAGGACGCGTAGGACCGGTTAGCTTGGCAATAAGCCTTTCGGAACACACCAATAATGCCACCAGACACGAGATTTTACCGGAAGGTAAAGTGATTGTTGGCTAAATATACCTTTTTATACATTTAAAACCAAAAACCGTACTTGTAAGTTACAAGTACGGTTTTTATGTTTTAAAATATGGGCAAAAAATTCTGCTAATTATCTTCTTTTATCAATAGGCGGTACAACGTAGGCTCTAGCTGAAAAGCGGCCATTGTTTGGCGTACCTCCGCTAACGCTTTTTGCTTTTGTGCTCTTGATAACATTCTTTTTTCTGCACGGATTAAAATGTTTTTTGGGCTGCTTTCCATATCTACAAATTCTAACAACTGAGTTTTGTAACCGCTATATTCCAGCAAACTGCCCCGTATAGCATCTGTTATCAACGCAGCAGTACGCTCTTTTACAATGCCGTATTTTGTCAATAGCCCCAGCTCTGTAGTTTTTATTTGCGCATTTGCCTCATGCTGACAGCATGGCACACTAAATATCATTTTTGCACCCCAGTTAATTGCATTGTACAGCGCATAATCTGTAGCAGTATCACAGGCGTGCAAAGTAATAACCATATCTACCGGCTTATCATGTTGATAGCCGTTAATATCCCCCAGTTTAAACTGCAAGTGCTCATACCCGTACTGCTTAGCAACGGCATTGCATTTTTCTATAACATCTGCCTTTAAATCCAGCCCTAACATGTCCACGTGGATATGCCTTATCTGTGTAAAATAGTAATATAAAATAAAAGTTAAATAACTTTTTCCACAGCCAAAATCTATAATGTTTAAAGTTGTTAGATTTTTATCCCGTATGCTATCATCTACCAGCTCTATAAATCGGTTTATCTGTCTATATTTATCATACATTGATTTTACCACTTTTCCCTCCTTGGTAAATATGCCAAGGTCTACTAAGGGTGGTATTACGGTGCCTTCCTTCAACAGATAATTTTTTTCTTTGTTGTGGGCTTGTGTGGCCTGTATAGGTGCTTGCAGGGCTATACGCCGCAAACTCACCTTACCTTTTTTACTGCATCGCACCTCCATTTGACAAGCAACACAAAAAGCATTTATTTGCTTAAAATTTATACAAAGCTCTTTTAACTTTTGTGCCAGCTGTTCTGCTGAAATGTTTTCATGAAAAGCTTGTTTTTCGGTAAATTTTTCTACTTGATAACCACTTTTATTTTCCGTTTCTTTATACTGTATGTTTATTTTTTTGTATAAGCCCTGTACAGGAGCACTTATCACAATTTTGATAGGATTTTCCTTTGCAATCTCTGCTAACGCCTTTTCCAATTCCTCGCTCATATTTTCCCCTCATTCTGTTTGCCCATATTCTTTATTACGCACAGTATATATTTTACAAGCCAATGCAATAAGGTCGCCGCACCAAAGCTGCAAGCAAAAGCTACAATAATATACGTCCATTTATTTTCTATATAAAACGCTTCTAAGCGAAACAACCTTAAAAAGGCGGTATGCACCAAATACAGCTCTAACGATATTTCGCTTAAAAAGCTTAAGATACCGTTTCCTATCTGCACTTTTTTAGATATCAACACAACTGTGGCACAAAACCCGCTACACGCTGCTATAAAAAACAAGCATTCAAGCCAAGGTCCGCCTATGGCTTTACCTAAAGCGGAGTATTTTTGTCCGATTAACCAAATTGCCACACAGCCCCCTACTGCCGCAAAATAATATTTTTGGGCAAACAGGTTTAATTTATCTTTAAATTGTGCCAGTAAAGCACCGCCCCAAAAGGTAAAGCAAGAGGCATACCAGTAATATTGTTTGCCTGTTACAAGACAAAAAAGAATGTACCCCGCGGTAAACGCGCCTATCCCCCACAACGCCATTTTGCCTTTTAACACTCTAAATATAAAATAAAAGGCGATGTAAAAAATAAGGATACTGATAACATACCATGCCGTACCGTTTATCAAAAAAAACGGACTAAACATGGCACGCAAAAATTCCGGTGCTTTAAACGGGCTGTACGCATAGGTGGCATAAAAAATATAAACCAAGTTTGTAAGCACATATGGCAAGTATACGCTTGCTACACGCATAGGCAAAAAAGCTTTAGCGTAATTGGGCTTTTTGCACACACCGGTATAAAGCCCAAAGCCAGACATAAAATAAAAATATCCCACCAAAATGTAGGCAAGGCCAAGCAAAATATCAAAAACATCATTTTTGCCAATAAACCCTTGCAAGTGAGCTAGCATAATTACTACAGCAAAAAGCCCTCTATACGGCTTAGTTGCCGATAGAGATAACGTATCTTGAAAGAAAAAGCCTCTCGAAGCCCATTTTATTTTGTACAGACAAATTGCCGCCAATATTACACATAATATAAGCATATAAATTCTCTCTTTTATTGTTTTAGCATGTACCGGTTTTTTGGCTTTGCTTTACACCCATAACCTGCCCTTTTGGGGGTAAGATAAACCTGTATCATTATTTTATTACTTGTTATTATAACACAAACCCCACGGGTATAAAATGCTTTAACAACAGCTGTACAGCATTTTATACCCGTGGGGTTTTTCTTTATTTTTCTGTTTTATCTTGAGGTGGCTGCGGTAAATTGTGTTTTAATGCTCTCTGCTTTTTGTCGTGTTTTTTTACAAGTGCAATAATAATCCACACAAAAATCCCCATTATAATGGCATAGGGCAGCAAATAAATTACTACAAACAATAAATTTTCAAACACCTCACAAGCCATTGCAAAAGAACCCTTAAAGCTATTTTGCAGCCTTTGCAAAAAGTTTGGCTTAGAAATGGTAATATTTTTTACTTCCTGTACATTAACTGTTATGGTTGCATAGTCAATTTGATTGTCGTAAAGCTTTAATTTTCCCTGCGCACTTTCAATTTGATAGCGCACTTCAGAAAGCTGCTCTTCCAATTTGATAATGTCCTCTAGGCTCTCTGCTTTTTGCAGCAGCGCCAATAAACGCTCCTCTTGTATGCTTAACGTTTTTAAGCGGGCTTCTAAGTCATAGTAAGTTTCGGTAACATCTTCTGTTCCCTCGCTCAAATGCGTCACATTGCCCGTTTCTTTTACAGCCGTTAAAAAAGCGTTGTAGTTGCCGCTGGGAATACGCAAAACCAAATTTGCACTACGGCCGTATTCATAGGTCTCATTTCCATAACTATCGCTGCTGGCAACATAACCTGCGTTTGCTGAAACAGCCTCATAAATGGCTGAAAGTGTATCGTCATATAATTTTGCTTCCAAATCTATTGTGGCATTGCGTATAATTTTGCGGTTGGTATCCTCAATTTTTGTCTGTGCCGCTCCGGTGGCGCTTTCATAAGGTGCGTAACCGTCATCGGCGCGCTCTGCTGTAGCGCTTTCAGAATTAGCAGTTTGTTTGCCATAGGCAAAATCAGCAGTATTTGCAGAGCTGCTTCCACAAGCAGTAAAAAGGCAGATGCAGAACGCAAAGACTAAACTCAAAGCAATTTGTCGTTTCTGTTTCATTTTATATGTTCTCCTTTTTCTGGTTTTGAATAATGGATTCTATCTTTACACACGCTTATACTTGTTAACACGCTGCACTTTTTTATATTTTGTAATGGTTTAGTAATACAAATTATTTTTGGCTTTACCCCATAAAGTAAAAACAGCACTGCTGTTTTTTAGCCGCAGTGCTGTAAAAGCTTTTATAGATAAGTAACTCTTACCTTTTATTGAAGTTAACCTTGCAAACCAATTACAACTGCTCTGGCAGCGCCATACATACCTGCTGTATTTCCCAACTGAGCTTGTACCAGCTTTACATCTTTATAGGCTTCTATTACATAATGGGGTAAACGTGCTTTTAACTGCTCATACACATAGGGCTCACGCATAATGCCCCCGCCCAAAACAATACCCGAAGGGTCAAAAATATGTATCAAACCGGTAAGTCCTACAATAATTTCACCAATCCATGCATCAATTATCTTTTGCACCTCTGGATTTTTCATCTCTGCAAAGATAACGCGGCCGTTATTCAGCACAGGGTTATATTCCTTTGCCATACGCACCAAAGCCGAGGTAGAAGCATAGCGCTCATAAATGCCGCTTGCCAAATCATCGGGCTTGCGCTGCTCTCCATGTGTAACAATCCAACCAAACTCTCCGCTTGCAAAAGCATTACCGGTATAAATACGCCCATTTAGCACCGCAGCACCGCCAATTCCTGTGCCATAAGCAACACACAGATAGTTGTCCATATCCTTTGCAGCACCATAATAGCCCTCTGCCAAGGCAACCGCATTTACATCATTTTCTACAAAGCAAGGCACACCAAAAGCTTCGTGTACTAAATTTTTCCAGTTAGTAAAAGGATACCCCGGAATATTACCTGCACATTTAATTATACCATTTTGGCTGTCTACCAAGCCCGCGGTACTAATGCCTACTGCCTCAAAAGGCAAATAAGATTTAATTTGCTGTAAAGCAAGCTGTGTCATATGCTGTGCACCTAAGCTTGCATCATAGGGAAGTTCCGTATTTTCCAACAACTTGTCATCTTGCCAAATACCGGCTTTTATGGCGGTACCGCCAATATCCAAAACTGCTATTCTCATAACTTCTGCCTCCTGCGGGTCTTTCAAGCCCTTTTTGTTTCTTTTATTCCACATTGTTAAGATTATATCAAATAATTGTCTTTGCTTCAACGGTATTATCCCGCTATTTACTTATAAAGATACCTTGCCGCGTACTAAACCTGCAATTTTAACGCGGCAAGGTATCTTTTTATGTGCAAGCACAATATTTTTCTTCAAAATCTGTCATGGGCATGGGCTTGTTTACCAAATATCCCTGTACTACGTTGCAGCCCAACTGCTTTAGCAAGGACATTTGTTCTTCTGTTTCTACGCCTTCTGCCACACTCTCTATCCCCAAATTGCGGCAAAGCACTAAAAAATTAGATACAATCGTTAAGGTTTTTGGATTTGCCACAATATCATTTACCAAGCTTTTATCCAACTTTAATACGTTTAAATCTACCGCCGATAAAATAGATAAATTGCTGTATTTAGAACCAAAATCATCTAAAGACAGTCGAAACCCCTGTGCTACAATGTCGCCGCTTATGCGCGAAAAAGTTTCCCGTTCCATATCGCCAAAGCTTTCTGTTATTTCTATTTCAATATACTTCTTTGGCACCTTATAACGGTTGTATATCGCCTGCATCTGCTTTGGAAGGTCTTCTCTCAACATGGTTTTACGCGATAAATTAAGCGAGATGCAGCGCAACGGCTTACCCTCCTGCTGCCATTTAAGCAGCATTTTGCAAACCTGTTCAAAAATAAAAAAGTCAATATAATAAATTAAGCCGTTCTCTTCTAACTGAGGCACAAATTTAGCCGGTCCGATTACTCCATATTTAGGGTGGATATATCTCACCAATGCCTCTGCGCCTACTATTTCTCCTGTAGCAATATCTCTTTTTGGCTGTAGATACAAAGTAAATTCATCGTTTTCCAAAGCCCTTACCAAGTTTTGCAGCATAACGGCTTGAGGTGCCTGTGAGCGATACGCCTGCCGTTCTTTGTTCATCAATTTTTCTACACTAAGCAGTTCTTCTGCATGGCGTATCAAATCCTCCATATGAATATCTACGCCCGACCATGTGTAGCCAAATGCCACACAGTCTAAATATTCTGCCCTCATTTCACTGCGCACAAGGTTTACCAAACTTGTAAAGTGTTCGTTGGTAACGCCCTTACACAGCACCAAGAATTCGTCGCCCGTAAAACGGTACACACAGTGATGTGCAAAAACACTTTTTAATATTTGTGCCATATGACACAATAAGCTGTCACCGTAGTCAAACCCAAACTTGGTATTATATTCTTTTAAACCGTTAATATCCAGGCGCACCACGCCCATAGAAGAAAGAGCGTCCTCGTTTAAACCAGCCAGATAATTTAAGTAGCTGTTACGGTTACAAAGGCCGGTCAACGTATCGTGATAAATAAGATATTCTTGCTTTTGCTGCAGCTTTTGTTTTGTCATTTCGCTGGTTATAAAATAGGAAAGTGTTTTCAGCAAAATAATATCTTCAGAATGTAAAGTGGCATTATCCACTTCTAAAAATCCGTAAAGCTTGCTGCTTACCTCAAACGGAATTGCACAAACAGAAAACACACCGCTGTCCCGCAAAAATTCATATTCCTCCGGATAGGTGTGTATCCACTCGGTAATATCGTGGATAACAAGCTCTCTGTTTTGGTTAAAGGCATCTATCCAATGGGGCATTTGCGCAAAAGGAATAATCTCCTTGGTCTGTTTTTTAAGGTGCTCACCGGTCTGTGTCCATGCATACACAACTTTATTTGTCTGTTTTTCCGTGTCACACTTTACAACAGCCACATGCTGTGCACCATAATAGCGGCCAATGTGCCCCAGCACTATTTCCATTGCGGTTTCAAAGCTTTGAATGGAAAGCAAGGAGGCCATGCAGGATATAAGAAGCTGGTTCTCCTCTAAAAGATTACCATTGTTTAAATCGCTGATAGGCGCAACGGTATTTTCGTTTGCCGGGCTACCCCACATTCGCACACAATTTTTGCCCTGCTTACGCGCCTGTGCCATTGCTTTGCAGCCGTTGAGATACAGCTTT
>JAQUTM010000174.1 GCA_028694405.1 Oscillospiraceae bacterium
AAAGACAGAATTTGGGCTAGATACGCGGTTAGTAGATATTGACAGAGATTTGCTGGTAATCCCCAGTGTGGCAATTCATATGAACCGCGAGGCCAATAACGGCTATAAATATAATTTGCAAACAGATATGTCACCTTTATATGCGTTAAGCCAAGAAGAAAAAGACGGTTTTTTAAAGCAGGTGGCACAGGCTGCAAATGTAGCCCAAGAAGATATTATAGCTTCGGATTTGTTTTTATACACCCGCATGAAAGGTACTGTTTTGGGTGCGAATGAGGAGCTTATAATGGCGCCGCGCTTAGATGATTTAGGGTGTGCGTACACAACCTTAGAAGCTTTTTTAAACGCTGTGCCCAAGCATATAGGCGTATGGGCAATGTTTGATAATGAAGAGGTGGGAAGTACCACAAAGCAAGGTGCTTGCTCTACTTTTTTAGCGGATACTTTAGAGCGCATAGCGTTAGCCTTTGGGTGCAGTAAAGAGACATATTTACGAGCCGTGTCGTCCAGTATGCTGGTTTCTGCCGATAACGCTCACGCAATTCACCCCAATCACCCGGAATTGGCAGATGTAAGTAACCCTGTGTATTTAAACGGCGGCGTTGTATTAAAACACAATGCAAACCAAAAATATACAACAGATGCCGTTTCGGCAGCAATGTTTCGCTCGGTTTGCAGTTCTGTAGGTGTACAGCTGCAAACATTTGTAAACCGGTCGGATATGCCCGGAGGCAGCACATTAGGAAATTTGAGCAATACACAAATTTCACTTAATGCGGTGGATATCGGATTGCCACAGCTGGCGATGCACTCTGCCGTGGAGACAGCAGGGGTAAAAGATGTAGAAGATATGATAAAAGCCATTGGCGCTTTTTACAACACTGTTTTTACGATTGAAACTGATGGTGTTGTGATAATTGAAAAGTGAGCCCCAATATCATATTTTATGCAGAAAAAGCTGTAAAACGACAGCACCCTTCGGTGAAATGTACACAGGAGGGTGCTGTCTAAATAATTTTATATAAATGTTTGAACAGTAAATCCGTAAAAACAGGTGCAAATTCAAATTTGCGGTGGTGCAAGCAACGAAAAAGGCCAAAAAGGCAAGTTGCGCAGCAACATAAAAGCAATAAATAAAACAATAAGAAAAATTCCTGTTTTGCGAGAAAATTTTAGTGTGGGTAAAATATTTTTCTGAAAGCAGTAATGGAGCCAAGCTTGAATTGCCCAAAAGGCAAAAAACGGAAATGCCAAACAAAATAGCAGATTGTAACGGAAAGCGGTAGAAAATTGGCCCTGTAAAAGGTAAAACAAAGCGCGAGTAGCGCCGCAGCCGCCGCAGTAAATATGTAACCGTTGAAAAACCGGACATTTGGGCGTAAGACCGAAATAAAACAAAACAAAAAATGCAATAATTGCTACAACTGCAATAGCCACAGATAAAAATATTCGCTTTCCTGTATCAAATTTCAATTTAACAGCACATCCTTATTATAATGGGGTATAATAAACAGTATAAAATTTATAACTTTATCCGGCAAGTGTTATAGAGCTATAGATTGATTATTTAAACAAAATGTTGTAAAATGAGTAAGAAACTATATCATAATAGGTGCTTTTGCACACAAGTGCTTGCTTTTAATTAACAGATAAAGATTGGTGATAGAATGAAAATTTCTTTTGCAGATATATTACAACGCTATCGTAAACAAGTTTTAATTGGGTTTGACATGGTTATGCTACTGGCATCATATGTGCTTACATGGGTGCTGCTTATGGGCATTGGCAGGGCAGACGTTGACCGTTATTTTAGTTTGTTGGTAGCAAGTTGCTTTTTCTTTGTGGCTTGCTACATTATCGTATATTATTTTATGGGCATGTATGACAGCTTGTGGCGCTATGCAGAAATTGTAGAATTTTTTCGATTTGTGGTTGCTGCTATTTTAGCTGTTACTTCGTTTATCGCTATTACATTTTTTCTGTTTACCGAAACAAGAATTCCCACTTCGGTATATTTTATGAGCTCGATGTTTGCCTCGGCGGTTACGCTGCTGTCTCGGCTTACTTACCGTATGTATCGCAACACCAAAATTAAGTCAGGCAACAAAAAAAGCCGCCGTGTGCTTATTATCGGTGCGGGAGATGCCGCAAGTACCTTGTTGCATGAAAGCTACCGTAGCCAAACAAAGGATATGACCTTTATTTGCGCCGTAGATGATGACCCCAACAAGGTTGGCCGTTATATTATGGGTATAGAAATTATGGGTACAACCAATGATATACCCGAGCTGGTAGAGCGCTGCGAAATAGAGACTATTTTGCTTGCTATTCCTACTTTAGATGAAGAAAACAAATGCCGCATATTAAACATTTGCAGTAAAACAAAATGCAATATGCGTATTTTACCCGACATTGTAAAAATGATTAGCGACGGCAAGGATTTAAGCAGCCGTATTCGCGACGTGAACGTGGAGGACTTGCTAGGCAGAGATACCGTTATGCTTGCCAATGTAACCAATAAATTAGTACAGGGTAAGGTTGTTATGGTAACAGGCGGCGGTGGCAGCATCGGCAGTGAGCTTTGCCGTCAAATTGCGGCCAGTTCTCCCAAAAGGTTAGTTATTGTAGATATTTACGAAAACAACGCATATGCAATTCAGCAGGAGCTATTGCGCAAATACGGGGAGCACTTAAATTTAGAGGTGCGTATCGCCTCTGTGCGTGACAGCAAAAAAATGGACTTGCTTTTTGATGAAATGCGTCCTAATGTGGTGTTCCATGCAGCTGCACATAAACATGTGCCTTTAATGGAGGACGCACCTGAAGAAGCTGTAAAAAACAATGTGTTTGGCACGTTTAATGTAGCCATGAGTGCGGAAAAATATGGTACAGAGCGATTTGTGCTTATTTCTACAGATAAGGCGGTTAATCCCACCAATGTAATGGGTGCAACAAAGCGTCTATGTGAAATGATTGTACAGTCTATAGCGCAGGATAGCCATAATACCATTTTTGTTGCGGTGCGTTTTGGCAATGTTCTGGGCTCCAACGGTTCGGTTTTGCCTCTTTTTAAGGATCAAATTCAAAATGGCGGGCCTCTTACTGTTACACATCCGGATATTGTTCGCTACTTTATGACAATACCCGAAGCTGTAAGTTTGGTGCTGGAGGCAGGCAGCATGGGCAAAAGCGGCAATATTTTTGTGTTGGATATGGGTAAGCCGGTGCGCATACTAGACCTTGCAGAGAACTTGATAAAGCTGGCAGGATTTATTCCTTATGAAGATATTGACATTATTTTTACCGGTTTGCGTCCCGGAGAAAAACTTTACGAAGAGCTTTTACAAGATGAAGAGGGCGTACACAAAACAGATAATCGCAAAATTTTTGTTGGAACGCCTTTGAAAATGGCTGATGGACAATTTTTTGAGCATTTAGCCAACTTAAAAAAGGTAGCATATTCAAATGACAGTGAGCTTTTGGTGGAAACATTGAAAAAAATGGTGCCTACTTTTAGTCATCAGCCGCATACAATATAAAAAACAGCAAGGGGAAAATTTTTGTATGTATCGAAAATGGATCAAACGATTTTTGGATTTTATACTGGCGCTTTGCGGGCTAATACTTTTATCTCCTGTGTTTTTGGTTCTGGTATTATGGATAAAAGCGGATAGTAATGGGCCTGTATTTTTCAAACAAAAGCGCGTGGGGCTGCATAAAACACACTTTCAAATTTTGAAGTTTCGCACGATGTATGCAGATACACCGGCGGACGTACCCACCCATTTACTGCAAAACCCTGAAGCCAGAATTACAAAAGCAGGTCACTTTTTACGCCGTTCCAGTTTAGACGAACTGCCCCAGATTTTAAACATTTTGGCAGGCAAGATGAGTGTTGTAGGGCCGCGGCCTGCTTTGTGGAATCAATATGATTTGGTAGCGGAACGCGATAAATATAACGCCAACGACGTTATGCCGGGGCTTACAGGCTATGCACAAATAAACGGACGCGATGAACTGCCTATTCCGATTAAAGCGGAACTGGACGGTTACTATGCAAAAAATCTTAGCTTTTCATTAGATTGCAAAATCTTTTTTGGTACGATTTTTAGCGTTTTAGGCGCTAAAGGTATAGTAGAAGGAACAGGGCAAAAACAAAAATAATAAAAGCCGTTTTGAAATGTATCACATTTTTCAAAACGGCTTTTATCTTATTTAGTGGGTTCCGTGTAATATTTGTATAAGGCTTGCGTGCCTAAATTTCCGTAACCCATTTTTTCCAAGCTTTCATACAAGCTTTTTACTAAATTGCTTACAGGCAGTTGAAGATTTGTTTCGGTTGCTTCATCAGTAGCTATAGTAAGATCTTTAATAAAATGCTTTACAAAAAAACCAGGGTCAAAATCTCCTTTCAGCATACGAGGTGCCATATTGCTCATCTGCCAACTGCCTGCGGCTCCCGTGCTGATAGCGTCCAGTACCTTTTGTTCGTCCAGCCCTTG
>JAQUTM010000175.1 GCA_028694405.1 Oscillospiraceae bacterium
TGGCAGAAGGCTTGACCAAACGTGGCGTAAAGCTTGGTAGCGGCGGTACAGATAATCATTTGATGTTGATTGATTTAAGCGATTTGGAGGTTACAGGCAAAGAGCTTGAACATAACTTGGATGAAGTAAACATTACCGCAAACAAAAACACAGTACCGGGAGAAAAGCGCAGTCCGTTTATAACCAGTGGCGTGCGCATTGGCACCCCCGCGGTTACAACCCGCGGGTTTGGGGTACAGGAAATGGACGAAATTGCAGACTGCATTGCCAAGTGTATTTTTGATTTTGAAGCAAACAAAGAGGCTGTAAAGCAGCAGGTGGCACAACTGGTTGAGAAATTCCCGCTTTACGAATAAAGCTTAAAAACAGTAAATCTACAGCCTAAGCGAAACCAATATAATAAAACACAAGCGGTGCTTGCCATAAAGGCGGGCACCGTTTTTTTATCTTTCGTTAAAAAAATATGGCGTAGGTGTAAATTTTAAAGGCAAAACCATAATATTGTTTGCTTGTAAGCTTAAAATGTATTAAAATAGTATAAATACCGCGTACACTTATCGGAGCATCTCCCATCAAAAGAAATTGTTATAAGGAAGTTGAATTTATGGCCTCAGTTACTTTAAAAATGCGAAGCAACGCCCTGCAACAGCGTGTGGAGGTTACACTGTATTTTCCAACGGATTTGCCCGTGGAAACAGGATTAAACACCCCTAAAGGCGTGCTGTATTTGTTGCATGGTTACACGAATTGCGGCAGTGACTGGCTGTCAATGACGGCTGCCGGACGCTATGCGGCTGATAACAGTTTAATATTGGTTATGCCCGATATGCACAACAGCTTTTATGCGGACATGGTTTACGGTGGAAACTACTATACTTATATCACCGAGGAGCTGCCTGCGTTTTTGCACAGCATGATGCGTTTGCCTACCGGCCGCGAAAACACGTTTGTGGCAGGGCTGTCTATGGGCGGATACGGCGCGTTATTATTGGGGCTGTCTCGTCCTGATTTATATAGTGCTGCCGCCAGCTTTAGCGGTGCGGTAGATGTACAGTATATGTTGGATATTGCCAATCAATACCCACAGGCGGAGGCGGCTTGTGCAGATATGTTTGACGCCATCTACGGTCAACACGTTACGGTGCCGCCACAGTATAATTTGCTGGCGCTTGCGCAAAAGGCGGCACAGCTGCCAAAACAACAGCAGCCGCGCATTATGTGTACGGTAGGGTTGCAAGACCACGAACCCTATTTTATATATGAGCAAAACCAAAACTTTAAGGCCACCATGGAAAAACTGCCGCTGGCATACCATTATATGGAGTGGGAGGGCAGGCACGAGTGGAATTTTTGGGACCGCAGTCTGTGCGAAGCTATTGACTATTTTTTGGATAACGGCTATGCTGCTCAAAAGCGGCAGGATTGGGCATACAAGGCGCAAACACACCGACAGGTTTAAGCAAAAGCTTTTAACATTACAGGAGGGACCCTTTACATGAACGAGCCTTTAGCTCAACGCTTGCGGCCGCAAAGCTTGCAGGAGGTGTGCGGTCAGCAGCACTTGCTTGCAAAAGGCCGCGTACTGCGCAGCGTGTTGGAAAGCGGTAAAATACCCAACATGATTTTTTACGGGCCAAGCGGTGTAGGCAAAACTACCGTAGCACGCATTATTGCCGATAACAGCGGTATGCGGCTTCACAAATTAAACGGTACAAGCGCAGGTACCGCCGATATAAAAAATGTGATTTCCGAGATAGGTACCATGCAGGGTGCCGGCGGTATTTTATTGTATTTAGATGAAATTCAGTACCTGAATAAAAAGCAACAGCAAAGCTTATTGGAATGTATAGAGGACGGCAGCATTACCTTAATTGCCTCCACCACCGAAAATCCGTATTTTTACGTTTACAACGCTTTGCTAAGCCGCAGTACCGTATTTGAATTTAAACCGCTGTGCGCCCAAGATGTGCAGCAAGGCTTGACACGCGCCATAGAAAAAATAGAAAAACTGGACGGTGTATCCGTTGATATGCCCGCAGATGCACTGGCTCACCTTGCCACTGCCTGCGGAGGGGATATGCGCAAAAGCTTAAACTGTCTGGAGCTTGTAATAAGTGCTGCTCCGGTGATAAACAAAAAAAAGGCAGTGACGCTGGACATGGCAAAAGAAGTGGCGCAGCGCAGCAGTATGCGGTATGACCGCGATGCGGATATGCACTATGATGTTTTGAGCGGTTTGCAAAAAAGCATACGCGGCAGCGACGCTAATGCAGCGGTACACTATCTTGCACGGCTATTGATAGGGGACGACTTAATCAGTGCCTGCCGTCGTTTGCTTGTAATTGCGTGCGAAGATATAGGGCTTGCCTATCCGCAGGCCGTTACAATAACCAAAGCGTGTGTAGACAGCGCATTGCAGCTCGGCTTGCCCGAGGCGCGTATTCCGCTTGCGCAGGCAGCGATTATGCTGGCTACTGCCCCCAAAAGCAATAGCGCTATTTGTGCCATTGACGCGGCTATGGCAGATTTACGCGCAGGCAGAAGCGGCGATATTCCTGCCGGCATACAGGACGCACATTACAGCGGTGCCGCTAAAATGGGGCGTGGATTGACGTATCAATATCCCCATAATTTTGCGGGACATTGGGTGCAGCAACAGTATTTGCCGGATATTATAAAGGACGCGCAATACTACACTTACGGAGATAACAAAACCGAGCAGGCGGCAAAAGCTTACTGGGACAAAATAAAGGGGCTGTAGCAGCGGCCCTACATATAGATAGGAGAGTATCCATGCAAAAAGAACAATTTAAAACTTCGGTAGGCGGTCAGGCTGTCTTAGAGGGCGTTATGATGAAAGGCCCGGAAAAAATGGCACTTGCCGTACGCAATCCGCAAGGTGAAATTATTGTGGAAACCGAAAATGTAAAAAGTCATAAATGGGCTAAGCTGCCTTTTATTCGCGGTATCTTTGTGTTTTGCAACAGCCTGCTTACCGGCTATAAAACCTTAATGCGCAGTGCCGAAATCAGCATGGGCGATGATTTTGTAGAGGAAGACAGCAAATTTGATAAATGGATAAGCGAAAAATTTGGCGAAAAAGGCACCAATCTGCTTATGGGTGTCTCGGCAATTTTAGGTGGCGGTCTTGCCATTGTTTTGTTTATGGTGCTGCCTACTATGATAACCGGCTTAGTAAACAACTTTTTCCCTCTGGGCGGCTTTAAAGCATTATTGGAGGGTGTGCTGAAAATGACGCTGTTTTTGGGGTATCTTGCAGTCGTTTCCCGCATGAAAGAAATCAGACGTGTATTTATGTACCACGGTGCCGAGCACAAAACCATTGCCTGTTATGAACACGGCGAAGATCTTACCGTAGAAAATGTGCGCAAGCATCTGCGTTTTCACCCACGTTGCGGCACAAGCTTTTTGTTAATTGTTATGGTGGTTAGCATTTTGTTATTCAGTGTTTTGCCTTGGACAAGTACCTTTATGCGTGTGGTGTTAAAATTGATTACGCTGCCGTTGGTAATGGGTATTGCTTATGAGCTGATTAAACTTGCCGGCCGTTTTGACAATCTGGCAACCAGAATGCTAAGTGCTCCGGGTTTGTGGCTACAGCGCCTTACAACAGTAGAGCCTACAGATGACATGATAGAGGTGGCGATTGCTTCGGTATTGCCTGTATTACCCGCGAATAAAGAGGACGGACAATGGTAACAGTTTTAGAAGGATATACTCGTGCAGTTAACACATTAAAAGAGGCAGGCATTGAAAATGCAGCTGCTGAAGCGGACATTTTATTTGAAGAAGCGGTAGGTAAACGCCGCCTTGCTTTGCAACCCGATTTTGAACTGACAGATGATGTAGCCCATAATTTGCAGGCTTTTGCGCAAAAACGAGCCACCCACTATCCTTTGCAATATATCTGTGGTACATGGCCATTTCTCAACACCGAAATTATTGTGGGTGAGGGTGTTTTAATTCCGCGTGCCGATACAGAAATTGTGGCAGAGACAGCGATTGAATTAATTGCACAAAAGCATGAGCCGCAAATTTTAGATTTGTGCAGCGGCAGCGGTGCCATTGCAATGGCTATTAAAACGGATGTTCCCGATGCAAACATTACCGCAGTAGAGCTTTCTGGCGATGCATACAAATATTTGCTGTTAAATGCAAAGCACTACATTACCACGGTGCAGGCAGATGTGTTTACTTACCAAAATGAGATAGCTGATGCTGGTTTACACATGATTGTTGCAAACCCACCTTACATTCGTACTGACGAGATGCCTACACTTGAGGCGGATTTGGCTTTTGAGCCGCGCATGGCACTTTGCAGCGGGGATACGGGTGTAGAATTTTATGAGCACATTGCCTCAGCGTATGCAAGTAAATTACGCTGCGGCGGATACATGGTGTTTGAAATCGGATACCAACAGGCTGAGCGGGTGAGTGCTATTTTACGCAAAAACGGATTTAT
>JAQUTM010000176.1 GCA_028694405.1 Oscillospiraceae bacterium
TACTTCTGCAAAACGGTAGGGGCCCTCGGGCTTATCCGCCACGGCACGCACAATCTCACTTGCAATACCCCACCCGGGGTGAAACGGCAGCGTCTTAGGCCAGCGGGAGGCAAACATATGCCAAAGCCCATCTTCACCCTGTACTACGCTGCCACACCACACCCAATATTTTTCCATAACAAACCCGCCTTCTAATGGGGCGGGTTTGTAGTAGTTCTGTATCATTGTTTCGTTGCGATTCATCGTATCCTCTTTGTGCTTTTAAGCATTTAGTCGAAACCGAAAATCATCTTGCTGCTGTAGCAGCCATTTTTGCAGCTGCTGCTCCATTTTTTTTGCTACAGCGTTTTGTGCCAAATCGGTTATTTCCTGTGGATTTAACTGATAGGGGTCCTCTTGTAAATCGTACAAAAGACGACGCAATTTAGATTGCGGCGTATAGCCTGCGTCTGCAATATAGGTGTACCGCGGGCTGCGAATACCGCGCCAGCCAATACTGCGCGGGTCAATGCCCGCCTGTTTTAATGGGCCAAGCAGCCCGGGGCCTCCCGGCGTGGCATATAAGTAGGTAAAGCTGTCGTCCTGCACCGTGTGCGCTTTTATCTCAGCTGCTCTATCTATGCCCTGCATTTGCGGCGGAATGGGAAGCTGTAACAACGAAAGCAGCGTGGGGGCAACATCGGCACTGCCTATAGTGGTATTGCACACACCTGCCTGTAACCCTGCACCGCCGATTACAAAGGGAATACCTACCGATTCTTCGTACCACACATGCTTTGCCATTAAAGCGTGGCTGCCCATCATATCGCCATGGTCTGCGGTTAAAACAACAATGGTATTTTCACGCAAGCCCTGTTCCTCTAAGGTTTTTAACAAACGTGCAAATTGGTCATCTAAGCCGGAAACAGCGGCAAAATATTCACGGGTAACCTGCATCAGCTCCTCGGGGGTATTCAAATTTGCGGTCTCGGTTGTGTGGTGATGAATATTGTGATAATCCACATTGGCACGCAGCGGCAATTCCTTGTCGCGGTAAAGGTCCAAATAGCGGCTTGGCACTTGATTGTAGGGGCTGTGGGGTGGGTTCCACGAGACAAACAGTGAAAACGGCTTTGTCTTATCGCAATTTTGTAAATAGTCAATGGCAACGTCAGTTTCATGCTCCGGCGACCATTTGTCTATTTCAACTTTTTCCTCTGTGTCATTCCAGTAGTGTGGTGTTAAATGCTCGTCACAAGCCCCGTAAGAATGCCAAAAGTCAAAGCCGTGGCGACGTACACCCGGTGGTGTATAGGCGTCCCAGTTGCGCGCTCCCGAGGCAGGTGCCTCTTGGTGATTGATTTCCGGTTCATCTAAATGCCATTTGCCGATATATCCGGTTTGATACCCGTTTTCCTTCAGCACCTGTCCAATGCAAATCTCGCTGTCCTGCATACGCACAGACAGCCCCGGTTTACAGTTTGTAAACACGCCGTTTGCATGGGGCCAGCGCCCTGTAAATAAGCAGGCGCGGTGAGGCGAGCAAAGCGGAAACGTACTGATAGCGTTTGTACAATAAATTGACTGTGCCGCAAAGGAATCCATGTTTGGGGTAAGCACAGCGTCCTGCTGTGCACACCCCATTGCCATGCGGCGCCATTGATCTGCAAAAACAAATAAGAGATTTGGCTGGTTCATTATAATAAGCCCTTTCCGATAAGCAGTATGCAAATTAACCTTTTAAGCCGCTGGTGGCTACGCCCTCAATAAAGAAACGTTGGAACGCAAGGAACACGGCAATAACAGGAATAAGCGATACTACGCTGGCAGCCATGATTAAACCGTACTCGGCAGAATATTGGCCGATAAACATACGGATACCAAGCTGAATGGTTTTTAATTTAGTGGAGTTAAAGTAAATCATGGGGCCCATAAAGTCGTTCCACACATTTACAAAGCTGAAAATAGTAAGTGTTGCCAAAGCAGGTTTTGTCAGCGGCAAAACAATGCGGAAGTAAATACCGTATTCGGACAGGCCGTCAATACGGGCTGCTTCCAACAATTCATTGGGAATGGACACATAAAATTGTCGTATTAAGAACACGCCAAATGCCACAAAGCTTTGCAGTAAAATAATAGAAAGATGTGTGTCAATCAGCTGCATTTTGTTCATCATAATGTACTGCGGCAGCATGTATACCTGCCATGGAATGGCGATTGTTGCCACATAGCACAGAAACAAGGTGTCGCGTCCGCGGAACTTACATTTTGAAAACCCGTAAGCCGCAAAGCTAGAGGTAATAAGCTGAATAATGGTGATAATAACTGTCAGCTTAATGCTGTTAAAGGTAAAAAGGCTTAAGGGGATTTTTTCCCATATTTTAGTGTAGTTAGACCACTGGGGGTTACTTGGTATCCACTGAATAGGCACGGTAAAAACGTCTGTTTCCAGCTTTAAAGATGCCGAAAGCATCCAGATGAGAGGAAGCAAAGTAATAAAGGTTATAAAGGCCAAGGCAACATAACAAATACCGCGCCCTACAAGGTTTTTCTTATTTTGCAATTTTTGCATAGTGATTGCTCCTTTTATAATGATGCTTTTCAATTACATAAAGTCGTTAAATTTCTTTTCTACGCGGAACTGGATAATGGTGATGGTAGCAATAATGACAAACAAAATCATAGAAGCTGCACTCGCCTTACCAAAATCCCAAGCAACAAAGGATTGGTTGTAAATGTAATAGGACAGCATCGTTGTAGACGTGCCGGGGCCGCCTTCTGTCATAACCAAAATCAACGAGAAAATTTTAAAGCTGTTTATTGTCAGCATCATAAACACAAAGAAGTGGGCAGGTGTAATCATGGGCAACGTAATGCGCCAGAACTGCTGCCATTTAGAAGCACCGTCAATGGTAGACGCCTCGTATAAAGAGTTTGGTACATTTTGCAGCGCTGCCAGATAAACCAGCATAAAGTAGCCCATGTCTTTCCAAACGCTTACAATAATAACTGCGGGAATTGCCCATTTTGTAGAGGCTGTCCAACCGGGTAAATTTTGCATACCAAGCCAGCGTAAAAACTCATTTAAAGGGCCGTACTGAGGTTGGAACATGGCGTTCCACACAACGCCAACCGCTACAATAGAGGCAACGTGGGGGAAAAACACCGCACTGCGGAAAAAGTTTGTGCCTTTTAACTTTTGGTTTAACAAAACCGCAAGGCCCAAAGCAGCAATTAAGGTAAAAATAACGGTAAAGATTACATAAGTAAAAGTTTGAGACAGCGAAGCCATAAACACGCGGTCTTTGGTTAAACGAATAAAGTTTTTTATTCCCACAAATTTAATTTCGTTAAAGCCGTCCCACTCGGCAAAGCTTAGCAGAAAAGAAAAAACAACGGGAATTAAAATAAAAATGAAAAATCCTATAAAGTTAGGTGCTATAAAAGAAAGGCCAATAAGCGTATTGCGGGTTTCCAGCTTCATGCCTTTTTTATTTTTTATAAGTTTTGTTTTTTGCATAAAAAAGCTCCTGTTCTATATTGCAGTCACAATTACAATCGCACAATTTTCGTAATGAATTTGCTTTAGAAAAGGCGAGCTAATAATTAGCCCGCCTTTTCATTAAACCTTAGTTTGTTTGAATCTCTTCAGAACGTTCGGCCATTTGTGCCAAACCATCTTCCAGGCTAATTTCGCCAAGCATAATCAAGCTGTGCTCTTCGCCCATCATTTGGTTTACTTCGCTAACGTTAGAAGCTACAGGACGGTCTAATACGATGCTGTTGTATTTCAAAGCCTCGCCTACGCCCTCTGGCATACCGGCCATATTTGTGATGATACCCAAGGTTTCGTCGTTGATGATACCGGGCAATTTACCAACCTCGGCGATTGTTTTTGCACCCTCTAAGCTGGTTGCAAATTTTACAAACTCCCAAGCGGCCTCTTTGTTTTTAGAAGCTTTGTTAATGCATAAAGGTGTGGTTGCGCCAACTACGCTGCCTGCGGGTACGCCATCGCCGTGAGGCAAGGTGGCTACGCCCCAGTTAACTTTGCTTTCGCCAACTGCCACTTTAGAGATAAGGGTTGCCATAAACCAGCTGCCCATAGGCATCATAGCTACGTTGCCTGTTAGGAATGGGCTGGAGTAGTGGATATTAGCTGTTTTCATTGTTGCGTAGTCCATAATGCTCTGGTCATCATTTTGCATACGCAAAGCCATCTCGTAGTAAGGTTTGAAGAAGTCGTAGCCTGTGCTGTAGTCCATCATGGTGTGTTTACCATCTTGAACGCCCCAGTTTTGTACGCAAGCCTGCCATGTGTGCAGCAATGCACCGTAGTTTTTGTTTGCGCCCTCGCCGCTGGTTAATTTTTTAGCGGTTTCTTCAAACTCTTTCCAAGTCATATCATTAGAGGGGTACTCTATGCCTGCTGCGTCAAACAAGTCTTTGTTGTAGAACAATACATAGTAGTCTGTACGGAAAGGCAAACCTGCTT
>JAQUTM010000177.1 GCA_028694405.1 Oscillospiraceae bacterium
GATTACACCAAGCCCAACAATACCCATGATAAAAAATCCCGTTAAGCCCAGGCGTACTGTGTCGGTTAAATCTGTCCCCATAAGTAAGGGCAGTACCACTACGGTAAAACCATTTATCATGGTGTGCAAAATAACGCTGTAACGTATTGTACCTGTTTTTTCTACTACAAGAGCAAAAATAGTACCCAACACTGTAGCAAACAAAATTTGGTATAAATTCATATGATATAAGCCAAAAGCCAGTGCCGAAAACAAAACCGCACTACGCACGCCATAGGGACGTAAAGCGCCATATAGCAGTTTGCGAAAAACAAATTCTTCTACAAGTGGTGCTGCCACAACTACCACCAAAAAATTTAACCAAATCGGTCCATTGGCAAGCTGCAGCTGCAACGGATTTATAACATCGCTTCCCTTAGCCAAGCTAATTAAAAGAGCCACAATGGTGGTAATTAAATTGCAGACATATACAAGTGCATAGCCCGAAAAAAACAGCCGTATCAAATCAAACGGCTTCATCTCCTGCATTTGCTGTGGCTGCGTAGGCAGTTTTTTCATCATAACATAAAACAAAGGCGCACCTACGCAATAAAAACCGATAATTGTAGTTAAATAAACAAACCATGCCTGCTCTGTAGCCTGCGGCGTAAACCGTTTTGCTAAAAAAACCATCAAAAATTGTACACCCAGCGTAGCGCCCAGCATTACCACTAAACTTAAACCGGCGTGCGCATATATTTTTCCTACAGCAGTTTGGTTCTCGGTAACTTGTATTGTTTCTTTTTCCATTCCCTTATATCCTTTTCTTTATTTTATATACTTTTATTATTACATTCTTGGCTTTTAAAAGCAAGGCTTTCAGGAAAGGGAGCTATTACAATTATAAAGTATTTATAAAGCATTGGTTTTTAATTTTTTTCATCTGCCAAGCTTTATTTTATTCAATTAACATTTTTTTGCAATTACGGCTTTGCCGCGCCAATCGCCTTTGACCCAGCGTATGTGGCATATTACGGCACGAAGACACTCATCTGCCGCAAATCCTATCCACACACCTGCAAGGCCCCAACCCATTACAATACCAAGTAAAAAGCCTAAGCCTACACTTATAATCCATTGTACACTGATACCCAGTACAATGGGGAAAATTACATCTCCCGCCGCTTGCATAGAGCGTACATAAACAATGTTGTACGCACGACCAAACTCTAAAAATATTTCAATAAAGGCTATAATGCGCGCCCATTTCAGCACCTCGGGGTCACTGCTGAGCAAGCTATATAAAGGCGTAGCCAAAACAAATAATAAAATTGCCATAACAAGCGAGACTGGCGCTGCTACGCGCAAAGAGCTGCGGGCCGTTTTACAGGCGCTGTCCTCATCTCCCGCGCCGATATAGTACCCCACCTTAACCTGCGTTGCCTGCCCTGCCGCAGAAGCATACAAATAGCAAAACATGGCAAACATGTTGGCGTAAGTGCGTGTAGTAATGGCAGCAGTACCAAACGTGTTGATAAAGCTAAGGGATACAAGTTGTGCAAAGTTCCAAGACAAGTTTTCACCTGCGCTTGGCAAGCCCAAATGCAGCATTTCCTTTAGTAAATCCTTTGGAAATGGCCGCAGCAAAGAAAAGTCTATTTTTGCGTTTTGAATCAGCTGTTTAAAAGCGTACATGGTAAGCACCAACCCCAAACAGCGCGACACTAAAGTGGAAATTGCCACACCGCTTGCGCCCATGGCGGGTATGCTGCCCACACCTTTTATTAAAATTTGGTTGCCGATTACGTTTACAATATTGTATAAAATACTTATTTTCATAGTAACTTTCATCATGGCATTGCTGCGGAAAATAGCCGAAAAAGTAAGTAAAAGCGCCTGCACCGGTATGCCTATACACACAATGCGCACATAGATAACAGCATCTGCCATAAGCTGGGCAGGCACCTGCATCAGGTAAAAAATCCCCTGCACGCTTGCCGCCAGTACAACAGCCACTACAACACTTGCAATTAAATTTACAAATATCGCCAACGTATAGATGCGCGAAGTACGATTACTGTCCTTTGCACCGAGACTTTGGCTTACCATAATACTGGTGGCCAAGCTGATTACGTTAAACACCAAAATAACCATAGCCATCAACGTGTTGGCGTTGCCCACCGCCGCAACTGCCGTATCACTGTATTGGCTTAGCATAACTTGGTCAATATTGCCCACCAGCATTTGTAGTGCCAGTTCTATAAAAACAGGCCATATCAGCCGGTTTAGGCTCATTTCATGTATATCTTTCATGTATGTTACATACCTCAATTTTACTTTGTATTTTTACTTGGTTGGCTCTAAATATCTATGCTGTGCTGCTTGTATGCAAATTCCTCCGTTTAGCCGTATTTTATCATACCACTATATAAAATAACAGAGGGCGATATCACGTTTTTAGTAGGTATTTTTTTGATTTTTTGTATACTTAGTGCAGAGCTTTGTCCTAAATTTTCCTTTTGCACCAAAAAAGCCGTATATAGTTGACAGTATCCCGCTTTGTCTTGTAAACTGATAATGTTTTTGTGTGTATGATAAACACTACATACTACTTTGTGAGGAGAATTGAATTTTGGAGAGAGAAAAATTTTCTACCCGTCTCGGCTTTTTGCTTATTTCTGCGGGATGTGCAATCGGCCTTGGTAACGTGTGGCGGTTTCCGTATATTGTAGGTCGCTACGGCGGGGCTGCTTTTGTTTTAATTTATTTGTTCTTTTTAATTGCCTTAGGTTTGCCTATTATGGCTATGGAGTTTAGCGTAGGACGTGCCAGCCGCACCAGTGCTGCAAAAAGCTTTACGTTGTTACAGCCCAAAGGCGCAAAATGGCACTGGTTTGGCTATTTTGCCATGCTGGGCAATTATATGCTTATGATGTTTTACACCACGGTAGGCGGTTGGATGCTTTACTATTTTGTGCGTATGGTGCGAGGAGACTTTGTAAATTTAGCACCTGCTCAGGTAGAAAACGCCTTTGGCGAAATGCTAAGCCAACCGGTTACACTTACTGTGTGGATGTTAGTTGCCGTTGTGTTGGGTTTTGCCGTTTGCAGCTTAGGACTGAAAAACGGTGTGGAACGCATTACCAAAATGATGATGAGCTGCTTATTTGTGGTTATGGTTGCGCTTTGTATCCGTGCCGTAACCTTACCCGGTGCAAAAGAGGGCTTATCCTTTTACTTAGTGCCTAATTTTGCAGGCATGGTGGAACAGGGTATTATGGAAACCGTTTTTGCAGCTATGGGTCAAGCTTTTTTTACACTTAGTCTGGGTATTGGCGCTATGGCCATTTTTGGCAGCTACATTGGCAAAGAGCACACGCTTATGGGTGAAGCCGTCAATGTGGCGTTACTGGACACTATCGTAGCATTTATGGCAGGGTTAATTATTTTCCCCGCTTGCTTCGCTTTCAATGTAAACCCCGGCGGCGGCCCAAGCCTTGTGTTTATCACCTTGCCCAACATTTTTAACGAAATGCCATGGGGACGTTTGTGGGGCAGCTTATTCTTTGTATTTATGAGCTTTGCCGCATTAAGTACAATCATTGCCGTTTTTGAAAACATTATCAGCTTTGCCATAGATTTATGGGGTTGGAGCCGTAAAAAAGCCGTAGTGATAAACGGTCTTGCCATTGCCTTGCTTAGTATGCCCTGCGTGCTTGGCTTTAATTTGTGGAGTGCCGTTCAGCCCTTGGGCGCCGGCAGCAACATACAAGATTTAGAGGACTTTGTGGTAAGCAACAACCTGTTACCTTTGGGAAGCTTGGTTTACCTGATTTTTTGTACCAGCCGCTATGGTTGGGGTTGGGATAACTTTATCGCGGAGGCTGACACCGGAAAAGGGGTTAAATTCCCAAAATGGGCACGCTTTTATGTAACCTGGATATTGCCTGCTATCGTCTTATTTATTTTTATGGCAGGCTATTGGGAAAAATTTGCCCCGCTATTTTTAAAATAAACGCTTTTCCCCCTCTTGTGTATTGAGCAAAATGCAAAAAGGGTGTAAAATAATTAAGGCGGCAGCCGTTACGCTGCTGCCTTTTGTTATTCGCTTTTAGCTGTAATGCCGCTGCAAAGTTTTAAAGTGTATGAACCGTCTGTCAACTAAAAATGTGTATCCTTTTGTTTGATGAAATAGAACATTTTAAATACCGCTCTGCTTTTTAAGCGCCGCTATACTTTGCGTATTTTTTTACATTGTCTTTTAAAAACGTCATTATGTTTTTGGGCAGCCGTGTTTGCCCTTTATATGTTGTAGTGAGGATATTATGCCAATCATTAAAAAATTTGTTTCGTACTATAAACCTTATCGCTGGCTTTTTTGGACAGACATGCTTTGCGCGCTGATTGTATGTGCTGTGGATTTAGCCTTTCCTCAAATATTAAGCTATTTTACAAAAAATGCATTTATCCAGCCTGCCGGGCAAATTATAAGCA
>JAQUTM010000016.1 GCA_028694405.1 Oscillospiraceae bacterium
GGGCTATTTCCATTCCGTGAGACCGTCCCTCCGGCGTTTTTACGGCGGGTGCAGCACAGCGTTACTTAAATATGGAAGGATATATGGTAGGGCGGCGCGTAGTAATTTTAGGCAGTGGCGATATTGGTTTGATTATGGCACGCCGCATGACGCTTGAAGGGGCAAAAGTGCTTGCGTGTGTAGAGCTAATGCCCTACAGCGGCGGCTTAACCCGTAACATTGTACAGTGCTTGCAGGATTACGATATTCCGCTGTACCTTTCTCATACAATTACGGCAATTAAGGGCAAAAGCCGCGTAGAGCAAGTAACTGTAAGTAAGGTAGATGAAAACCGTGTGCCTATACCCGGCACAGAAATTGTTTTTGATTGTGACACGGTATTACTTAGTGTTGGATTGATACCTGAAAATGAACTTACACGCGAGGCGGGTATTGGTATGGATATGCGCACAAACGGTGCCAGCGTGTATGAAAATATGGAGACCAATGTGCCGGGTATTTTTGCCTGTGGCAATGTAATGCATGTGCATGATTTGGTGGATTTTGTTTCTGCAGAAAGTGAGCGCGCAGGTGCCGCGGCGGCAGATTATATTTTAAAAGGTAAAGTGCCCACCACACAGGTTATTGATGTGCAGGCAAAAGGTGCTGTAACGTACACAGTGCCTCAACATATACGCGTACAAAATGTAGAAAAATCTGTAGAGCTGTTTTTTAGAGTAAACCGTGTGTTTGGCAACGCCAACATTGTTGTAACCTCTAAAGGAGAAAAAATTGCAGCTTTTAAGCGGGAGCATGTGGCCCCCGGAGAGATGGAGCGCATTATACTGCCGCTGCCCTTATTGCAAAAAGCAGATGCAGAAATTACCGTTACGGTAGAGGAGGCATAGAGATGGCAAATATTGTATGTATTGTGTGTCCAAAGGGCTGTCGTTTAACTGTAGATGAACAAACCTATAGTGTAACAGGAAACGGCTGCGAGCGCGGAGCCGTATACGGCAAAAATGAGCTGATAAGCCCTGTACGCGTGCTTACCAGTACCGTTTGCATAACAGATGCAGATTATAGGCGTATTCCGGTAAAAACAGCGGGCAGTATACCAAAGCCTATGCTTATGCAGGCAATGGAGCAGCTGGATACTATTACGTTAACAGCTCCTGTAGTATGTGGGCAGGTGGTTATTTCCAATCTTTTAAATACGGGAATAGATGTAGTTGCTACCAGAACGATGCAAAAAGCTTCTTGCTGCAAATAAAAAAGCCATAGGGCTTATGCTTTGGCGGGAAAAGAAGCCTTAAAATTTTCAGGGTAATAAAAAGCACCTCTGTGGTTATTCTAGTAGGAGAATAACAAAAACAGAGGTGCTTTGTTTTATGAATATGACAGGATTTTTAGGAGATGTTTTGCAAACTGTTTTGGCAACGATATTTTCGGTAATTGTAATGTTTTTACTAACCAAGCTTATGGGCAATCGCCAGATTGGCCAGCTGAGTGCGTACGATTACATTATAGGCATTACCATAGGCAGTATTGCCGCCGAAACCTCACTTAGTGCCGATTGGGGCGAGCATATATGTGCTATTATAGCCATGGTGGTGTATGCAGGTGCAACTATATTTATCAGTTTTGCCACTTGTAAAAACATAAAAATGCGGCGGTTATTTGAGGGCGCACCTATTGTTTTGTATGAAGACGGCAAGCTTTATACCAATAACCTGCTGAAGGCAAGAGTAGATATAAACGAATTTTTAACACAGTGCCGCATAGGCGGCTATTTTAATTTGCAGCAGTTACAAGCCGTTGTACTGGAGACAAGCGGTAATTTCAGCTTTTTACCCAAAAGTACACAGCGTCCTATAACACCCCAAGATATGCAGCTGCAAATGGACGCGGAAAAACCCTTATTTAGCTTAATTATAGATGGAAAAGTAATGCAAGACAATTTAAAGGCCAGCGGAAAAGATGATGTATGGCTGCAGCGGCAGCTGGAAAAACAGCATTATAAAGTAAATGAGGTCTTTTTGGCTATGTGTGATTGGCAAAACAATTTAGACATTTACGGCTATGCGGACGGTGACGAAAACCGTTCTGAATTTCAATAATAGGCTGCTTTATGCACAGCACTTATTCCAATATTAAAATAAACCGCTGTCATCGCTTGGCTTGTAATTAGACCGGCTTTGACAGCGGCTTTGCGCGATTAGTGCTCTGTGCAAAGCCGATTTTCAATGTGCCAAGCTTTTGCCAGCTGTTGTACAGCATCTTGCAGCTGTGTTTCGGTTAAAGAAGAAAAGCTTAAAATAAGTGTAGCGGTTTTATGTGTTGTCGATTTGCTGTCTTGTAAAACAGTGTTATCTAAGCGATAAAAGCTTAATCCGCGCACCAAAATACCCATATCTGCCGCCGCTTTACAAAGCTGCTGTTCTGTATAGGGGCCTGTAATGCGCACCAATAACTGCATACCGGTACTGCCGGGCAGCACGGTACAGCGTCCGGCACAAAAAGCTTTTTGCAGAGCCCCGATAAAAAAGTTGCGCCGTGCTTTATAAATGCTGCGCATACGGTTTACATAGCGCGAAAAATGGCCGCCGTTTATAAAGCCGCATAGGGTTTGCTGTTCAAAGCGGCTTACGGTACTGGCATAGCCTTTAAAAGCTGTTTGATATTGCAGTAGCAATTTAGGAGGCAGCACCATGTAGGCGATACGAATACTGGGGGCAAGGCTTTGAGAAAAAGTGCTTAAATAAATTACACAGCCGTCACTGTCTAACCCTTGTAAACATGGTACAGGTTTTCCTTCAAATCGAAATTCACTGTCGTAATCATCTTCAATAATATAGCGGCCGGGCTGCAAGGCGGCCCATTGCAGTAACGCCATGCGTCTGGTAACAGGCATAGTGGCACCTGTGGGATATTGGTGGCTTGGCGTTAAATATACAGCTTGCGCATTTGTGGCGGCAAGGGCTTCACTGTCCATTCCATAGGCGTCTACAGGGACAAATACAGTGTTTAAGCGATTATTGCGTATAATGCGTCCTGTTTGGGGGTAGCCGGGATTTTCTAAGGCAATCGTTGTGCCGCGCTTAAACAGCTGGCATAAAACACCCAGTAAATATTCTATACCGGCGCCCACTACAAGCTGCTGTGCCGTGCACTGTACGCCTCTAAATTCGTGTAAATATTTTGCAATGGCTTGCCTTAAATTTTCGTCTCCCTGTGCGGGACCGTGGTTTAACAGTTCAGGCGTGTTATACATAATATCCTTGCTAATGCGCGACCATGTTTTAAACGGAAAGCTTCCGGTATCGGTGGTAGCGCTGGCAAGGTTATATTTCCAGTTGGGGGTAACAAGTGGCTGCTGTGGCATAAGCAAGGTGCTTTCTGTGGGTAGCGAAAGCTTATCTAAATGACAAACATAAAAACCACTGCGAGGTTTTGCCGTAACATAGCCTTCAGCAACAAGCATCTGGTATGCTGTTTCTACTGTGTTTTGGCTAATGCGTAAATGGGCAGCCAAAGTTCGTTTACCAGGCAGTTTTTCTCCCGCAGCAAACCCGCCGCAACTTATTTCGGTTACCAGATAGCTATATAACTGATAATATAAAGGTTTTCCGTTTTTTGTAAAAGGGACGGTAAATATCATATCTGACCTCATTAAAAAGATGTAAACTGAACATTTTAATAGTACCACATTTGGCGTATGATAACAACATAACAAATAGCAACCGTGCCCTGTGTGCGCAGTGGGGTATTGGAAAATGCGTAAAATTATCTGTAGGGGAGCTTTTAGATATGAAACAAAATAAAAAATTTAGTGTTTATGATTTATGTGTAATTGGTTTAATGGCAGCACTTGTTTTTGTAGCAACTAATTTTCGTATAAAAATACCGGTTGGCGGAGATAGTACCATGCTGCACTTAGGCAACGTGATGTGCCTGTTAAGCGGCCTGTTATTTGGCGGATTGCCCGGTGGCTTAGCCGCGGGCTTTGGAAGCGCTATATTTGACCTTACCAGTGAGTTTGCAAGCGAGGCTTGGATTACCTTTATAAATAAGTTTGCCATGGGTTTTGTAGCGGGTGCTGTAGCTCATTGCAGTAAAAAGTTATTGCCCGGCCAAAAGGCCAATACTATTTTAGGGGCAGTGTTGGGTAGTGTTACTTATGTAATTTTATATGTTACAAAGACTATTTTTACACAGCGTTTTCTGTACGGTGCGGAATGGCCGGTTGTATTTACCGTTGCAGGTACAAAAGGTTTAGTTAGCTTTGTAAACGGTTTAATTGCAGTAGTTGCCAGTTTGTTGTTGGTTTTTGCGCTGCGCCCCGCTTTACAAAAAGCAGGCCTATTTGAAAAACTGACAGTTGGTAAGCTTAAAAAAACCACTGCTGTGCCACAAGCTGAGGCAACACAAACGGAAAATAAATAACTGATTGAGATTAAGCGCCTATAGATTTTATCTATAGGCGCTGTTTTTTTGCCAATTTGAGTAAATGGCGCAATATAAAAAATGATTGACAACTAACTACTATGTGGTACAATATAGATAAGCTACTTGGCTGCGCAAGGTAGTAAGACTAAAGGAGGCGTAAAAATGTATGACCAAGCACAGTTAATGCGCGGTACCCTAGAGGGGTGCATTTTAAAAGTAATAAGCTTAGAAACTACTTACGGATATGAAATAGCAGCAAAGCTGCAGCAATATGGATTTTCCGAAATAAAAGAAGGAACGTTATATCCTTTACTTGTGCGGCTGGAAAAAAAGCAAATGATTACGTCTACTTTTTGTCCTTCTCCTTTGGGGCCAAGCCGCAAATATTATAGTTTAACCTTAGAGGGAAAACAGCTGTTAAAAGAATTTGAAGTGTGCTGGAAAGAAATTGCAAAAGTGGTAAACACCATTTTAGAGGAGGAAACAAAATGAGGTGGCTGCACAACGAGCTAGATATTTTGTGTAAAGAAAACAAGCTGCGTAAAGCTTATGTAAGCCAAGAAGGGCAAGACAGCATTACCCATATGATAGAGTATGTGGGCGAGCTAAAGCTAAATCTGTTTGAACTTGCAATTTTAGAAAAAGATTTAATTGGAATGGCTTTAGAGGCAGAGCACAGCGGCCAGTCCTTAGCAAGCCGAATTGGGGACGAAAAAGAGTTTTGTGACAATTTACCTCACGGAAACCGTAAGGCACAAATGGGAGAGATGTTGTTCTTTCATCTTAAAAACGCATTGGGGGCAGGCGCAATTATATATGCAATGTTATATTGTTTTAACGGATTTCAAGCTAAAATGGAATTTAGTGTTTCTTACTTGGTTTTTGTTTTGTGCTGGTGGCTTTTTTGCAGCGTAAGCGAGGTTGTAATTAACAGTGTTTGTTGGGATAAAAAAAGACGCAGCCACTTAAGCTTTGCAGTATTCGCCATAATATTGGCTATCTGGTTATTATTAAGTTGGAACACATCAAATCCCTATGGCGTGTTAGGAGAAACCTGCACTTTTTATACCTATGGCTTTTTGCCCATGACCATACTGGCACTTATATGGGTTACAATGCGCCTTTTGTTTAACGCGTATATTCACAAACAGGCAAAAGGCTGTAATTGGCAAAATTAAACGCTACCGATAAAATAAAAACGTCACCCGCAGCTTTTGGTTGCGGGTGACGTTTTATTGCAGAGTAAAATAAGCGTGTAATTATTCTTTTTCCAGTTTGTCCAAATCGTAAGGTGTGGTTTGGTACACATAGTAATTCAGCCAGTTGGTGTAAAGCAACTGGGCGTAGCTGCGCCACATTACAATGGGGGGATTGTCTGGGTTATCGTTGGGAAAATAGTGCTGTGGCAAAGAGGGGTTAATTCCTTTTTCCAAATCTCGGTGGTATTCATTGCTTAAAGTACAGGCATCATATTCTGGGTGGCCGCTGATGAAAATCTGACGCCCGTCCTTACTTGCAACCAAATATACGCCTGCTTCTGCACTGGTACTTAATAATCGAAGCTGACTACATGCGGCAATTTCGCTTGCAGTTACTCCTGTATAGCGCGAATGTGGCACATAAAAAATGTCGTCAAATCCACGAAAAATAGGCTCGTGGGGGTCTAGCACACTGTGGGCAAACACACCGCTTATTTTGTTTTTATAACTGTGCTTTTGTATGCCGTAATGGTAGTATAACCCGGCTTGGCTTCCCCAACAGATGTGCAGCGTGCTGTGCACATGCTTTTTGCTCCATTCCATAATTTCGCAAAGTTCGGGCCAATAAGTAACTTCTTCAAAAGCCAAATGTTCTACAGGTGCGCCTGTAATAATCATGCCGTCATACCGTTTTTGGCGTATTTGACTAAAGTTTGTGTAAAAAGTGTTTAAATGGGTGGCATCGGTATGGGTGGGGGTGTAGCTTTCGGTGCAAAGCAAATCCACTTCAATTTGCAGCGGCGTGTTAGATAATTTTCGCAGCAGCTGCGTTTCCGTTGTAATTTTATCCGGCATTAAGTTTAAAATTAAAAGCTTTAAGGGCCGTATATTTTGAGTAGCGGCACGCCCTTCTTTCATTACAAATATATTCTCGCTTTCCAAAATGGAATGCGCAGGTAAATCTTCCGGCAGACGGATAGGCATAAAAGTTCTCCTTTAAAAGCGATATAAAATCATTTTATCACTTTTTTTTACAAGGTGCAACGAAAAGCGGCTGTTTTCTTAGCAGGTAAATAAAGCAAAAAAGCCATAGAACTCCAAAGGCTCTATGGCTGAAATTGCCCATAAAACACCATATGAACAGCGTAAATTAAAAAGCTAAGAGGTTTCTTTTACGTTACCGCTGTCGGAGGACTTTTTGCCCCGTACAAAGGTAGAAACCACACTTGTAAGCGGCAATGGGGCAATGTAAAAGCTGCCGTCAGACTGTATGGTAAGAACCGTACCGCCGCGCTGTGTGTAGCGTTTTCCAATACCGCTGTAGCCCAAATAATCCACAGACATGCCATACGTTAGGCGAATACCATGGTAAGTAAGGCTTAAAGTGTTATAGTGGTCATGTCCGCAAAACATTCCTTTTAGAATACCGTCTTTTTCTGCGGTTTGGAAAAAATCGCAGTCATTTTTAGAAATTCCAAAGTAATCATTGGGCTCCCCTATGCTGCCAAAGTGGTAGGTTACGTCTTTATTGCCCAATTTCATTTGCTCGTACGCCGTTTTATACTGGGCAAGTGGCATATGAAAAAAAGCAAAGGCAGTAAGAGCCGGATTTTGCGACTTTAAGCTGCGCAAAGCGGTGCTGCACCAAGCTGTTTGACAGGAATGAATACAGTCAAACCCGCTAAAAAACCAACCGTCGCCATACATGCCGGAATCTAACATGACCAAAGCACAAAGCGGTACGTTTTCTTCATTTACCAGTTTAATGATGTAATTGCCAACGCCGTTAAGCTGGGCAGGGCCGCAGGAAAAAATACTGTAATTTCCCTGCATAAGCAGCTGGGCAATTTCCTGCTTGCTTGCTTTTGCGCCCATTTCCACATCGTGGTTGCCAAATACAAACGCATAGGGAATTTCAAAGGTATCTAAAAAGTCAGTTAGCTTTTTGGCTTGCAGCTTATTATCTAAAGTTCCGCTGCGCGGCCAAAAAGGAAAGATACTGTCTCCTGTCAGTATAATTAAACTTGGAGCAGCACGTTTGATTAAAGTGGAAACTGCTTGCAAAGCAAGCCCGTCTGCCTTTTTAGAAAAAGGACCAAAGCCCAGATGCAAATCGGTAAGCTGTAATATAGAAAAAGGCTGATGACCTTTTAATTTGATAGAAAAATTACTGTCTGCATCTAAGTAAAAATTGCTGTCTTGGTACATTTTAATGTACACCTCACTTTACCGGTACCAGGGCGCCTATGGCACAAATTAATGTGCTTACTATCATAAGCGTTTGGAACGGTATAGTGCCCAAACGTCCGCAAATAGGGCTGGCGCCTGCTTTCTTCCGTGATTTATTATATGTAAAAACAAGAGCAATGCTAACAAGTACCACAACGCCGCTCATTATGCGGGTAAGAATAATAAAGCTGTTTATGCCAAAAAGGGCAAAAAGCAAACAGGGAACAGTGGCAACTATCCAGCAAATGCGGTTGTTAATACCGGTTTGCTCGTGTACCACGTCGCGCAAGCTAAGCGTATTAGACCAAAAGGTAGTAAGCAGCGCCAGCAGCGAAAATACTGCTGCCAACAGCTTGGCCCAGCCTCCAATATTGCTGCCCAGTTGAACATATGCCAGCTCTTGGCTAAGGGCACCCTTTACGCCAAACAGCACGGTGGCGGTTACCAAAAGTACAAAGCTGCACGAGATGGCAAACCCAATAAAAATGGCAGTACGAATTTTTTTTGCGTTGCCCTCTAATCCTTTTACCGCCTGAATAACCGCCTGATTGGCAGAAGTGGCAAATACAATCATACTAAAAAGCGCCAACAAATTATTTACTTGTGCAGGGGCGGCTTGCGGCAACCCTAAGGGCAAAGTAAAGGTGCCAAGGGTAATGGCACCCACAATACAAAGCAACAAAATAACTGCATATTTTTGAGCAATGCCCACGGCTTTCATGCCCATAAAAACAACTATGCCTGCAAGAAGATAATAAAGTATCTGTGCCGTGGCAAACGGAATGGCAAACCAAGTTTGTAAAGCTTGCGCGCCGCCGTTAATATTTCCGCTTACCCCCACCATGATGGCAAGACCATATACGGAAAAAATAATCCAGCTGGCAATTTTTTTTCCTTTTCCGGTAAATAATTCGCCCTCAAAGCTTTTAACAAGCTGTACACCGCCATTGTTGTAAGATAGCTCTGCAATAATTAAATGTAAAATAACGTTTACGCAATACGCAAAAAATACCATCCAAAGTACGTCCCACAGACTGTTTTTGGTGGCAAGATACGGCACGGCAATAATCCCCGTGCCAATGCTATGACCTACAATCATGCTAATGGCTTCCGTGGTTGTCAATTTTGCTTCACTGGTTATTTTCATAAGCAATTCCCCTTTTTATACAGATACTGTAATGCTTATTATAAAACACACAACCGATAAATGCAAAAAAAGCGGCATTATTACTGTTAAATCAGTAAAATGCCGCTTTAAAATAGGTTAAAGATTAAAAAAGCTGTTATTCATCGCTTAGCTGTATGCCGGAATAATATTTTTCGCGATACATGGACAGCATATCGTTAAAATTGTTTACATATCCGTTGTGCAGGTTGCGACGCAGTTCGTGGGTGTCAAAATCTTCGTCGCCGCTGTCATTGCCAATTAAGCGCGCAGCCACATTACTGCAATGGTCACTGATACGCTCTAGGTTGGTTAAAATTTCAAGGAATACAACACCGCTTTCAATAGCACATTTGCCCTCTTTTAAGCGGCCGATATGTTTGGAACGCAGGGTGTCGCAAATTAGGTCAACTGTCTCTTCCAAGGGTTCAACTTGTTCAGCTAATTTTAAGTTGTTATTTACAAAGGCGTTGATAGAAAGCTCTAAAATTTCGCAGATAGCTTTATCCAACAACATAAGCTCTGTACGGGCAGTGTCGCTAAAGGTAATATTTTTGTCCTTAATCTCTCCGCTGCGCTCTACTATGTTAATGGCATAGTCGCCAATACGCTCAAATTCGGTAACAAAGCTCAGCATTTCACTTACATTATGGCTCTCACTTTCGGTAAGCTCTTTATCTGCAATGCGTACCAGATAGTTGCTGATATTAACCTCTAAACGGTCTATAATCGATTCTACGCTTTCAATGCGGTTTAGCTGCTCATCGCTGTAATTAAACAAAAACGGAATGGCAAGACTGTAGTTGCTTTTGGCATGTAAAGCCATGGTTTCAACAGCTGTACGCGCTTGTTGAATAGCCACAGCAGGGCTCATCAGTAAACGGTCGTCCAAAATGGGCACTTCAGGCTCTACAAAGCTGTCTTCAGCCTTAGTGTTACGAATGGTCCACTCCGCAAGGCTGGCCAAAACCTTTGTAAAGGGCATAAACAATAGGGTTACAATTAAGTTAAACAAAGTATGGAAAGTGGCAATATCGCCGCGTGTAACGCTGGCACTCCACCCGGGAATACCCACTATGGCTTTAAAACCGTATATAGCAATTAAAAATACGGTAGTACCTATAATGTTAAAATACAGGTGGGCAAAAGCACTGCGCTTTGCACCCTTGCTGGCACCGATGCTGGCTAGCATTGGTGTAACACAGGTACCGATGTTTTGACCCATAATAATAGGTATTGCGGTGCCCCATGTAATAAGCCCTGTGCTGGAAAGCGCCTGCAAAATACCGATACTTGCCGCGCTGCTTTGAATAATGGCAGTAACAAAGGTACCCGCCAAAACGCCTAAGATGGGGTTTTCCAAGGTGGAAAAGAGAGTAAAGAAAAGTTCACTTTCGCGCAAAGGCTCTACAGCAGCCTCCATGGCAAACATACCGGTAAATAAAATGCCAAAGCCCAAAAGAATTTGACCAACGTTGCGTGATTTTGTGTTTTTAATAAATACAAATAACACGGCACCTACGATGGCAAAAACAGGAGCAAAGCTTTTTGGCTTTAAAAGCTGTAGCCAAATGTTGTCGCTGCTAATGTCGCTTAAACGTAAAATTTGTGCGGTAATGGTAGTACCTACGTTTGCACCCATTATAATGCCGATAGCCTGTTCCAGTTTCATAATGCCGCTGTTTACAAGGCCAACGACAATAACAGTTGTAGCACTGGAGCTTTGAATGGCGGCGGTTAACAGCGCGCCAAAAAGCACCGAGGTAAATATATTAGAAGTAACTTTACGAAGAATAACTTCTAGTTTACTACCTGCCAGTTTTTCTAAACCGGAACCCATAATTGTCATGCCATATAAAAATAGGCCTAAGCCGCCGGCAAGGGAGATGGCGTCAAATATTGTCATAATATTCTCTTATCATCCTTTGTTTTATTTTTTTACCTAGTTTTTACAAAATTATATTTAATTTTACAAGTATAGACTCATTATAACATTCGTCGGAAAGACAGTGCAATATTTTAAAAGATTTTACATATATTTTACCTAAGTTACAGCAATGACAACATATGTTTTAACAAAACTACATATATTTTATGATATTGTCACAACTGATTTTCTATTATTGTAAAATATTCAACTGCTTTTTAGAATGTAAATAAAAAAGTAAAATTGAATTTACAAAATAAAGAAAGATTTTGTGCTTGAAAATAAAACTTTTCCTAAGTTGTGCTTATGTACGTTACAGGCAAAAAAATCAACCGTTAACAAAAGTAACGGTTGATAATCAAAATTTCAAAGCAAACACAAACAGCAACTGTACAAAAAGCTGTTACTGGGCATTTTCATGCACCGTTACACTCACTCCCGCAGGAATACAAATGGCAAACTCACCCTCATTGCCAATTAAGCCAAAGCCTTCACACAAATGGTCGGGGCATTGTGCGTTTATAAAGTGAATTTTGCCGTCAATTACTTCCAACGTAACAGGAAGAGAGGCGTCCTCTATTGTATAAGTTTCGTTTTTATTTAGGGGAATGGTAATGCTTTTACCGTTTACTACCGTCACCGTGGCCCATGCTCCGCTGGTTGCTGTAAAATGATAATATAAAAAAATGCTGAAAGCTATTGCCAACACAACAGCTCCAAAAATAATATCTTTCTTTTTTGGCTTCATTTACAGGCTCCTTAGTTTATATAAGTTTAAAATAATAATATACAAATATTAAAAGTAAAGTAACGTAGGTATCACACACAAAAAAATGTGCAATTTAAAAGTAGTATACCATAATTGTGGGCTTAAAAACAGTTTTAAAACGCCAAAAGGTATGATATAATAATAACTTATACAAAATAAATAATATAGTGTATAAATGTGCCAAAGCTACTGAAATACCTTATATAATACAAACACCACAAGGAGAGTTTTTATGAATAACATAGAATTAGTAAAAGAAATTGATGCGTATATTACAGCTAACCGAGATAATATAATAGAAGATTTGCGCGCTTTGATTGCAGTACCCAGCGTAGAAGGCGCTGCACAGCCGGGGGCTCCGTTTGGTGAGCAGCCCCAAAAAGCGTTAGAGATTGCATTGCAAATGGCACAGCGTATGGGCTTTGAAACCTACAACAGTGAGGGTTATATTGGCTGGGCAGAGATACCGGGACAAAGCGGAAAAGATAAATATCTTGCCAGCATTACACATTTGGACGTTGTGCCGGAGGGCAACGGCTGGACACAGAGCCCTTACGAGCTTCGTATACGCGATGGTTATTTAATTGGCCGCGGCGTTGCAGATGACAAGGGTCCAAGTGTAATTATGCTATATGCGGCTAATTTTGTAAAAAATTATTTGCCAAACCCCAAATATACCTTCCGTGTGCTGCTGGGCTGTAACGAAGAGACCGGCATGGAAGATGTGGAATATTACCAAGAAAAATATCCCGAGCCTTTGTTTTTGTTTTCTCCGGACGCAAGCTTTCCTGTTTGTAACGGCGAAAAAGGCGGATACCGCGGTAATTTTATCAGTCCCAAGCTCAACGGCAATATTGTGGATTTTAAAGGCGGTGTGGCAGGTAATGTTGTGCCGGATCGCGCACATGCACTTGTAAAAGCACATATTGACGAATTGCCTGATGCCGAAGGTATCAACTTAACGGCAGACGGTGAGCTGGTACGCATTGGAGCAATGGGCAAAGGCGGCCATGCCGCAAGCCCTGAGGGAACCAAAAACGCCATTGGCATGGTAGTGAATTATTTGTTGGATAACCGTTTGGTAAGCGGCGAAGAAAAAGCTTTTTTGGAAGTGCTGCGCAGCTTATTTTGTGCTACAGACGGCAGCGGCCTTGGTATTGCCAGCACAGACCCAGAAGAGCGCTTTACTCCGCTTACCTGTATTGGTGGGCTTATCAGCATGAAGGACGGCGTAATTACACAGGATATTGATATTCGTTACCCCACCACAATCAATGGCGAAACCATAACCGAAGCATTACAGAAAAAAGCCGCAGAGGGCGGGGCAGCTTTTGTTTGCAACAGCTGTAGTGAACCCTTTTATATCAGTGCCGATAATGACGCCATTCGCGCTTTAATTGACACCTATAATAAAGTTAACGGCTGTGATGAAAAGCCCTTTACTATGGGGGGCGGCACTTATGCGCGTCACTTTAAAAATGCCGTTAGCTTTGGAGTAGAGGACGAAAAAGCACAGATACCCGATTTTGTCGGCCCTATGCACGGCGCAGATGAAGGCATTAGTGAGGCACAGCTGTTAATGGCGCTAAAAGTATATATTTTGGCTGTACTCAAACTAATGGAATTGGAATTTTAATTAGAAGGTTAACAGGGCAGGACGGCACGGCAACGTTTGCCGTCTTGCTTTTTGTTTTAAAATAGGAGACTGCTATGCTGCAAAAAACGAACAAAAAGTATTATTTTTATTCTTTTTTACTAAGCGTATTATGTGCCGCTGTGTTTATTATTCCCGGTATTCTTATGGGTAAGGGTACCTTTTATATGGCCTATGATTATAACTATCAGCAAGTGCCGTTTAACATGAACTGTAACCAAGCCATTAAAGACGGAAACATTTTTTGGGCGGATAATTTTGATTTGGGTACCGGTTTTATCGGAGCTTATAGCTTTTACACCATAGGCAGTCCTTTTTTTTGGTTAAGCTTGGTGCTGCCAAGCAGTGCTTATGCGGTGGCACTGCCTTTTTTGCTTATATTAAAATACGGTGTAGCCGGACTGGGTGCCTTTGCCTATATTCGTCGTTACTTAAAAAATCCAAATTGGGCTTTGGTGGGCAGCCTGCTGTATGCTTTTAGCGGCTATCAGATTGCCAACATAAACTACAATCATTTTCACGATGTGACGGCGCTGTTTCCTTTTTTGCTTTTGGCACTGGACGAAACAATAGAAAATCAGCGCCGCGGGTGGCTGGCACTTATGGTTGGGCTGTGTGCCGTAACCAATTATTTTTTCTTTATAGGCACTGTTGTTTTTGTAGTGATTTATTTTGTAGTAAAGCTGATAAGCGGACAGTATGGGTTAACCAAAAGGCTGTTTTTAAAGCTTGCTTTTGAATGTGTTTGCGGCGTAGGGCTTGCCGCAGTTTTGTTTGTGCCCAGTATTTTATTTATTTTTGCCAATCCCCGCAGCACAGACAATATTTTTAGTTTAGGTATATTAAAACTGTTGTTTTTAAAGCCCCATCAATATGCAGATATACTACACGGCTTACTTTTGCCAGCAGAAAGTATTATGAGCCGCGGCTTTATTTTGGCAGAAAATCCCACCGCTCCCGAGTTGTGGCTGCCGCTATTTGGAATAGTGCCGGCTGCCGCTTATTGCTGGAATAACCGCAAAAGCTGGTTAAGCCGCTGCATTGGCGTGTGTGCAGTGTGTATGCTGGTTCCTGTACTAAACAGCGTGTTCGTTGCTTTTAATTTGGAGTATTACACTCGTTGGTTTTACATGCCTATTTTGCTGTTAGCGCTTGCCAGTGCCAAAGCACTGGAGGAAAAAGAGCTTTCTTTGCGCAGCGGCTTTGTTACGGCAGGTGTTTTATATGGCTTGTTTTTTGTGTGTTATCTGCTGTGGAAATATTATTTTAAGGTGGAATTTTTACCTAACCGTCTGTTAGCTTTTGTGCTGCTGGCGGTAGCCATTGGCGGGCTTGTTTGTACGGCTTTTGCAAAAAAGATAAGCTGCAAGCGGTATGGTATCAGTGCTATCCTAATAGGTGTAATGGGGTTTGCTGCCGTAAATGGGGTGCTGAACATTTATTATACCCATAAATATTGGCAGAGCAGCTCAGAGGGTCTGTCGGCACAAAGCTTTTTTGAGGATTCTCCTACGATTGCTTACCCTCAGCAGGAGGAATATTACCGCACGGATACCATGCTTACTTGGCTAAATACGGGTCTAACCTCGGATAAACCCAGTATAAACCTGTTTGGCAGCACGGTAAGCGGGAGTATTTTTGATTTTTATCATGCTTGCGGTTACAGCCGTACGGTAAACAGCATTTTACCCCAAGAGGCTTATGGATTTCGAAGCCTGTTAAGCGTGAAGTATATTGTCAGCAGTAAGGCGGTAACAGGTGCAGACGGAGAAAGCTACAATGTAGCCCCCGACATGCCCGGTATAAGCGAAAGCTGCCATGTAACAGGCGGCGTTGCACTTTACGAAAATTACAATTATATTCCGATGGGATTTACCTTTGACAATGCTATAAGTGAAAGTGAATTCGCAAAAACAGAAAAAGAAGAAAAGCATTTGGTACTGTTAAAAGCGTTAGTGCTGCCGGACGAGCAAGTGACAAAATATGCAAAGCTTTTGCCTGTAATTACCCAGGAGGCTCTTGCCGATACTTCTTATGAAGCTTTTGAAGGGGACGTAGCAAAACGTCAAAGCCAAAGCGGTACCTATTTTTCTTATGACAATGGGAAATATACGTCTCGTATAAATCTTGATAAAGATAATTTGGTGTTTTATTCTATTCCCTACGATAAAGGGTGGCGCGCCACGGTAAATGGGCAGGAAGCTGATATTATAAAAGCGGATTACGGTTTTATGGCTGTAGCCGCCGCTGCGGGAGAAAATGAAATTGTGTTTACTTACACACCGCAGGGGCTGTACGCAGGTTTAATTATAAGCGTAATTTGTGGGGTGCTATTATTGCTTTATTTAACTTTTTATTTAAACAAAAAGGAAAAATGTAAGAATGACGGAACAAAATAACAAAAAAGATAAAATAATTGCCATAGGGTGTGTGGCGGCTTTGCTGGCGGCATGCAGCTTTTTGCTGTTGCTGCCCGGCACAATGCGCAGCGATGATACTATGTTTCATGTAATTCGGCTTGAAAGCCTAGTGGAAGCCATAAAAATGGGAGATTGGGCACCGCATATTTTTCCGTATGTGTACCAAAATTTTGGCTATGCTATCAGCTTGTTTTACAGCGATTTCTTTCTATATATCCCGGCTGTGCTGTGTTTACTGGGTGTAAACAGCTTAACGGCATATGACTTGTTTTTTGTGTTGATTATGGCGGCAAGTGCATTTGCGGCTTATTACAGCACATGGCGTATGTTTAAAAGCCGCATCGGCAGCTTGGTAACAACCTTGCTATATGTGGGTTCAGCCTATATGGCGACAGATGTGTTTAGCAGAAGCGCACTGGGAGAAACACAGGCTTTTGTGTTTATTCCGTTTGCGCTGTGGGGAATGTATGCGGCTGTACTGGGTGATGAAACCCGCCATTGGCCGCTGATTGTAGGTTTTGCAGGGCTTGTTTTAAGCCATAACCTGAGCTTGATGCTGACTGCCGTATTTTTTATGTTTTTTTTATTGTTTTGCGTGGACAAGCTGATAAAACAGCCAAAACGTATTTTGCACATTGCTTACAGTGCGGTTTTTGTAGCTTTTTCAACGGCTTTTTTTCTTTTTCCCATGGCAGAACAGCTTTTAAAAGAAACCTTTTTTAGCAGTTACCATGCGCGCATTTTTAGCCCAAGCACGGCAGCTGTACGTTTGCGCAATTTGTTTATCAGCACAGATATTACACCGGGAGCTTTTTTTACACCGCCTGTGGGTATTACTATTTTGGCGGTGTTGCTGCTGCGCATTGCATTTGGGTTTAAATTGCCGCAAACCACACGAGAACGCTTTCGGGATTTGTGTATATTAGGCGGCTGTTTCAGCCTGTTTATGTCCACCAGCTTTTTTCCATGGGGCTTGTTTGACCCCACCCTTAATATTATTCAGTTTCCATGGCGGTTCCATTTGTTTTCTACACTGTTTTTTGCAGTAGCAGCGGGTATTATGGCACAAGATTTATTAAAAAACAAAGAAAAGCTGCGTTATGCTGTATGGACAGTTATAACTGTTTTATGCGCAATACAGTTTTTGTCCATTGCTGTGCCGCATTATAATCAGTTGGCAGCAAAAGAGGATATTGTAACCAATACCGCTGATTTTATTATGTGGGACGAAAACTATCTGCACGGCAACAATAACCGCGCCTTATGGAGAGAGAGAGAACAGCACATAAACGAGGTGCGCGGTGTAAACAGTGCTGTAACAGCTCACCAAGAGGTTGATTATTTTGTGCGTACCATCACTTACAGTGAAAACAAAACCGATAATGCGCTAGAGTGCGCGATAATTTACTTTTTAGGGTATGAAGCTGTAGATGTTGACACAGGTGAAGTTTTACCGGTGTCGCCCAGTGCAAACGGGTGGCTGCAAATTGATATTGACACCAAACAAAGCGGAACCATTGAGGTACGATATGCCGGCACAGCGGTGCAGCACATTGCGCCTTATATCACCTTAGCCTTTTTTGCTGTTATGACAATTTGGACGTTATATGCAACAAAGAAAAGAAAATATAAAGGCTTTGGCAAAAATTGCGGCTAAAAGCACATAGCGATAAAATTATAATAAAAAACAGACAAATTTATCCGTATAGCGGATAAATTTGTCTGTTTTTTGTTTTTATAAATGGGCTGTAAATTTTAAGCAGCTGTTAAAGATAAAATCTGATTTTAAGCTGCTAAGTAAAATTAGCGATAACTAAAAATAAAGAAAAGTTATTCTTCGGCCCAGCTTTTGGCGCGTTGGACGGCTTTTGTCCAACCTGCGCAAAGCGTATCTGCCTCTGCGGTTGACATGGCAGGTGTATAAAGCTTATCCAGTGTCCATTGGCCTTTGATATCGTCAAGATCCTTCCATACACCGGTGGCAAGTCCCGCTAAGTAGGCAGCGCCCAAAGCGGTAGTTTCGCGTATCATAGGACGGCGCACGGTAACACCTGTAATATCGGCTTGAAACTGCATTAAAAAATTATTGGCACTGGCGCCGCCGTCCACTTTAAGCTCGCTCAAGGTAAGACCGGTGTCTGCCTCCATAGCGCGCAAAACATCTTTTGTCTGGTAAGCTATACTCTCCAGTGCCGCGCGTATAATTTGGTTGCGCCCGCTGCCGCGTGTAAGCCCTAAAATAGCACCGCGAGCATACATATCCCAATGGGGAGCCCCCAGTCCTGTAAAGGCTGGTACCACATAAACACCGCCGTTTGTTTTTGCCTTGGTGGCAAAATACTCACTGTCACTGCTTTCTGTAATAAATTTTAGTTCGTCCCGCAGCCATTGGATAACAGCTCCACCTACAAATACGCTGCCCTCCAGCGCATAACAGGGTTTTTTATTTGTACTGGCGGCCATAGTGGTTAACAGACCGTTTTTGCTGTAGCATAAGTCTGTGCCGGTGTTCATAAGCATAAAACAGCCTGTGCCGTAGGTGTTTTTTACTTCACCTTTTTCAAAGCATGTTTGACCAAACAAAGCCGCCTGCTGGTCACCCGCATCTCCCGCAATGGGGATATCCACGCCGCCTATGTTGGCGGTACCGTAAACTTCGCTGCTGCTTTTTACATCAGGCAGCATACAAGTGGGAATACCAAGCTGGGCACAAATTTTTTCGTCCCAACATAAATCCTTGATGTTGTAAAGCATCGTACGGCTGGCGTTGGTGTAGTCAGTAACATGCACCTTACCGCCTGTCAATTTCCAAATAAGCCAGGTGTCTACAGTGCCAAACAGCAGCTCTCCCCGCTCTGCACGCTCTTTTGCACCCTCTACATGGTCCAATATCCACTTAATTTTACTGCCGCTGAAATAGGCGTCAATCAGTAGCCCTGTGTTTTGCTGTATGTAATCTTTCCAACCATCAGCCACAAGCTGCTGGCAAATATCTGCTGTGCGGCGACATTGCCATACAATGGCATTGTATACGGGACGACCGGTTTCCTTATCCCATACAATGGTAGTTTCGCGCTGGTTGGTAATGCCGATAGCAGCAATTTGCGCAGGCTCAATACCGCTGCGGGCAAGCACTTCTATTAAAACGCCATATTGGCTTGAGTAAATTTCCATAGGGTCGTGCTCAACATAGCCTTCTTTGGGATAGTGCTGTGTAAATTCCTTTTGTGCCATATTTACAATATTTTGGTGTTCATCAAAAATAATAGCGCGTGAAGACGTGGTACCTTGGTCTAACGCAATAACATATTTACTCATTTGAAGAAAAACTCCTTTTCGTTTCGTTATTATAAACAGTGCCATAATTTTACAGTTTATACCAAGCATATTGCACAAAAAAATAATTTAACTGTAAAATATATTGTATCATATGCGGACTGTGTTTTCCAACCCTTTCAGAATAATTAAATTTTTAACAAATTATATGTTTGAGATTGACATTCCCCTTAGGGGAAGGTGTAAAGTGAGGGTATGCAAAAGACCATAAAGAAAAATTTATTGTAAAAAATTATAAAGCACTAAATGAACAAGGAGGAAATAATGCACCCTATTATCGAAATAAAAGATATGTATAAAATTTACAACCCAGGTGAAAACGAAGTGCGCGCCTTAAACGGTGTAAGCCTTACGGTTAATCAAGGCGAGTTTGTGGCAATTATCGGTCACAGCGGCAGCGGCAAATCTACCTTTATGAATATGCTTGGCTGTCTAGATGTACCTACCGAGGGAACATACTTGTTAAATGGTCAAGACGTCAGCGACATGACTGATGATGAACAAAGCGAAATACGCAACAGAGAAATTGGATTTATTTTTCAAAGCTTCAATTTGATACAAAGCTTGACAGCGCTTGAAAATGTAGAGCTTCCTCTTATTTACCGCGGTCTTGGGGCGACGCAGCGCCGTGAAATGGCTTTGGCTGCACTGGAACGTGTGGGAATAGCCCACAGAAAAGGACACAAACCAAGCGAGCTGAGTGGCGGCCAACAACAGCGTGTAGCCGTAGCGCGCGCTTTAGCCGCGGCACCTCCGGTTATTTTGGCAGACGAACCAACAGGTAATTTGGATACCAAAAGCACAAAAGATGTATTGGCTATTATAAAAGAACTGCATCAAGCCGGAAACACGGTAGTTTTAATTACCCATGATGATGACGTTGCGCGCCAGGCACAGCGGATTGTGCGCATTACAGATGGCCGAATTGAAAGCGATGAGATAAACCCATTATACAGTGCCGTATAAACCGACAAAAGCTTGCCGCCCGAGAGCGGTAATTTATATAAAAAATACAGTATAAAATAAAGCAAGAAATGTAGGAGAGAGAGCATGGAGAACGGAACACAAATGGAAAGCAAAGCTATAAAAGAAAAAAAAGGCTTTTTTGGAAGCCGAACCCCAAAAGAGAAAAAACCGCGTAAAAAGCTTACCAAAAAACGCTTAATTGCTTACATAGCAGTGGGCATTATAGCACTTTATTTTGTAAGCACTACCGTGGTAAGCGCTGTAAAAGGTCCGGCACCTAAAATGGTTACCTTTGGAGGTGCCGAAAAGGGTGAGTTTATCCAAACACTTGCAACAAATGGCACGCTGCGCAGCGGTGCAAAGCAAACTGTGTATGCGCCTGTAAACGGCACTATAGAAAATGTGCTGGTAAAAGAGGGGCAGGTAGTATCTGCTGAGGACATTCTATTGACCTATGATGCGGAAGATTTAGCCCGTACGCTAGAGGCTAAAGAGGCCGGCTTTTATAGCACCTATTATGGCAACAAGGATAAATTGGATAAAGATGTAAACGCGCAGCAGTATTATGATATGTATGACGCCCAAGTAAAAGAGCTGCAAAGCAAAATAGATGTAATACAAAGCGTAATTGATGATTATAACGAACAAATTGCCCGTTTAACGGCAGATAACGCCATATATACGACACGCGGAGAAAGCTCTGACCTGGTAAAAAGCAACAACGTTGACATTGCAAGCTTGCAAAAATACATTTTAGACGAGCAAAATAAAATTGATGCAATTAAACCCGAGCTGGAGCGCAAACAAAAAGAACGCGATTTAAACGAGAAAAATAATTTAACGGATAATGAGCGGAAATCTATAGAACTGGGCATGAAAAGCGGCCGTTTGGATTTGGAAGCATTAAAAGACAGCACACAGCTTGCCAAAAACGGTGTAGCAGCCGAAATGGCAGGTGTTGTAACAGGTCTTTCGGCACAAGCCGGCGAGAGCATCGCCCAGGGGAAACCCATCGCCACAATACAAAGCATGGACAGTGTAGAAGTGGGAATTCAGTTAAGCAAATATGACTTGGAAAAGGTAAAGGTAGGCCAAAAGGCACAAGTTACTATTTTGGGCAATCAATATGATGCGACCGTAACGGCTATTGACCAAATGGCTACGGTAGCTACAGGCAGTACAACTGCCTATGTAAATGCTACGGTGCGTTTAAGCAACCCAGATGATAAAATTTATCAGCCGTGTTTTGCCGCCATTCTAAAGTGGTAGAAATATTATTACAATATGGAGCGGATAAAACAATACATAATGGGGAAGGGAAAACTCCTATAGATATTAATGATGAAATGCGAGATGAAGTAATAT
>JAQUTM010000017.1 GCA_028694405.1 Oscillospiraceae bacterium
AGATTCCATTGTGCCACGTCAAGCCCTCCTCTGTTTATAAACGACCTATGTTTTTACACATAAGGGCGTAAAACTTTTACATTATATTTTATCACAGCTGATTCAATTACACAACAAATAATCGTTAACAGCTGCCAATTAAAGCTACCGCGTGGGCAGCAATGCCTTTTCCGGTACCGGTAAAGCCCATGCCCTCTTCTGTGGTGGCTTTGACATTTACGGCACTTTCGTCTATTTGCAAAGCAGCCGCAATGTTTTTACGCATTTGCAAAATATGCGGCGCAAGCTTTGGTTTTTGGCAAACAAGAGTCGCGTCTATATTATCCGGTTTATAGCCATGCTGTGCCAGCAAATTACCTACATACTTTAATAGTTCTATGCTGTTTGCGCCTTTATATGCAATATCACTGTCAGGAAAATGCTTGCCGATGTCTCCCAAAGCCGCCGCGCCCAAAAGCGCGTCCATTACAGCATGTGTTAAAACATCTGCGTCCGAGTGTCCCAGCAAGCCCTTTTCGTAGGGAATTTCCACCCCGCCCAAGATAAGCTTGCGGTTTTCGGTCAGCTTGTGTACGTCATATCCATGTCCAATGCGCATTTTTCTCTCCTTTTTGGCACAAGATGGCAAATCCTCTGCGGTTGTGATTTTAATATTACCGTAATCTCCTTGTGTAAGGGTTACAAGCTTGCCTGCTCTTTCTACCACCATACAGTCATCGGTTACCGCCTCGTCTCCCAGCTGCTGTAAGCACTCTTTATAAAGCTGTGTTACAAATACCTGCGGTGTTTGCACGCCAAACAAATTTTTGCGTGGCGGCGTTGCCATTACCAAATTGTTTTGCGCTTCTTTTATGGTGTCTTTTACCGGTACAGCAGGTGCCGCCGCGCCATACAGCACAGCCGCTTCTACGGTTTGCGTAATGACAGTTTGGCTTACAAAAGGCCGCGCGCCGTCATGTATGGCAACAATATCGCTGTTTTGCAGGGCTTCTAAGCCGTTTTTTACGCTGTCGCTGCGCTCTTTCCCGCCTTGTACAACTTTGGTCAGCTTTGGAATGTCTTTTACCAGCGCAGATACCTGTGAAAAATTTTCTCCCGCTACTACTACAATTTCATCTATATAATTGTTTTGGACAAAAGCTTGTATGCTGTGTAAAAGCACCTCTTTGCCCTCCAGCTTGTAAAAAAGTTTGTCAAAACCCATGCGGCGTGACGCGCCTGCCGCAACAATGATGGCTGATACTTTTTTATCTCGATACATAATCTAACCTCTGCTTCTCGTTATTTTTCTATTGCCATAAAAATTGCCATAATAGGGGTGGGAAAAAGCTGCGGAAGAATTACACCCAAGCTGCTTATCTGCGGAACAAACAGCGACAAAACCACGCTTCCAAAAATAAGTGCAACCCGTGCGCCATACCAAAGCGCTACCAAAGTTCGTCCTTTGTTTTTATCGGCGATGGCTTTGTAAAACATCCATATACTTATCCAGGCTACCGCCACACCTATGCTTACACCCAGTAGTAACGGCGCTTCGGCTTTTGCTTGTAACAGCCACAAACCAAACAATGTGCCAAAGGGTACAATCGCCGCTGTGATAAATGCTGTCTTTTTACCCATAACTGCCTCTTTAATTAACTTTATTATAATAGCCATATTTTTCCTAATGTAAAGCTTTTATTATTATAGCTTTTCTACAAAAAAAAATCCACCGAAAACAAGCTTTCTAAAAGCTTTTTCGGTAGATTTTATAAGTTTTTTCGGAAAACAATCTTTAAGCTCTTCTGCGTTTTTTATCAAGACGCATTTTGTCTGCAATTAAAGCAATAAACTCGCTGTTGGTGGGCTTACCGCGCAAACCGTTTATTGTATAGGCAAAATAGCTGTTTAACACATCTACATCGCCTCTGTCCCAAGCCACCTCTATTGCGTGACGAATAGCACGCTCTACACGGCTGGCGGTTGTTTCATTGGCTTTGGCAATGTCGGGGTACAGCCGTTTTGTAACGCTGTTAATCAAACCAGGGTCTGCAACGCTCATTAAAATGGCGTCGCGCAAAAATTGGTATCCTTTAATGTGGGCAGGTACGCCAATCTGATGCAAAATCTCCGTTACGGTGTATTCATCATCAGCCGCAGAGGCTCCTGTACGCATTTCTATCCCTAAACTTTTTAACACACGCGCCGCAAGTACATTTACATCAAAAGGCTTTAAAAAGTAAAATACAAACCCGCTCTCCATAATTTCACTTTCCAAAGCTTCATTTTCAAAGCACCCCATGGCAAAAAATTGAATTTTGCCCTGCTGCGAAGCCTCGTATTGTTTTTTTACACTTAGTGCGTCTAACCCGGGCATAAGTGCGTCCATCAACACGGCTTGCGGTTTTTCGCGCTCTATTGCCTGCAATACACGTTGTCCATCTTTTTCACAAGGAATAAGAGCAATGTTTTGCAGCTGTAGCGCGTTTCCCCAAGCCGCCATAATTTCTCCTGTAGCGTCCGTTACCAATAGCTTAATTTGTTCCATCTTATTATTCCTCCAGTTGTAAATTTTATTACAACCACCTTTACAAGCATTATATTACCATATTTTACCAGTTAATGCAACATAAATTTTGTAATTTGTAAAAATACTTTTGTAGTTGTTTCATCTACAAGTAGATTTTATTATTTTTGGCTTTTTTCGCTTTTTTTTGCGCTGTATTTTCTTGTTTTACAGCGTTTAATCGTTATAATTTTAAACAATTTTGCTTTTCTGTTTGTTGTTTAAAAAAGCTTTTTATAACATAGAATAAAAAAATTTGTAAAATTTATACCCTATTTTATATTAAAATTATTTTTGTAAATAACCCAAACTTCTGTAATTTTTTCTAAAAGCTGAAACAATTCAGCCTTAAATAAAAAAGACATTTTTATTATATCATATTATCCATATTTTTCCATTATCATTTATAAAAAAACGCATATACCTTTAAAAGTATATGCGTTTCTATTATGCAACCTTATCCAACTCTTTTACACTGTCGGCAGTTGCAATCATGTTCTCGGAAAAAATTCCATAACCGCGGGTGGGGTCATTTACCAAAACGTGAGTAACTGCCCCGATAAAGTACCCGTCTTGTATAATGGGGCTACCGCTCATACCTTGGATAATACCACCTGTTTTTTGCAATAGTTCGGTATCGGTTACGCGTATAATCATATTTTTGTTGGGATTTTCGTTTCCCAATACCAGTTTTTCAATCACAATGTCGTACAATCTGGGGCCGCGGCCATCGATTGTCGTTAATATCTGTGCGTTGCCTGTGTGTATCTCTTGGCTGTGGCGCACTTGCATTGTGGTGCCGCCCGTTAACGTGTAATTACGTCCATACACGCCCGTTTGATTATTGATGGCTATGGTCCCGCTGGGTATATCTGTTGGAAAGCAGCCTTTCAGTTCTCCGGGCATACCGCTGGCGCCCTTTACAATACCGGTAATTTGCACCTCTACAATTTCACCGCTTAAAAGAGGAATACTGCTGCCTGTATCTACATCAGTTATACTGTGGCCCAAACCGGCAAACACGCCGCTTTCTTCGTCTACAAATGTCAAAGTCCCCAACCCGGCAGAAGAATCTCTCACCCACATACCTGCGCGATAAGTACGCGTACTGTTTTCCATAGCCGGGGTAAACTCTACGGTAAATGTTTCGCCGTTGCGTTCAAACACAACCGTTACAGGATTGCCGCCGTTTTCCGAAACAATTTTGCCTACGTCCTCATTGGTGGAGGTCTTTTTGCCGTTTATGGTTTTTATTAAATCCCCCATGCGGATACCCGCGGTTTTGGCAGGATTTTTATAGCCGGAGCTTGTGTAAATATCGCTAAAGCCAACTACCATAACACCGTCACTAAACATTTTTATACCAAAGGGTGTCCCGTAAACATTTACCACACGACCTTCTACCACCTGCGCACGCACTGTTTTTACCGGTATAACCCCCATAAGCTTCAGCTGTACATTATAGCTGTTTCCTTGGGAAACATTGGCTACTGCGCCGTCCAATACAGGGCTTTGTACCGTTACATAAGGCAAACTGGAAAAATGCAGCTCGTGTCCTTCTGTCACCAAATAATCTTCGGGTAAAGCATATACCAGCCAAAAGCACAGCCCCGCCAAAACCAGCATAGACACGGCAATTATATAACTAATTCCTTTTAAAATTTTTCCCAAAACTACTCCTCCTATACAGCGATACCTCTGTATAGTATTTACCGCACCAAGGATAAATAAACATAGCCTGCTGTAAACCAAATAGCCTTTTTTTGGTTATAATGGCTATTGTCAACTCATAAATTTAGTTAGAGTAGTAACTGTGACGTTATGGGAGGAGACACGGCAATGACAGATGTTAAAGTGGGGCTTACCCCACAGCAAGCACAAAAACTTTTAGAAGAAAACGGTGAAAATGTACTGGAAAGCGGAGAAAGCACCCACATTGCCGCCATGTTTTTTAGCCAATTTAAGGATTTAATGATTATTATTCTTGCCGTAGCCACTTTGCTAAGCGTGTTAATGGGCGAAGGGCGAGAAGCAATAACCATTATTGCCATTGTGCTTTTAAACGCTTTTATGGGCTTTATTCAGGAGTATCGTACCGAAAAAACATTAAGTGCCTTAAAGGCCATGAGCGCACCCAACGCACAAGTTATACGCGGCGGCGTGCATCAGTCTGTTCCTGCCGCACACTTAGTTGTAGGTGATGCCATTTTAATAGAAGCAGGCGACCGCGTACCGGCGGACGCACAGCTTATAAACGCCAGCAACCTACAAATTGACGAAGCTATTTTAACAGGTGAAAGTGTGCCTGTGGCAAAAAGCGAGGGCACCACTATTATGATGGGAACCACTGTGGCGGCAGGACACGGCACCGCAGTTGTAACCGCCACTGCCATGGCTACCGAAATGGGTAAAATAGCCGGTTTACTAAAAAATGCCGAAGAGGAAAAAACACCTTTACAAATTAAATTACAGCAGCTTGGCAAATTTGTGGCAATCGCTTGTATTGTAATTTGTTTGGCAGTAAGCGGAATTGGGTATTTGCAGGGCGAAAGCTTTTTAAATATGCTGCTGACGGGTATCAGCTTAGCAGTTGCCGCTATCCCCGAGGGTATGCCCGCTATTGTAACCATTGTGTTGGCACTTAGCGTAGGACGCATTTTAAAAAAAGGTGCCATAATCCGCCGTTTGCACGCCGTAGAAACACTGGGCTGCGCAGGTGTAATCTGCACCGATAAAACCGGCACTATTACAGAAAACAAAATGACTGTTAAAGAAATTTACTGTGGCGGTCATCATTTATCGGTTTCAGGTGACGGATATCGGGTGGGCGGTACCTTTAGCGAAAACGGCCGCTACTTTACCCCGCGTGGAAATGAACTTTTTAGCCGACTTTGCAGCTGTGCCGTTTTATGCAGTACGGCACAAATAACCAAAGAGGGAGATATGTACCGTCCCAACGGCGACCCCACGGAGGTAGCCCTTTTGGTTGCCGCTGCCAAAGCAGGCTTTGAGCAAAACGTTCTGCAAAAAAAATGGCAGCTTATAGAGGATTTTCCTTTTGATAGCCAGCGCAAACTAATGAGCGTACATATGAAAAGCCGCAGCGGACCCGTGCTTTTTGTAAAAGGTGCGCCGGACGTACTTTTAAAGCGCTGTACCTCTATTGCCGCTCCGGGAGGCAGCCGCCCTCTTACTGCACGAGACAAAGAGGATTTAACTTTCATCTGTAAAACTATGGCGGCCAACGCTTTACGCGTACTTGGCTTTGCCGAGAGCAGCACCCCCAGCAGCGGAGAAAACAATTTGATATTTTTAGGCTTTATGGGCATGATTGACCCGCCTCGTGCCGAGGTAGCCTCTGCTGTACGGCGGTGCCGCCGCGCCGGCATTAAACCTGTTATGATAACAGGAGACCACGCAGACACCGCTGCTGCCATTGCCAAACAAACAGGTATTTTACGCTTAGGCGACCGCATTATAACAGGTGATGAACTGGAAGAAATGACAGATGCTACACTAGCCGCACGCTGTATGAGTACAGCCGTTTATGCCCGTGTAAGCCCTACCCATAAGCTGCGTATTGTAAAAGCCTATAAAGCAGCCGGGCAAATTGTGGCTATGACAGGAGACGGTGTAAATGATGCTCCTGCAGTAAAAGAGGCAGATATAGGCGTTGCCATGGGCATTAGCGGCACCGATGTTACCAAAGAGGCAAGCGCGGTAATTATTTTAGACGACAACTTTGCCACCATTGTAAGCGCAGTAGAAGAGGGCCGCATTATTTATCAAAATATACGCCGCTTTATCCGCTATTTGTTAACGGGCAATTTGGGCGAAGTTTCCAGTATGCTTTTTGCTATGCTGATGGGGTTGCCTATGGCGTTGGTGCCCATTCAAATTCTTATGGTAAACTTGCTTACCGATGGTTTACCTGCCATTGCCTTGGGCATGGAGCCGCCTGCCGGTGATATTATGAACCGCCCTCCCCGCCCTAAAAATCAAGGGCTTTTTGCAGAAGGCCTTATGACAATGATACTGGTGCGCGGTTTTTTACTGGGCGTAGCCATCAGCGGCACTTACTGGTTGGTTTTGCAAATGGGTGCCAGCTTAATTGTTGCCCGCAGCGCGGCCTTTTTATCTATGGTATTAAGTCAAATGATTCACATTTTTGAATGTCGCGGTAACGGCCTGCACTTTAGTGACAACTGGTGCTTGTTTTTTGCCACGCTAGCTAGCGTTGCCATTACCTTGGCAACCGTGTATGTTCCTTTTTTACAACCTATTTTTTGCACCGAGGCGGTTACAGGCTCTTTTCTTATCCCCGTCATCGGCGGTATGTTGCTTGGCCCTGTGGCTACCTCTGTTTTACGGGCATTTAAACATTGGGCTTTGCGATAAACAAAAACCACCCTGCATAAAAATGCAGGGTGGTTTACTATTTACAAATTACTCAGCGTCAGCTTCTTCAGCTACAGGCTCTAACAAAGCTTTCATAGAAAGGCTGATACGTTTTTTCTCAAAGTCAACCTCGGTAAGTTTAACCTCAACCTCTTTGCCAACCTCTAAAACGTCGCTTACTTTCTCAACGCGCTCATTGCTAATTTCGCTGATGTGTACCAAGCCATCAATGCCCGGCAAAATGCGTACAAATGCACCAAATTTTGTAATAGATACAACAGGTGCTTTAAAGGTGCTGCCTACAGGATAGTTGTTTTTCAACAGTTCCCAAGGATTGTCCTCTGTTTTTTTGTAGCCAAGGCTTACTTTTTTGTTTTCAGCGTCTAGCTCTTTTACATATACCTCGATGGTATCGCCAACACTAACAACCTCGCTTGGGTGTTTAATGCGGTTCCAAGAAAGCTCACTGATGTGAACAAGGCCGTCTACGCCGCCAATGTCAACAAATGCGCCGTAAGCGGTAAGGCTTTTAACAACACCGGTGTAAGTTTTGCCAACTTCAACGTCTGCCCAGAATTTTTCTTTGGCAGCGTCAGCCTCTGCGCTTAATACAGCGCGGATAGAACCGATTACACGGCGACCGGCACACTCGATAATTTTAATGTTAACTTTTGTTTTTACCAAAGCGGTAAAATCTTCGCCACGACGCAAAGTTGCCTGGCTAGCAGGAATAAATACTTTAACGCCTTTAACCATAGCTACCAAGCCGCCTTTAACAGCCTCGGTAATATAAACTTCCAAAATAGAACCGTCTTCAGCGGCTTTCTCTACAATGGCTTGACCCTCTTTGGCCTCAATGCGTTTTTTGGAAAGAGTTGTAAGACCTTCAACGTCATTGGTTTTAATAACAACAAGCTCTAGCTCGTCGCCGATTTTAACCAAATCCTCCATTTTTGCAGAAGGGTCGTCAGTCATCTCATCAAGTTTAACAATACCGGTTTGTTTTGCACCGATATCAACAAAAATTTCGTTTGGGTTAATTGCAGTTACAACGCCTTTTAAAATTTTGTTTCTAAAAACGGGCTGGAATGACTGCTCGAGCATCTCCTCAAAGCTTAATTCTTCTGTTTGTAATACTTCGCTCATCTTGCTAAGTACCTCCTCAATTATTGACGAAGGCGTAGACGCTCCCGCTGTCACACCTGCCGTTTGCACACCTTTAAAAATGGTAAGGTCAAGGTCAGCTGCTGTTTCTACAGCAATGGCCTTTGCGTGCTTTGCGGCAACTGAAACAAGCTTTTGTGTGTTAGAAGAATGGCGCCCACCCACAATGACCATAATCTCACAGGTACGGCTCAATTCCTCAGCCTCTTGCTGCCTCGTACTGGTTGCACTACATATTGTATCAAAAATAGCAGAATTTGTACACACTTTTTTTAGATATTCCCTACATTCTAACCATTTTGTAACTTCATAAGTAGTTTGTGCTACACAAATTACCTCATTTGGTGCATTTTGGGCTTCAAAAATGGCTTTCAGTTGGCTTATATCTGCAAAAACGCGTACATCTCCGCTGCTGTGCCCAACAATTCCCTGTACCTCAGGGTGTGCTGCATCGCCTGCTATTAGCAGCGTTTTACCTTCATGGCCACACTGCTCGGCAATTTTTTGAATCTTTTTCACAAAGGGACAAGTGGCATCGTGTACCACACAGCCCTTTTGCGCCAAAGTATCGTATATAGTTTGTCCCACACCATGGCTGCGTATTACAACCTCATACCCTTTGGGGATTTCTTCCAAACTATTGGCGGTAACGGCACCTTTGCTCTCTAGGTCTGCCACACACTGTGCATTGTGAATCAGCGGTCCAAGCGTCGCCACTTTGTGGCCCTGTGCCAATAAGTCATATGTCAATTTAACGGCCCTGTCCACGCCAAAACAGAACCCTGCAGACTTTGCTTTAACAATATTCACGGTTATCCTCCAGTAGCTGCTCCATAGCTTGTGTAACAACTGCTTTTGCGCTGCGCAAGCTGCTGGCGCTGCCGTCTATGTTTAAGCTTTCTATGGGTATGGGCTTGCCAAATACTACGGTAGCGCGCCCAAATACGCGCATTTTACCGCCTTTGTAAATAATACGGCACGGCTGTATATCTACATTTGCCTGCTGTGCAACTACAAATGCCCCGCTTTTTAAACGCTGTAAATTGCCGTCCTTGCTGCGCGTTCCCTCGGGAAAAATAAGCAGCCCACGATTTTCTGTTTGTATGGTTTCAATAGCACGATTTAAAGGCTCTGCATCGCCTTTGCCGCGCGCCACCGGAAACACTCCCACATGTCGAAACATCCAGCTAAACACCGGGTTTACTTCAAACACCTCTTGCTTTGCCATAATGAGCAGTTTTTTGCCCCAAAGGCGAGAGATAACCAAAAACACAGGGTCTATTGCCGAGATGTGGTTACACACCATTACAAACCCGCGGTCTTTTATCAAATTTTCTTTGCCGATAACCTTAATGCGAAAGCCAATGTGCCAAACCAGCCATGCAAGCGTAACAATTATCACATAAAACATGAGCGCTCTCCTTTTACTTTGCGTGGGTTTTTATCAAATCAAGCAGCTTTTCAAAGCTCTCTTCAAAGTTCAAATCACTGGTATCTACTAAAATTGCATCTTCTGCCTGTTTCAGCGGTGCGGCAGCGCGGTGTGTGTCATTATAATCTCGTTGCTCAATGTCGGCTAATACAGTGTCAAAATCTATAGTCTGCCCTTTTTCACACAGCTCTTTATAACGCCGCTGGGCACGCGCTTTACTGCTGGCTGTGAGAAAAATTTTGACAGTTGCATCGGGTAAAACCACTGTGCCAATGTCACGTCCGTCCATCAGCACATCGGCCGCCATAGCCATACCGCGTTGGGCCTCCAATAAATAAGCCCGCACTGTTGGGTGTGCACTTACTGCACTGGCAGCCATACCAACTTTTTCTTCGCGTATGGCATCACTTACATCTTTTTTGTTTAAATATACATGCTGACCGTCGTCCTCATGCTTTAATCCTATACAAATATCCGCTAGGGTTGCCTGTACTGCTGTCTCATTTTTCACGTCTATTCCATGCTGTAAAGCATACAGCCCAATGGCTCGATACATAGCACCCGTATCAACATAAATATATCCCAGCTGCTTTGCCAAGCGTTTTGCCAATGTGCTTTTACCGGCACCGCTTGGCCCATCTATTGCGATTGAAATCATATATTTGCTCCTATTCCTCATCTATATGGGTTGCCGCAGCGTAAGCCGTGGCAAAGGCAATTTGTAAATTATAGCCGCCTGTATAGGCGTCCACATCTAACACTTCGCCTGCAAAATAAAGCCCGCTAACCAGCTTGCTCTCCATTGTTTTGGGATTTATTTCTTTTACCGACACACCGCCGCTTGTTATAACCGCATGTGCCAAATCTCCCCGTTCTTTTATCTCCAACGGAAACGCTTTCATAAGCTTTACCAGCTGTTGGCGTTCAAGGCGTGTTATCTGGTTTACTTTTCGGGTGGGCTCTACACCCCACATCTCCAGCATAACAGGCTCCATTTTTTTTGGCAACAGCTTTACCAGGCAGTTTGCGGCATCTTTATTGCTTAAAATATCAAAATCTGCCGCAATACGTTTATAGAGCGTCTGCTCGTCCAAAGCCGGTTTCAAGTCAATCTCTACGCTGTATTTATATTTATTCATATCGCCGATATGTGCACTGGCACTTAAAACCAATGGACCCGATATTCCAAAATGGGTAAACAGCATTTCCCCCTGCTCGCTAAACTTCGGCTTACCGTTTTGCAGTAAGGTAAGCTTTACGTTTTTTAAGCTAAGACCCATCATTCGCTTTGCCGTATTGCCACGCTCTACCAGGGACACCAAGCTGGGGGTAGGCGTAACAATGGTGTGCCCTGCCGCTTTGGCAAAGCGATAGCCGTCCCCTGTACTGCCTGTAACGCTGTAGCTTACACCGCCTGTGGCCACAATTACGGCGTCTGCCGCTATGCTGCGCCCACCTGCAAGCTTTACCCCGCGTACCTGATTCTCTTCGATTAACAGCCCTTTGGCCTGCGCAAAAAGTACAGCCGCGCCGTCAGCATAGCGTTGTAGTGCCGCCACAATGTCCTGTGCTCTATCGCTTACAGGAAAAACGCGGCGTCCCCGCTCGGTTTTTAAAGGTACCCCAAACTGTTCAAACAGCTGCATTGTTTTTTCTGGTGGCCATGCATAAATGCCGGAATATAAAAAGCGCGGGTTGGTACGCACATTTTTTAAAAAAGTTTCCTCATCACAGTTATTGGTAACATTACAGCGACCCTTGCCTGTAATTAAAATTTTACGTCCCACCGCATCGCCATGCTCTAAAACCGTTACTGTGTGGCCGCTTTTAAGGGCTGTCCCAGCAGCAAAAAGTCCTGCTGCCCCGCCGCCTATTATAATTATATTCGCCAAAATATTCTCCTTATCTTTCTCTTGCCGCCCGTCTCTAGCTTTTAAACAAATCTTGCGGATAAAACTTTGCCAATGCGGTATCGGTGCAATGCAAGCCGTCATAAAAATCTGCTGTGGTAAGCCCCAAAGCATGGGGATTATAGCTGCCAAAAACCGTTAAGCCATATTTTTCAGCTGTAGCGGTATAAAACTGTTCTGTTGCCAAAATATTTTCAAACCTGCTGTTTTGTACCATATAATCGTAATAAATAGGATTGATAGGCGGTATCATAAGTGCCACCTTTACCCCCTTTTGCTGCATATACGCAACAAAGGCATCAAACTGAAGTTCCAGTGCTTTGCCGGAAGTAACAAAGCTGTCAATTACGGCAGGTGTTTTGATAATACAATTTTGCGCTTCTTCGTCTCGTTTTTCCTGACTGGCTTCACGAAAAGCCTCGTTATAACAGTAGCTTCCGTCTGCGCGCCGCATATCCCCTTTGGTGTAATAATCACTTGTGGCGTCAGGCATACGCTGTGCAGCACCGCCGCTTTGCAAAAACGCTACCGAGGACTGAAAATAAGTAAAGCTGAAAAGCTGTACATATCTTTCAAAAAAATCCGTCTGTGTTTTCAGCGGCTTTTGCCCTATTTCTGCGCAAAATTCTTCATACCCTTTGGTGTAGGCGCGTGTATTTAAACTCTCTTCTCCGGTAAGCCACGGTTCAATTACCACTATTACGTTTTGCGGCGTTTTGCCTAAACTTTCGTACAGCTTAAAAAAGCTAACCATATCCCGCAAGTCAGCGCCTGTTACACCCGCGTTATACAGCTGCTCTTGCCCTGTCAAAGCGCGAGAAAGCTGCATACCGCGGCTTGGGCCAAGCACCAAGGTTGTGGGGGTTTGTGCCAAAACAGCATAATTTTGCTGTAGCAAACGGTCGTCCATATTTTTTAGGTTTGTGGCATTTTTTCCCTGTGCCATAATTTGCGCTACATTTTGCTCGTACTGTTTGTTAAACAGATTGGCGGGGTCTGCGTACAAATTAAAGCCCACCAATGCCAGCACAAAGGGTAAAAACAAGGCCACGGCTTTTATCAACTTTTTTGCTAGGGTCATATTGTTTTCTCCCCTTTATAAATTACACGCTTTTAAGCGGCCGTTAAAAATTAAAATAAATAAATTGGTTTGCGCCAAACACGCCGCAAAAAGCTAATAGCAATAAACAGATATAGTAAAATACAGCACGGTTTACAGCAGGCAATTTGCGCACATAGGCGCCTTCGTTTAAGCCGTCCTGAGCAGCATAAAAGCTTAAACTCTCCAACCCAAAAATACCAAATAAAAGTAAAAATGCCTTACCCCATGTTAAGCCCATGCGTGCAAAGGTTTGAACAACAATTTCAGGCTGTGCCAGAATGCTGCCCCAGCCTCTGGGCAGCATGGCATAAATATATAGGGCTTCTTGCAGGCTTGGTGCACGAAAGAATATAATACAGCTTGTAAAAAGCAAGTATACAATTCCAATCTGAATAACATCTTTTGTCCACTTTTTTTTGTAAAGCAAATTGTTTTTTGCCCATTTGCGTCGTTTTTTTACTGTAATTTTACCTATTACCATATACAGTCCGTTTAAAGCACCCCATACGATATAGGTCCACGCGGCGCCATGCCACAAACCGCTGATGGGAAAAATAATAAACAAATTAAACAGACCTTTTAATTTAGCACACCTGCCGCCGCTGTTTTTCATCGCAAGAGGGGTAAAAATATAGTCTCTAAACCAGCTTGTAAGACTGATATGCCACCTTGCCCAAAGCTCGGTATAGCTTTTGGCGGCAAAGGGACGCGTAAAGTTTTCCATTACCGTAAACCCCAGCGCTTTTGCCGTACCAATGGCAATATCGCTATAGCCGCTAAAATCACAGTAAATTTGATAGCTGTACATCAAACTGGCCATAAGTAAAAAAGGTCCGCCAAAATTTTGTACCGAGGGTAACCCCGTGCCCAAATCACCGTAAATGACATTTACAAATTGGCCTAAGGTTTCGGCTACTACATATTTTTTAAAAAAGCCGATTAAAATGCGCGTTACACCCTGCGCAAAATTTTCCCATTCAAACACAACAGGTGCATTTAGCTGTGGCAGCAAACCGGTGCCGCGTTCAATAGGGCCCGAACTTACACATGGAAAAAAGCTTACAAAAGCAGCATATTTTACAAAGCTTTTTTCGAGCGGCATAACGTGCTGATACACGTCAATTAAATAGCCCAAAGACTGAAATGTATAAAAGCTAATGCCCAACGGGGCAAGCAATGTAAGCTTTTGCGGTATATAGCCGATACCCGCAACGTTTAACAGCGCCGCCAGCTGCGTATTGAAAAAGTTGTAATATTTAAAAAAACACAAGCTGCCCAGGCACAACAACAAAGCCGCTACAAAAGCCGCTTTGCGTTTGGTGCCCTTCTGCTGCGTACTTACAATGTGCGCAGCACAGTAAGTTACTGCTGTAGCCGCCAGCAGCAATAGCACATAGGCAAGCCCTTGCGAAGCATAAAAAGCATAACTTGCAACCAACAGCACAACAGGTTGCCATTTTTTAGGCAGCACAAAAAACGCTACGATGCATAGAGGCAAAAACAGCATAAATTGTGCAGATGTAAAAGACATAAACGAAACTCCTAAAAATAATTTTCTCTTATGCACGCACGCATATAGTCAGTTAATTCTTGTAAAATTTGCTCTTGAGACATATAAAATCCGTCCCTGCCACCGCACACGTCACAGGTGTCGCTTTGCATGAGCTGTGCTTGCGCTTGTAAGGCAAGCTTACCCTGCCACGCTGTGCCATACACCGCGCGGTAAAGCCGTGCCGGGGTTACAGGCGCAGCGGCCAGCATAATGCTGTTTCGGTTTGCCTGCAAGGCAATGTTAATATCCCGCCACAAATAGCGCAAGGGGTAAAATTGGTAGTGGGACAGCAACTGCCCACCATACAAAAGGCTGTAGCTTTCTTGAAAAATATGAGTTTTAAAAAAGCAAATCAGTTTTTCTCTTGTTTGATTGTCGTCTAAAGGCTGCAAAGTATAACACCCGTCCTGCCCGCAAAAATAGGTGTTTTTTATCAAGCTGCTTTGCGCTGCAAGCGTGTTGTACTGCAAACAGGTAAGCTGCAAGAGTACAGGGGCAGCCATAGCTGCTAAAACAGCTTCAGGCTTTGTAGCAGGTAAAAACACCTGCGGCAGTGTAACTGTAAGACAATTATCTTGCCGGGTTATCTCTTTTAAATGTACCCCCAGCCCATGAGTTTGCTGCTGAAACACAACTACCAGCTTTTCATAGGACAGCCGGGTTAAAAAAGCCACATCTCTCTTTATAGCTATGGCTGTGCTTTTTAAAGTTAAGTTTTCAGGGGGACAATACACAACAAGCTGATGCTTTGCACACAAAGCGCGATGGCGATTTTGACGCGTGTACACATAGCTGAAAAGATGACCGTGCTGCAATCCCGCATCCATTATTCCGCCGCTGCCCAGTAATGTTGTTGTCATGCCCTGCCCTCCTTTAATGATAGTATACCCTACACGTTTACGCTTACACCGCACAATGTACAGGCTTGCTGTACACTTTCACAAGCCAAAATATAGTGGCCGTAACGCGTGCCGCTGTCTACAATTTTGTGGCTGCCTATCGGCTGCATAGCCGTTTGTAAAACAAGAGCTTGCGGTGCGGTTTGTTTGATATATGCAAGTTGCTGTAAATCTGCCTGTGTAAACACAAACTGAATTGCCGCCACTTTCGGTGCATGCTGTACCGTCAAATCGGGGGCTTTGCCCAAAGCTACATCCAGCACCATTTTTACAAAGTCCTTGCCGGTGCTGATTTCCACCAAATTGCTGCCTATGCAGTCTCCGCCCATACGCGCGCCTATCTCAATAATGCGCAGCTCACCCGCAGAGGTTATTTTAAATTCTGCATGGCTGGCACTGTTTTTAATACCCAGCACAGTTAAAGCTTTATGGATTATATTTACAACATCAGGCTGCATAGCAGCGGGAATATCACTGGGCTGCATGTGGCCTGTTTCAATAAAGTGAGGTGCACCCGTAGTGTACTTTTTGGTTAAGGCCAAAAAATGGTGGCGGCCGTCAAAGCTTATGCTTTCACAGCTGTATTCGTCACCGTCAATATATTCTTCTATAATAGCACTGTGGCTAAAGGCGTAATCTGTCGCAACAGCAAAAGCTGCCGCAAGTTCTTCTTTGTTGGCAACCTTAGTAATGCCGCGACTGCCGCTGCGGTCAGTGGGTTTTACAATTAAGGGATAGGTTAACTGTTCTGCCTGCTTTAAATCCGCAGCTTTTACAGCCACAAAAAAACCGGGACAGGGCAGCCCGCCCGCCTGTAAGGTTTTACGCATTTCATATTTATTGGTGCATTGCAAAGACGTGGCGGCAGAATTTCCGTTTAAATGTAAAGCTTCGCTTACATATTTTACGGTTATTACAGCTAAATCGCTGCCGATGCTGCAAACTGCCTGCGGCTGAATTCTGCGGCACACCTCTAAAATCTGCTCTTTTTCTGCTATGCTGATAGGATAAAAATAATCGGCGTAAGCCTTGCCGACAGCACCCTCCTCCCACGCAAACACATGGGTTTCGTATCCTAAGCTTTTTGCCTTTAAAATAAGCGGACACTGAAAATCTGCCGCACCGATAATGGCTACTTTTGTCATAGCTGCCCCCTACCCATTGTAAAATTGGTTGATAAGCGCGCAGGCTTTTTCTACAGCCTGCAAAGGTAAATTGTAATACATAGGCAAGCGCAGCAAACGCTCGCTTTCTTTTGTTGTAAATTTGTCCTCTCCGCAAAAACGTCCAAATTTAACGCCTGCGGGTGCACTGTGCAGGGGAATGTAATGAAACACACTCTGTATGCCGTTTTCTTTTAAGTAAGCAATTAAGCGGGTACGCTCGTCTAAATCTTTGGCTTTTATGTAAAACATATGCGCATTGTGTACGCAGCCCTGGGGAATTACAGGTAAATCGATTACTCCTTGTGTTGCCAAGGGCCGCAGCAAAGTGTTGTACAGGTTCCAACGCTCCATGCGATTATCGTAAATTTGGTCAGCTTTTTCCAGTTGAGCCCACAAATAAGCGGCATTCATGTCGCTTGGCAAATAACTGCTGCCATAGTTTACCCAAGTGTATTTATCAATTTGGCCGCGAAAAAACTTTGCCCGATTGGTGCCCTTTTCTCGGATAATCTCCGCCTCTTCTGCCATGGCGGGGTCTGCAATCAGGAGTGCCCCTCCCTCGCCCATACTGTAATTTTTGGTCTCATGGAAACTAAAGCAGCCATAGTCTCCTATTGTGCCTAAAGCTTTACCGTAGTAGCTGCTTAAAACACCCTGAGCCGCATCTTCTATTACAGTCAGGTTGTATTTTTTGGCAAGCTCCATAATTTTATTCATCTCACAGGAAACACCTGCGTAATGTACGGGGACAATAGCCTTGGTTTTTTGTGTTATAGCAGCTTCTATCAGCTCTTCATCTATATTCATTGTGTCGGGACGAATATCTACAAAAACCGGTACGGCACCGCGCAATACAAAAGCATCGGCAGTAGAAACAAAAGTATAGCTGGGCATGATTACCTCATCGCCCTCTTTTATTTCTGCCAGCAAAGCTGCCATTTCTGTGGCGTGGGTGCAGCTGGTGGTTAACAGCGCTTTGGCTGTACCTGTCCGTTTTTCAATCCATGCGTTACATTTTTTGGTAAACTGTCCGTCTCCGCAAATTTTTTTACTTTCCACTGCCTCTTTTATGTAAGTAAGCTCTGTGCCTATAAAAGGCGCTATGTTAAAATCAACCATAGCTGTCTCCTTCTTTCTTCTTAACCAGAAATAAGTTAAACTCTAATGCTTTTTATTATAGTATAAAAAGGCAGATAACACAACTTGTTATCTGCCTTTTAAACATTTATAAATCGTAAATTTTAGTGCTCCGAAACCTCTTCTAAGCGGTTTGCATATTTACTGTCTATGGGGTTTTGTATGGGTGCTTCGCTCTTATACTTATTGATATTAGCAGCAGATTTTGGCACTGCTTCTAAGGTGCCTGCACCAGCAACACAGCCGCCGGGACAACCCATACCCTCTAACAAATATCCGTTGCGCTTACCCAGCTTTGCCATCATCAGCATCTTGCGGCAGTCTTTTAAGCCCTGTGCCGCCTCTACCATAATTTCTTTGTCGGGGTGTGTCTTTTTAATTACATCAATAACTGCCTGTGCAACACCGCCGCCCACGGCAAAGCCACGGCCCGCTGCCGAGCCATCTTGCCAAGGCGTGTCATCTTGCAGGCTGTCAAAATCCACCTCTTTGGCTTCAAACATACCCATAATTTCTTCAAAGGTAAGCACAAAATCCACATCGCTGCGGATAGTACGACGGCTGGCTTCCAGCTTTTTGGCGCTGCATGGGCCAACAAAAACAACCTTGCTGTTGGGATGTTCTTTTTTAATTAAACGGGCTGTCAATACCATAGGGGTAAGCGCCATAGAAATATAGCTCTCAAATTCTGGAAACAGCTTTTTAGCCATTACACTCCAGCTTGGACAGCAGGAAGTTGCCATAAAAGGCTGCTCTGCAGGTACTTTCTTTAAAAAGTCTTCGGCTTCCTCAATGGTACACAGGTCTGCGCCGATGGCAACCTCTACAACATCGGCAAAGCCCAGCTGTTTCATAGCAGATTTCACCTTAGAGGGGTCTGCCTTGGGCCCAAATTGGCCTACAAAAGCAGGGGCAACGGCAGCAATTACTTCATCGCCTTGGTTGATAGCATGAATAAGCTGAAAAATTTGAGCCTTGTCCGCAATGGCGCCAAAGGGACAGTTAACAATGCACATGCCACAGCTTACGCATTTGTCATAGTTAATTTTTGCGCGTCCCAGTTCATCGCTTTCTATCGCGTCCATGCCGCAGGCTTTTTGACAGGGACGTTCCATTTTCATAATGGCACTATAAGGGCAAGCAGTAATGCACTTGCCGCATTTGATACATTTGGCTTGGTCTATTACGCTTTTGCCTTTTTCAATGGTAATAGCGCCTTTGGGACATACCTCTTTACAAGGGTGTGCCAAGCAGCCTTGACAGCTGTCGGTTACTTTAACCATATTGTCGGGACAGGCGTTACAGGCAAATTTAATAATATTTACCAGTGGTGGGTCATAATATTTTTTTGCAATAGCACTTTCGTTAATACCTTCGCTGATAGGTGCCTGCTGGTCTAGCGGCCGCAAGGGTAAGCCAATGGCCAAACGTAAACGCTCACCTACAATGGCGCGCTCTAAAAAAATAGAATCGCGGTAGCTGGCTACTTCGCCGGGGATAATTTTAAAAGGCAGTTCGGCAATACGGCTGTAATCTCCGCCTTCATATGCCAAACGTGCTATTTCGGTAAACACTTTACGGCGTATATCCGTAACAGATGTATAAATACCTCTCATTTTCATCTTCCTCCTGCTTTTTGTTTATCAAAAGTGCTTTTCAAATTTATTCGCACAAATCTTCAACATAAATTATAAGCCATAACGACCTTTCCTACAACTGTACAATTTTCTAAACTTAATTGATTTTTACCGGTAAAAAATAGATAAAACTACTGTTTTCTTTTATTTTCGCGGATATCCTGTCCCATATGCAAATATTTTTTTAACAGCCGTTTTTCAACGGCTGTTAAAATTTAATATACGATTGGCTGTATTTGTTTGTGTCGCAAGGCACTTTCTATGGTGTCCGGCAGCTGCTCAAAATCCGCCTGTAAGCTTGCAGGCTTGCGCAAGTGGTCATCTTGTGAAAAGGGCACAAAATAGTAATGGCGGCGGTTTAAAAGTATGCCCAAATTAGCTGCGCTTCCGGTTAGTCCGTCGTTTGTAGAAAGCCCAATTACTACGGGCTGGTTGCTGCGCAAATGGCTTTTTACCGCCATTGTAACAGGGGTATCAATTATATTGTTAGCCAGCTTTGCTAAGGTATTCCCTGTACAGGGAGCAACAACTAAAATTTCTCCCATACGCTTTGGACCGATAGGCTCTGCGCCTTCTATTGTATCAATTATTTTATTGCCTGTTATTTTTTCAATTTCTTCTTTAATGTCCTGCGCTTTGCCAAAGCGTGTGTCGGTTTTTGACGCATAATAACTCATTATAGGTATTACACGGTTGCCTTGCTCTACTAATTTTTTTATTTGCGGTATTACTTTTTCAAAGGTGCAAAAAGAGCCGCACAATGCAAATAAAATAGTGTGATTCATATGGGTAAACCCCTCTCTGATAAAATCTGAAGTACCGTTTGTGCCACAAAACCTCCGGCTGTTTGCGGTGCACACCGCGCCGGCAGGCTTAACGCGTGCTGCGTTTTTATATGAAGCATTTCTGCCGCTTTAAAATCTACCCCGCCGGGGTCACTTGCCAAGTCCAGTACAAAGGCACCTTTGGGTAAACTAACAAGCTGGCGCGCGCCTAAAACCATTTTAGGCACTGTATTTACAACTGCTGGATAATCCGAAAGCTGGTTTAAAGCCAAAAAATCAATGGCACCACACCCAAAACCCTGTGCCATGGCTCGTGCCTCGGCTGTGCGGGCTGCCACCGTTACCACAGCGCCGATACCCACTAAATTTTTACATAAAAGCTTGCCGATACGTCCATAGCCCAAAACCAAAACGCGGTTGCCCCAAAGCGTGTGACGACATTCACGCAGCAATATCTCCAAGGCTCCTTCTGCGGTAGGTATTGCATTTAACACTGCCAGTTCTTCCCGCTCCAAATAATCTACAATTTCTATTTGGGCATCTGCTGCTACGTTTTTTGCCTCGCTGCTCACTTTACCAGCAAACGCAATAGCTCCCGGCTTTGCTGCCTTTAATAATTGAGCTAAGCTAATGTTGTCGGACGATAACGGCATTGGCAGTAATATATAATCCGCTAGATGTACTTCATCGGCGCTGTACACCTGATAGCCTTTTTCTTGTAAATAGACACCGGCTGCCTGCTGCCTGCCGTCATGTCCTACTACCGCAAAACTTATCACACCCATCGTCTGCCCCCCTTTTATAAAACATCCGATATTTGATTATGCCTTATCTTATGAGCCACAATAGTGGTTTGTGACAATACACATTAATAAAATGCGGGTGTGAAAGCTTGTATTATACGGGCCGCTTTCGTATAATAAAGTTAAAACTTTTATATGTGAGGGGAATTATTGTGAGCAAAACATACATACCAAAAGGTTACAGCACAAAGCTGAGCCTTTATGAGACGCAAAAGGCAATTAGCCTGATTAAATCCAGCTTTGAAAAACGCTTGCGTAAAGCGCTGCAGCTGCAACGTGTTTCTGCACCGCTTTTTGTTACAAGCAACAGCGGTTTAAACGACAACTTAAACGGTACCGAGCGCCCTGTAAGCTTTGATATTCCCGAAATTGGCGGAGATGCACAAGTTGTACACAGCCTTGCAAAATGGAAGCGCTTGGCCCTATACCGCTATGGCTTTGAGGCCGACACCGGACTGTATACCGACATGAACGCAATTAGACGCGATGAAGAGCTGGACAATTTACATTCTGTTTATGTAGACCAATGGGATTGGGAAAAGGTAATTACCGCAGAGAACCGTAACCTTGGCACACTGCAAGAAACAGTAAAAGATATTGTAGACTGCATCTGCGACACCTTAGACCGCGTAAAAGAGGATTATCCCTATTTGCCGGTAAAGTTAAAACGTGAAATCAGCTTTGTTACCAGTCAGGAGCTGGAGGATATGTACCCCGCATTAAGCGGAAAAGAGCGTGAAAACGCTTACTTAAAACAACATAAAACCGCTTGTATCATGCAAATTGGCGGCTTGCTGAAAAGCGGCAATAAGCATGATGGCCGCGCCCCGGACTATGACGATTGGGACCTAAACTGTGATATTTTATTTTGGCACCCCATTTTGGAATGTGCATTTGTAATTAGCAG
>JAQUTM010000018.1:0-19501 GCA_028694405.1 Oscillospiraceae bacterium
ATTATCTGCTACCAGCTGTTCAATCTTTCTATCGTTTAAAACAAAGCCCAAGTCTAAATATTTGTCCAAAGAGGCAATGGAAACGTTATCTGCAATAGAAAGCACGCCCAAAATACCGGTCGCACGCCTATCTTCCGTTAACAGCGCAATACTTTTACGAATTGCGTCCTGCGGACGATTGATTTTTATTTCTTCGCCTTTGTAATAAACCTGTCCACGCTCGTGACAACGAATACCAAACAAACCTTCCATTAGTTCGGTACGCTGTGCGCCTACCAGACCACCAACGCCCAAAATTTCACCTTTACGCAAGGTAAAGTTTACGTCACGGAAGGATTTGGGATTTATAGAAGTAAATTCCTTAACCTCATACACAACTTCACCGGGCTGGTTTTCTCTGTGCGGATACAAATTCGTAAGCTCACGACCTACCATTTTCGTGATAATCGTGTCTGTGGTTAAGTCTTTTGCGTCCCAAGTACCAATGTATTGTCCGTCACGCATAATCGTAACTTCATCGGATATGCGAAGAATTTCATCCATTTTATGCGATATGTACACAATGGAAACATTCTTTTTTTTCAAATCTTCAATAATTCTAAACAGTGCCTCTACCTCGTTAGCGGTTAACGAAGAAGTCGGCTCGTCCAAAATTAAAACCTTGCAGTCAGCGCTAACTGCTTTGGCAATTTCAACGCTTTGCATTTGAGACACACTTAATGTACCCAGCTTTGCCTTAGGGTCAAAGTTCATTCTAACCTCTTTTAAAAGCTTTGCTGTGTTTTCGTACATTTTTTCGTGGTCAATTACTGGTATAAGCCCCAACAGTTTTTTCATTGGGTAACGGCCAATGTAGATATTTTCGCCTACACTGCGCTCTGGTATTGGCTGTAGCTCTTGATGAACCATTGCAATGCCATGGTTTAGTGCATCCATTGGATCGGTAATGTTAATTTTCTCACCCTCGTAGTAAATCTCGCCACTGTCCATTTTATAAATGCCAAACATGCATTTCATCAGCGTAGATTTACCTGCGCCGTTTTCGCCCATTAAGGCATGAACCGTGCCCGGCCTTAGTTTAAGCTGTGCATTATCTAAAGCTTTTACACCCGGGAAAGTCTTTACGATATCACGCATCTCTAAACGATACTCCGACATAGACTAGCCCCCTGTCGTTTAATCTAAAAGTTTTAATTCGAAAAATTGCGTGTGCGCTTACACGCACACGCAATCTTTATAACAATTATACTATTTTTAAAAAACTTAAGCAACTACTTTTACATAGTCAACTGTGTAGTTTTTCTCCAATTTGTCGCCTTTAGCAGCCAACATTACGCAATCGCCTGCTTGGTGAGACTGGCCAATGTGGTCGTTCAAAACTGTACCTGTCATAGTGCCGTCTTTAACCATTTGTTGGCACTCTTCCAAAGCATCAACGCCTACCAGGTAGATGTCTTTGCCTACTGTACGGCCGTTAGAAACGATAGCTTGGTAAGCGCCCAAAGCCATACCGTCATTGTTACAGAAGATAACGTCAATTTTGTCGCCAAACTGTGTCAAAGCTGTGTTAGCAAGCTCTTGGCCTTTTGCTTGGTCCCAGTCACCGCGCTGTGCAAACAGCTCGTTAACTTTTAAGCCAGCATCTGTCAAAGCTTTGATGGAGAACTCTGTGCGGTATTGAGCATCAACGTTTTCAGGGTCACCGATGATCATAACGTAGTCAACAACGCCGTTGCCGTTAAAGTCACCTTTGTTCTCTGTAGCAGCAATGATTTCGCCCTGGAATGTACCAGATTGACGAGCATCAGCACCTACATAGCAGCATTTGTCATAAGTAGCCAAATCTTCAGCTGTGGGCTCACGGTTGATAAATACAACGGGGATATCAGCAGCTTTAGCAGCCTCGATAACTGTTGTAGCAGCAGAGGACTGAACCAGGTTTACAACCAATACATCAACGCCGTCGGCGATAAATGTGTTAACTTGGTTTGTTTGCTCGGCTTGATCGTTTTTGCCGTCAACAACGGTAACGTCGCAGCCTAAACCTTTCAGGTAGCTCTCAAGCTCCTGACGGTACAAGGTCATGAAGTTATCATCAAATTTGTAGATACATACACCTACTTTAAGAGCTTTGTCTGCGGGAGCCTCAGGAGCAGCTGTAGAAGTGCTTTCTGCAGCGGGGGTGGAAGCAGGTGTAGAAGCAGCGGAGCCGCCACATGCTACCATTGTAAGTGCCAAGGCACATACCAAAACGAGTGCAAGTAATTTTTTCATAATAAATTTTCTCTCCTTTGAAAATTTTTGTGCGGCAAATGCAATCAATTTAAAAATGGATTATATTTGCAGCTTATCACTTTGGCGGTACAATGTTTATACCGCTTTCGTTGCTCTTATGCTATCATTTCGTTTGGTTAATGTCAACAAAAATAACAAATTTGATACTGTTTTTTAATTATTTTTTACCACTTTTGTTTATTTTAACTACCTTTTTTGGTAAGATTTGTGCAAAAGTAACACCTCTTTAAATTTTGTGCTTTTTTCTCTTGTATAATGGATTTTTGTTTCATAAGATTGCTATTTTTTGATGTTTTCCACAATAATTTTACAGTGTAATTATGCATAATAAAAAAAACAGCGGGTTTATCCGCTGTTTTTTGCATTTCTTACAACAAAATTTGTGCAAAAGTTCTCTTAATCTTCTAAGCGTTGTTTTTTTTGTTTCCACTCTTTTTTCAGCCATTTATAAACACCGTCTTGGGTGTTAGCGCCAATTACTTGGGTGGCAGCTTGCTTAAGCTGCGGCAACGCATTTTGTACGGCACAGCTTATATCAGACATTTCAAACATAGGTAAATCGTTGATGTTATCTCCAAAACTAACCAGTTTATCTTTCTTGTAAAACTGCATTACCTTTTTAATCGCCAATGCTTTTGTACTTGTTGTATTGTATATTTCCAAATAGCAGCCGCCGCTTCCGTATTCATCAGGGTAATAATAAGCATGTACTCCCTCTATTTTTATAACCGTTTCATAGATAGGACGCACAATTTCTTCTGTATCAATTACCAACAGCATGGCCACTTGTTTATCCTGCACACTGTTAAACAAGTGGTCTGTTTGCTCAAACGTTTTGTAGGGTGTACCATAGCGCGGCTGTACAAAAATGCGTTCACTTTCACTTGCGTGACACTTGTAATATACCTTTAAACGTCGTTCATCTTCCACCGCATAACACAAAGCCGAGTGGTTTGCTTGCTCTAAAATAGAACAAAGTTGCGCTACCACTGCAAGGGGAATTGTCTCTACATGGATATAAACACCTTTAGCTGTGTCGTAAATAAGCGTTCCCGTCATGCAAATGATAGGCAGACGTAAATGTAACCTGCTTAACAGAGGCATAACAGTAGCAGGGCTGCGGGCTGTAGCCACAGTAAACGCAAGTCCCTGCTCTATCAGGGTGTTAAGTCCCTGCGCCGTCTCATCACTTAAACAGCCTTGCGCGTTTAGCAGTGTACCATCTAAATCGGATACATACAGCGTGCTCATTTAAAACGCCCACTGTCCATTTTTAAAAATTTCCACCGCTTGGCCGTCCTTTGTATAACCGGTAATTTGTGTATCTGCAGCGCCCACCATAACATCTTCGTGCACAACACTGTCGTTTACGCCTTTTTCCAGCAGCTGCTCTTTTGACATTGAGGTACCGCCTTTAACCGTACCTGGATAGCCGGCACCAAAAGCAATGTGGCAAGCTGCATTCTCGTCAAACAAGGTGTTATAAAATAAAACGTTAGCCTTGTTAATGGGGCTGCTTACCGGCACCAGTGCAATTTCGCCTATGTGGCGTGCTCCCTCGTCGGTGTCTAACAACATACCCAACAATTCTTGCCCACTGGTAGCACTGTATTCGGTAACTTTGCCGTCTTTAAAGGTTACGCTAAAGTTTTCAATCAATGAACCGTTGTAAACATACGGTTTTGTGCCTTTTACCACGCCGTTAACGCGGTCTTTATGCGGAGCCGTAAAAACCTCCTCGGTAGGAATATTGGCAATAAAGCGGTAGCCCTCGGGGGTATGGCTTTGGGCGCCCTCCCACACATGGTCATCTGCCAAACCAATTACCAAATCCGTTCCGTTTCCGCTTTGCATATGAATTCTATCCAAGTGCAAACTGTTTAAATGGTCACGCCATTTACACATTTTTGCAATGTGCTCTTTCCACTCACCTACAGGGTCTCCGTTTGTTACACGGCAAACATCAAAAATTGTTTTCCACAATTTTTCTACCGCTTCCTGCTCTGTAAAGCCGGGGAAAATTTTACTTGCCCACGGAGCACTTGGCACAGCAACAATACACCACTGTACGCGGTCGTTCATGGTGTATGACCGCCAATTTTTCAAGGCGCTACGTCTTGCAATACCTGCTTTATCCACTTTGGTGCCATCTAAGCCCTTGTAAATTTCGGGATTGGGGGAAATAATGTGCAGTACACACGCACCGCCCTCACTCTCGGCGTAATCCAAATAGGAGCGCTCTATATAGGGTTTCACATCTGTCAATACGTCTAACGCAGTACGATCCATTTTGATGCGGCTTAAGTTCTCATCACCGTAGTGTACCACAACCTCACGCGCACCTTTAGCATATGCTACCTCTGCACACGCACGCGCAAAATCAGCGTTCATCACATCGCAGTTGATAATAAGTGTCTGATTTTTTTGAGGATTTACACCGATTTCCACCGCAAACTCAGCATATTTTTTTAATAATTCTGTGTGTGTCATTTTTCTTCTCCTGTTCTTTTTTCCAGCTTTGCTTTATAAAAACTTCTACTACTTCATTTTATCCCTTTTGCCGCTTAACATACACCGTATTAAGAAGCATTGTGCTGCTGCTGTACATTATCTATGGCTATTACCAGCGCTGTAAAAAAAGCGGCATCTTTTTCTTGTGCAACTTGTAAACAGTAACTGTCACCCCATGTCATCCACGCTTTTTGCACGGTGCCCAGCAGCCTACCGTTACAATAGATAGAAAAATCATGCTCCCAAAAGCTGCCCTCAATATCAAAACTGCCATAGCTGCTTTCTACACGCAATTTTGTACGAAAAAGCGCAAGTTGCTCCTGCACACTGGCACACAAGTTTTCTTGAGCGTAAATATCATAGGCATGCATAAAGCTTAGCACTTTTTGTTTGATGTAAAACAACTCTCTGTCCTGCATATCATACAGCCTAAGTTTAGAGCCAATGGAAAATATCTCACCTTCGCAATAGTAAAGCGGCTCGCCTGCTTCGTTGTAAATGTCAAATTTGTCGTTAAAAGAAAACACTTTTTGTCGAATATACAGCTTCATATACTTTCTCCTATTTTCGTGCAAGCTTTGTAAAAACGCCTGTACACACCGCTGTTACGGCAGGCACAGGCGCTTTCAATTCTTTTAAAACCGCAGCATTTAATTTTGTAACATCTTATACGAAACGTATGTCAAAACAGTACAATTAAAACTCCAGCTTTTTCTCAATGTAGGTGCGCAGTTCGCTAATGGCGATACGCTCCTGCTGCATGGTGTCGCGGTCACGTACAGTTACGCAGTTATCAGCCTCAATACCCTTTTCCGCGTCTCCTACAGTATCAAAATCTACCGTAATACAAATAGGTGTACCAATTTCGTCTTGACGACGGTAACGTTTACCGATAGACCCCGCCTCATCGTAATCAACCATAAAATATTTGCTCAGCTCTGTTTGAATTTCATTTGCCTTTGCTCCCAATTTTTTGGAAAGAGGCAAAACACAGGCTTTAAACGGTGCAAGCGCAGGGTGTAAACGCATTACTACGCGTGTATCGTTCTTTTCTGCATCTACTACTTCTTCATCATAAGCTTCTACCAAAAATGCAAGTGCTACACGGTCTGCGCCCAAAGAGGGCTCTACTACATAAGGAATATAGTGTTCGTTGGTTTCCGGGTCAAAATACTCCAAGGATTTTCCGCTTGCCTCTTGGTGACGGCCCAAATCATAATTAGTACGGTCTGCTATACCCCACAGCTCACCCCAACCAAACGGGAACAGATACTCAATATCTGTAGTGGCTTTAGAATAGAAGGAGAGCTCCTCTTTTTCATGGTCTCTCAAACGCATGTTTTCTTCGGTAATACCCAAATTTAGCAAGAAGTTTTTGCAGTAGTCTTTCCAATAGTAGAACCAATCCAAATCCGTATCCGGTTTGCAAAAAAACTCACATTCCATCTGCTCAAACTCTCTGATACGGAAAATAAAGTTACCCGGGGTAATTTCGTTACGAAAGGATTTACCGATTTGGCAAACGCCAAACGGCAGCTTGCGGCGGGTTGTGCGCTGAATATTTGCAAAGTTTACAAAAATACCCTGTGCTGTTTCCGGACGCAGATAAACTTCATTTTTTGCGTCCTCGGTAACACCCATAAAGGTTTTAAACATCAAATTAAATTTGCGAATGTCGGTAAAGTTTTTGCTGCCGCAATCCGGACAGGCAACGCCGTTATCTTTAATGTAAGCGCTCATCTCTTCAAAGGTCATGCCCTCAGCATGGCCGCCCACATCTTCAATCAATTTGTCGGCGCGGTGACGTGTGTGACAGTCTTTACAATCCATCAAGGGGTCACTAAATCCGCCCACATGACCGCTTGTTATCCATGTTTGGGGGTTCATCAAAATGGCGCTGTCTAAGCCCACGTTAGTAGGGCTTTCCTGCACAAATTTTTTCCACCAAGCTTTTTTTACGTTGTTTTTAAATTCTACACCAAGAGGACCAAAGTCCCAGCTGTTGGCAAGACCACCGTAAATTTCGCTACCGGGAAAAACAAACCCTCTGTTTTTGCAAAGAGCAATTACTTTATCCATAGTTTTTTCGCTGTTCTTCATATCGTTTCCTCCTAATATTCCCATTAAAGCGTGGCTTTTGCCAGCAAGACAAAACACGCCATATTTGTGCATATATGCCTATTATTGTACGGCTATTTCGATGTTTCGTCAATAGGATATAACAGCAAAAAACGGTGTACTGCCCAAATGATAGTCTGCTCGCGTATCCCGACGCAAGCTGTACTATAATAAAAGGCAGTACACCGCATGAAATAACTCTATGTAGCTTACGCTTGAATCATCTGGCCACCCCAGTGGATATTTTCTTTGCGAACAATTCCCTTCATCAGCTGGCCGATTTCCTCCATGTAAACACCTGTACCAAACATGCCGTACAAATTCTCGCTGCTCACTTCCATTCTGATAGAAATAACAGGCCAGTATTTATTCGTGGTTGTCAGCTCTAAAAGCAAATAATCCGAAGCCGCATTATCTTTGCCGGAAATAGCCTGTGCTATACCTGATATTGCACTCAGCGTAGACTCTAAACAGGTCTCGCCTGGTTCTTGGTCACTATCCACCAATTTTTTTAAGCGGAATAATTTGTATCCTGTAATTTCGTCAAAATCAAACACAGAAGGATTATCCTCGCTTTTCATACTGTCGTGTTTAATATACAACATGCGTTTTTCCAAATCTGCTCCCACTTTTAAAAAGCAAAAATCCACCTCATATGCCGTATCCAGTTCTTGGTAGCGCTCTGCGTTTTTGTCTCGGTATGTAATATGCTCCCGCATGTAAGCCTCGTCTGCGTCTTTTAGCAAATCTTTTTGCATCGATACCTTTTTGCTGCATGTTTTGCAAAGCTCTCGTTTATCGTTTAGCTTAACCAAAAACAAACCTTTTACCTCGCCGCCGCATACAGGACACTCTGTATTTTTTTTGCTGAACAACCCCATAGTTATACACTCCTTACTTTTTATTTTTATTATTTAAAGCCGTGCTGCAACCCACCGCTTTGTCGATTCTCTAAAACGAAAAAAGCTTGTATTTAACAATATTATTTTATCATTTTTTCAAAATTTTTTAAAGTGATTTACAAAATACAATTTTCTTATATTGACTGTTTGGTCAAAGCGTGATAAAATAATTTTAAATAAAATTGACTGTTCAGTCAATCGTAGGAAGGAATGTGCGCAACGTGCCTACAAAAGGAGACTTTGAGCATTTGCCCTCTATAAAGCAGGCTACCATTTTATCGGTAGGGATAAATGCTTTTTCACAAAGTGCTTATAAAGAGGTAAGCACAGATGCCATCACTACAGCCTGCGGCATTTCCAAAGGGCTGCTGTTTCATTACTTTGGCTCTAAACGTGCCTTTTATTTGTACTGTCTTTCAACTGCTTTACAACGCCTTACGGCACAAACCGCTCTGCTTACCGAGGGGGATTTTTTTGAAATTTTGTTTGGTGCCATGGACGAAAAGTTTAAACTTTGCAAAAGTCTGCCCAAAGAAACACATTTTGTAAATCTTGCCTCTCGTGAAGTGTGTTCTGAGATAGCTGATGAAAAAAATGCACTTTTGCAAAAATACATGGCAGAAACGCACGCGCGGTCGGCAAAGCAGCTGCAAGCAGCTATAGCGGCTCTGCCCTTAAACACACCTGCTGCGCCGCAAACACTATCCGGTTTGCAGCTATATATTAACGCTATCCTAAGCAAATACCTTATTACCTACCAAAATAATCCCGATGCTTTTTTTGCAAACGCAGATACCATAAAAACCGAAATGAAAGCATATTTACAGCTTATGCTGAACGGTATTTTATAGATAAATTATCTCACGCAAGCTTTTCCCGTCCTTGTTTTGCAGCATTATAATTATATTTTTGTTTACTTATGAGGAGGATTTATCATGGACAATATTCAGCCGCTGCGCATTGGTATGTTTAAAGCTATAAAGCTGTGCAAGTCTTACAAAAAGCTGACTTTTTTGCAAAAAGAAAAGTTACGCACTGCTCGATTGCAACAGCTAGTAGGCTACGCCAAGCAAAACAGTCCTTACTATCAAAAGCTGTATCAAAACATAGGGGAAAATTTTGTACTTAGCGATTTGCCGCCGGTTACAAAAAAAGACTTAATGGCAAACTGGAACAACTGGATTACGGATAAAAGCCTAACCTTAGCAGAGGTGGAAGCCTTTATGCAAAACCCAGACAATATCGGCAGAAAGCTAAACGGCAGCTATTTGGTATTTACAACCTCAGGCTCTACCGGAAACCCTCTGGTTGCCCTATGTGACACTACGGTTAACAACATTATGAGCGGTATCAGTGCCCTGCGTGCTTATGCCCGTAAGCAGGATTTAAAAGCATTTATCCGCCGCAAAGGAAAAACCATAGGCATCTTTGCCGATAAAGGCTTTTACTTATCCAACAGCTCGGTTCGGGCGCGTTTGCTTGCCATGCCGTGGAAAAAATATCAAATGGCTGTAAGCAGCGCCTTACTGCCTACGCCGCAAATTGTGGCGCAGTTAAATCAATTTCAGCCTGCCATGCTAGGCGGCTATCCCTCTAATTTAGAGTTGCTGATTGAAGAACAGAAAAGCGGCCGATTACATATTTCCCCTGTAATTATTATGACAGGCGGTGAATACCTCTCGGAAGATTTACGCAAACGGTTGGCAGATGCCTTTCAGTGCTATGTACAAACCTCTTATGCCTGCACAGAGGGTGGCTGTGTTGCCTGCGAGTGCACCCAACAGCATTTTCATATAAACGATGACTGGATAATTGTAGAACCTGTAGACAAAAGCGGCAACCCTGTTAAAGATGGCGTTTTAGCCGATAAATGGCTGCTTACTAATCTTTTTAACTACACGCAGCCCTTTATTCGCTATGAAATTACAGACCGCATTATTATGCACCATGAGCCCTGTGCCTGCGGCAACCCCGCTCCTTGGTTAGAGGTTGAAGGACGTAACGACGATGTTGTTACCTTTATTGAAAATGGTCAAAGCATTTCTATTCCGCCACTGGCTATTTATGCCACTTTAAAGGAAGTACCTCAATTAACACGTTTTCAACTGCTTGTATATGAAAAAAACCAAGCTGCTTTACGTCTTATTCCCGCACAAGGGGTGTCTAAAGAAGCTGTTTTTGACAAGGCGCAGAAAGCGCTGACTGTTTTACTGGCGCAGTACGGAATAAGCACCTTACACCTGACGCTTTCCAAAGATGCACCGCAGCAACACCCCAAAAGCGGTAAATTTAAACACATTTTGCATGTAAACAGCAGCGAAGATACTTTATAATTTAAATTTTCTTTTAAACAGTTTTTTATATTTAATATAAAACAGCCATGCCGTTTATAGGGACGGCATGGCTGTTTTGCAGTTAGACTAACACTTCTTTATTCAAATACAAAAATATCTTCTATGGGTACTGCTACCGCGCGGGAGATATCTACAGCCAGTTTTAAGGACGGATTGTACTTTCCTGCCTCCAGCCGCATAATGGTCTCTCTGCGCACACCCACCATTTCACCCAGCTGCTCCTGTGTTATATCTTTCAGTAAACGGTATTTTTTTAAGTTGCAAGTAAATTCGCCCATTTATCATTCCTCATTTTCAAAACGGAAAAGCAGGTACTGCTGCAAAAAGACAGATAAACCAAAAGCCAAACCTATTGCTGCAATAAGCACAGACAATGCCACATATGCCGAAATATTATGAAAAAGCGAAAACATAAAAAGTGCTACGCCTAAAATGAGTAATAAAGCGGTTTTGTTTGCTATTGCTTCTGCGCGGTAAGCATTGCTGCAAAAGCGTTCGTCCTGTAAGGTGTGAGATAGTTTACCCTCATAATAAAAACCGAAAAAGCCAAAAAACCCAAAAAAGAAGAATAAAAAAGGCACCGGAAAAACCTCTTTTAACGGAAAAGTAGCAAAGCCCAAAAAACCAAGCAATCCCAAAAAACCCAACAAACCCAACAAACCCAATTTAGGGTGGATGGTTCTGGTATAAGCAGGGTTTGTTTTGTCTTTGTGCAGCAAAGAAGTAAAAGATAACATAACAAAAGCCTCCATTTTAAAGTGATATATTTGTCTCTCTATGTGATAAATATATCACTTTAATTTATGTTTGTCAACAACCACTTTTTTATTTGTATTTTTCTATATTCTTATATCTGCGTCAAAACGTTTCCATACATGATAGCAAGCTTTATTTTTGGCACAGACGCTTTTTTGTAACCTTAAAACTAAAAAGATACGACTTTTAGGGTAAAACAAGGTACGTTTTTATAGCAAAGCATCTGTAACATTCATATTATAAGATACTACTTTTACAAAAGAGGTGGTATATGTGTATCCCTGCGGTTTTCTGGGCACAGAAATGCCTTATTCCCCTTTTCCTTACAACATAACTTGGCCAGAGGGCTATCAGCCCGTTTACATAAGCCATTTAGGCCGTCATGGGTCTCGCTACATGACAAGCGGGAAAGATTTGGATACGTTAATACAATGGCTAACCGAAGCCACTGTAAAAAAACAGATTACTTACTTTGGCAAATGTCTGCTAAACGATTTGCTGTCTTTATCGCTTCTCTCCCAAAAAAAGTGGGGACAGCTAACGCCTTTAGGCGACAAGGAACAATTTTATTTGGCTGTGCGCATGTATAAAAGATTTCCACAAATATTCAACAAAAAAGTTTTTGCCGATTCCACCTATATAAAACGTGCCGTGCAAAGCATGAAGTGTTTTACCGCGGGACTTTACAGCTGTGATAACACCATTACGGTTGAACAGCAAATTAACAAAAAAGCAGACCCGATTTTGCGTTTTTTTGACCTGAATTTGCAGTATCTTTCCTATAAAAAGAAGGGTGCATGGAAAAGCGAGCAAGAAAATTTTGTCAACCGCTGTAATATTGGCCGGCTTTTTTTATCGCAATTTGTCAGTGACATCTCTTCCCTGCCATTGCCCTGCACCACTCTTGCAAGCATGATTTACAACGCAAATTGCAACTGCTATAACGTATTTGAAGCCTCCGCTATGCAGCACTTTTTTTCGCGCAGAGAAATGCGATACTTTTGGCAAAATGAAAATTGTAAAAACTATTTAGAAAAAGGTCCGTCGGGTATTGGTACAAATTTACCGCAAGATATTGCTTTTGGGCTGTTACAAAATATTATTACACAGACCGAAACTGCGCTTGGCACAAGCACAATCGGTGCAAATTTCCGCTTTGCCCATGCCGAAACCATTATCCCCTTTGCCGCCTTAATCGGTATCAACCACTACGGCCTACAAACCGATAACTTGTTTGCAATTCCTTATTTTTGGCGTGACAGCACTGTGGCGCCAATGGCAACAAATATCCAATTTGTATTTTTTCAAGGCTTAAACAAACCCACCTTGGTACGCGTTTTATATAATGAAAAAGATGCTTTTCTTCCCTTGCCCCCACAATATCCCTGCTTTTATAAATGGACCGATGTAAAAGCCTATTTTGAACAAATTTTATCTGCCCTGCCCATTCCCACTCAGTATGATACCATTGTACAGCAAGTAAAATATTTTAAACTTTAACCGTCATTTTAACAGGTGTTTGCAAAACGGGGTAATGTCTCTTTTGGTATGATAAAGCATATAGCTTTTCTCCAAAAAGAACATTACCCTGTTTGTTGCATGTTTTTATTTTTAGTATTATCAATAATTTATCCTTGGCAAAAAGCTTGGTACTGGTTTATTTCTAAAGCTTTTCCATATATACTGCAAGGCGCAGCGTCTCGTTGTGACAGAAATTACCTTTATATATAGTTGAAATGTTTCTTTTGTGGTTTGTGCTTTAAACAGACAATAACAGAAAAATTTTTCCAATGTCTTTTTGGAGCATAGATTTGCCTGTTTGGAGTTGCCGGCTGCCGATATAATCCTATATACTTCTGATACCGGAGCCGAGTGGCTCTATTATTTTGTGCAGTGGTTAGCATATGCTTACCAGATGTAAAAAGGAGGTACTCACATAAAAACCTATAAATCCACGTTCTTTTTGACAAGCTTGCTTCTTCTTGTTTCTTGCATATCTGTGTCTATTGGCGTGTTAGATGTAAATCTTTCTGCCATGGCAAGCGGAAACCTAGATCAAATTGAAATCCTACTGGTTTCTCGCCTGCCGCGGTTGCTTGCAGTTTTATGCACGGGGGCAGGAATGAGTGTAGCGGGATTAATTATGCAGCAGCTATGTCGAAACAAATTTGTTTCGCCTACAACCAGTGCAACCATTTCCTCTGCACAGCTGGGGCTTCTACTTGCCATTCTTGTGTTTCCGCAGGCAACCTTAAAAGAAAAAACATTTTTTGCTTTTACCATGTCCATTGCAGGAACCTATGTGTTTGTTTTATTTATGCAGCGATTAAAGTGTAAAGACATTATTATGGTACCCTTGGTGGGCATTATGTTTGGCAATGCTCTGGGCGGCATTACAAGCTTTTTGGCATATAAATATAACTTGATGCAAGCCATGAACTCGTTTTTGGTAGGAGATTTTTCGCTGGTTTTAAAAGGCAACTATGAAATTGTCTTTTTAATCTTACCCTTGCTCGTCATCGCCTTTTCGTTTGCCAATCATTTTAACATTGTGGGCTTGGGCGAGGATTTTGCAAAAAATTTAGGGGTTCCTTACACGGTAGTTTTGTTTGGCGGATTATCCATTGCGGCACTCATTACCGCCAGCGTTGTAGTTACGATTGGAACAATTCCGTATTTAGGGCTTGTTGTACCTAACTTGATTACTATTTTAAAGGGAGATAAACTTAAAAACTCGTTGATTGACACCGCTTTATTCGGAGCACTGTTTGTTTTAATTTGCGATATTGTAGGCCGACTTGTTATTTTCCCTTACGAAATTCCGGTCAATCTGATTGTGGGCGTAATTGGAAGTGTTGTTTTTCTGGGTATTATCTTCTGGAAGTTAAGCAGTCATGTGCCTAGCGTACATACCAGGTCGGCTCAGACGACAACAAAAGGAGGGTGTGGCTGTGACCAGTAAAAAAAATGTGTATTTTAAAAAGCTGCTGTTTTTAGTTGTTTTAGCCTGCTGCGCTGCTGCACTTTATCAGTTTACCGATGTGGATATAAATTTTTTCAGCTTTGCAATGCGTATTCGAGGCCCACGGCTTGCTGCCATGTTTTTGGCATCTTTTTGTGTAGGTGTAGCGTCAATTCTGTTTCAAACAATTATTAACAATGTAATCGTTACGCCTTGTCTGCTGGGCATGAATGCGTTGTATGTGCTCATTCACACAAGTGTTGTGTTTTTAATCGGAAGCGGCAGTAAGCTGTCCGTAAATTCTCCCATTTCGTTTGTAGTGGATTTGTTGTCTATGGCAGTGGTAGCCGTTCTGATATACGGCTATCTTTTTCAAAAAGCGGGAGGCAACATTCTATATATTCTGCTTGTGGGTTCTGTTTTAACTACGCTTTTCAGCAGTATTTCTACCACCATGCAGCGAATGATGGACCCCAATGAATTTGACCAGCTGCAAAACTCTCTTATTGCCAGTTTTGAAAGAGTAAATGCAGACGCCATATGGATTGCCGTTATGGCAATTCTGATTTTGGTAGTATGGCTATGGCGTCAGTTTCCGCTTTTAGATGTTTTGGTTTTGGGCAAGCATCAAGCCATAAATTTAGGTGTGGACTATGAGAAGGTATCGCGCAAAATGCTGGTGGGCGTTACGATACTAATCGGAATTGCCACGGCTCTGGTTGGTCCGATTTCTTTTTTAGGTCTGATTATAGCCAATCTCAGCCGTCAGCTATTCAAAACCTATCAGCATCGATACTTAACGTTTGGAGCTGCACTTGTCGGCATGGTGATTTTATTTGCGGGGCAAACACTTGTTGAGCAGGTGTTTCACTTTGGGGCAAACATCAATGCATTTATCAATATCGGCGGAGGTGCATACTTCCTTTATCTGCTTTTGCGAGGAGAAAAACAATGAAAATTCAAGGATTAAAAAAGGCGTATCACCGAGAAGTGGTTGTCGATGATGTAAGCTTTGAAATTCCCGAAGGGAAAGTACTTTCACTGATTGGTCCAAATGGGGCGGGAAAATCAACCGTAATGAATATCATTTCCCGCTTGCTTCCCCTAGATGATGGAAAAATTCTTTTTCAAGGCAAAGAACTCCATCAGTGGAAACGTCAGGAGTTGGCAAAGAAACTGGCAATTCTCACCCAATCCAATCATATTGCAATGAAACTGTCGGTTTGGGATTTGGTGGCATTTGGGCGTTTTCCTTACAGCGGAAATCACCTTACAGTAGAAGACACCAAGATGATTCAGCAGGCGATTGATTATATGGAACTGGGAGATCTGGCACATAAGTTTATTGACGAGCTCTCCGGTGGACAGCGGCAGCGCGCTTACATAGCCATGGTGATTGCACAAGATACAGATTATGTACTGTTGGACGAGCCGACAAATAATTTAGACATCTACCATGCAACCAACATGATGAAAATGGTACGCAGGCTTTGCGATGAACTGAACAAAACGGTGGTTTTGGTTTTGCATGACATTAACTATGCAGCATTTTATTCCGACTATATTTGTGCATTTGTAGATGGAAAAATTGCCAAGTTTGGTACAGTTGAGGAGGTGATGAACAAAAAGACCTTATCGGACATCTATCATGTAGAGTTTGAAATTATGAATGTGGCAAATAAGCCCCTATCTGTTTACTATTAAAAAACCAAAGGAGAAACTATTATGAAAAAAATTTTAAGTATCTTGTGTGCTGCGGTGTTAACCGCATCGTTGGCGGCGTGTGGAGCTCAGCCGACAAATACACCGGCTGTAACACCGTCCAGCTCGGTTGCTTCGCAGAGTGAACTTGCCGTTACTCCGGATACAGTCACCGTAACCGACTTTAAGGGTGAGGTGGAAGTGCCGTTTAATCCCCAGCGGATTGTTGTATTGGATTTTTCGCTTCTCGATACCATAGATGCTCTGGGTCTCGGAGATCGCGTAGTGGGTGCACCGCAACGTGCTGGTTTGGATTACCTGAGCGCCTATATGAACAAAGAAAACATTGTCAATGTGGGAACCGAATCCAAAGTTGATTTGGAAGCAATTCAGTCCGCACAGCCCGACCTTATTATTTATGGCACACGCCTGGACGACTATGCAGATACATTTTATGACATTGCACCCACTATCCAGCTCAAAATTGATCATTCTGCGGGTTACATGAAAACCTTGAAAGAAAATATTATGACACTGGCAACTGTATTTGGGGTAGAAGAAACAGCCGACGCCATGTTGGGACAATATGATGACCGCGTTACCGCACTGGCACAGGCTGCCCAAGGAAAAAACTGCATGATGCTGCTTGTAACAGACGGCAGCATTAAGGCGCTTGGCACCAGCAAACGCTGCTCTTTAATTCCGGGCGAAATCGGCTTTGAAAACGTAACGGAAGATGTAGATGCCACTCATGGCGAAGGTATTTCGTTTGAGATGCTATTAGACAAAAACCCTGACTATATTTTTGTTTTGGATCGTGATGCTGCCCGTGGTGTTGAGGGTGCCAAGGTTGCCCAGGACATTATGGATAACGATATTGTGAAAAAGACTGCCGCGTATCAAAACGGTAACATTGTTTATCTGACACCGCATGTATGGTACATTGCCGAAGGCGGCATTTCCTCTACGGATATGATGCTCAAAGACTTGGAAGCTGCACTGCTTCAATAAATACTTTACCGCAACAGCCGATAGGCCATAGGGCAAAAAGCTCTGTGCCCTATCGGCTTACCTGTTTTAGCCAAATACGATGACCGCTATTACGGCATTTTATAGATAACATTTTAACTTATCACGTTAAAAAGCATGGGCAGCCAAGCCATAGGTGACAAGGCGCCCATGCTTTTATAGGATATACGACATATGAATTTAAAGATTAAAGATACATTCCAAAGGGGAACCTATTTCAGAACAGAATCCAAAAATTCAAAAACCTTTTCCACGTTTTCTTCTGCGTCAAATTCTGAAGTTCCATGACCCGCACCATCAATGATTTCCATGGACACTTTATCGGCACCTACTGTTTCAGTCAGCTTTTGAGCAAAATCGACGCTCTGCTGCGGTGGGACATTGGTATCTGCACTGCCGTGCTGTATAAAAAAATACGGATCGTTCTTTGTGATATAGTTTTCCGGATTTGCCTTTTTTGTCTGCTCAATATTTTGCGTGATATTTTCACCAATATATTTGCTTTCCGGCGAAAAATCCGTACTGGTTTTACCCATTTTAGGCGTTACACCGGCAGCGGCAAATTGTTCGTCCATCAGTAAAAAGTTCAAGGGACCAAACCAATCCACAACAGCATTCACAGATGATGAATATTCCAAATTTTCCTGATTGTCGCCATTGAGCGTGTCATCGTCTCCGCTTGTGCCTGCAAGGGCCGCAAGATTTCCGCCGGCACTGTCTCCCCAAATAGCAATTCGGTCTGCATCGAGATTGTATTTTTCTGCGTTTGCTTTTATAAATCGAATGGCAGCCTTCACATCACTGATAGCAGCGGGAAAGATTGCTTCTCCGCTCATGCGATAATCCACACTGACAACCGCATAGCCGTGGCTGACGCCCTGCAGCATAGACTTTACATCGCCGCCCGTCTTACGCCCCATCATAAAACCACCCCCATGTACGGCAATAATAACAGGATAAGGTGCTTGGCTTTGTGCATCAGGAAAATAAATATCAAGCTTTTGTGTTTCACTGATGGTTCCGTAAGCAATATCTGTCTCCTTATTTTTAATCCAAGACGTATCGGCGCTTTCTCCTAAAAGTCCGCCACCTTCTCCCCTCAGCGGAAGATTTCCCGGAGCAGTCATTGCAGCGGAAGACGGCAGGTCGGTCTTTTCGCCGCTAATAAGAGGTTTTTCCTGATTGTTTGAATTTGCACTGCAGGCTGCTAAGCTTAGGACAAAACAGCTTGCCAAAAAAACTTTTAATATTTGTTTCATTTTAACACTCCTTTTATATAATTGTTTTACAAAGGCTAGTTCGTTCCCATGTATTTTGATAAATAGCTTTATTTTTATCCTTGCAAGTGGAGAATTACGGGAATGAGGCAGAACGTTATTTTTTCCATTTTAACAATAACGCTGAATTGATAATTACCATAACCGATCCGGCATTGTGCACCAATGCGCCGAAAACCGGATTTAAAACCCCCGTAATTGCTAGGACGATTGCAAGAAAATTAAGCCCCATAGAAAAGGCAAGATTGTATTTAATGGTGGTCATCATATGCTTTGAAAGTGCAAACAAATGAGGCAATTCCCTCACTTCATCGTCCACAAGGGCTATGTCCGCTGCATCTACTGCAATATCACTTCCAACACCGCCCATTGCAATCCCCACAGTGGCTTTTTTAAGTGCAGGTGCATCATTAATACCATCACCAATCATGCATACGGTAACATCTTGCTGCTGACATTGTTCAATAAAATTCAGTTTATCCTCCGGCAGGCAGCCGGCATACACTTCATGAATTTGAAGCTGCGCCGCTATGGTTTCGGCTGCGTTTTTGTGATCACCTGTCAACAACACCGGCTGTACACCAAGCTTTGCCAACCCGCAAATCATTGTGGCACTTTCAGAACGTAACGTATCAGACAGGGCCAAAAAACCAATTAGCTTTTTGGCAAGAGCAATATAAATAATTGTGCAGCCTTGCTGTAAGTATATATCTGCATCTGCAGGGGTGTCATCAAGAGAGATGATTTCGTTGTCTGATAACAGCTTTAAATTTCCTGCATATACGGGCTGACCATTGAAAATTGCGGTAACACCACGGCCGGGAATCATTGTAAATTGTTCTGCATCGACAATGGGTGCTTGATAAGCCTGCTTATAACAGTGAACCACAGCTTTTCCAAGAGGGTGCTCCGACAAACGCTCCACAGATGCGGCAAGTGAATACAGCGCGTCATGGCTGATTGCCTCATCAAGGGTGCAAACCGCCACAACCTGCGGTGTTCCATAGGTCAGCGTACCTGTCTTGTCAAAAGCAATCTTGGAAACCTTAGCCAGACGTTCCAGCGCATCTCCTTCTCGAATCAAAAAACCATGCTTTGTGGCATTGCCAATGGCCGCCATAATTGCCGTGGGGGTGGCAAGCACCAAAGCACAGGGACAAAATACAACCAGAATGGTCACGGCACGGATAATCTCTCCTGAAACAAGCCATGTCAGTGCGGCAGAAACCAGCGCAATTACTACAATCCAAGTAGCCCAGCGATCTGCAAGGCCCACAATTTTTGCTTTGCCCGCATCAGCAGACTGTACCAAACGAATCATTCGCTGAATGGAGCTGTCTTCGCCCACTTTGGTTGCTCTCATTTCAAAGGCTCCAAACTGGTTTACTGTGCCGCTGCAAACCGCATCTCCGGACCCTTTGTCAACAGGAAGTGATTCCCCTGTCATTACAGCCTGATTGACCGAGGTCTGTCCCGACAGAATGATGCCATCTACGGGAACCGTTTCTCCCGGCAAAACGCGCAGCGTATCTCCAACTTTGACACATTCCGCGGAAACCGTAGACTCGGTATTGTTGTAGAGCACTCGAGCTGTCT
>JAQUTM010000018.1:19511-21070 GCA_028694405.1 Oscillospiraceae bacterium
GGTAAGGTGAACCAACTTTTCAATACCGGCTCTTGCTTTTGCAACGGTTAGGTCCTCCAAAAGAGCCCCCAACTGCATAATAAATGCCACCTCTCCGGCAGCAAAGTCCTCTCCAATACATACAGCGGCAACCAATGCCATAGAAACCAGTACATCTGCCTTGATGTCAAATTCGGTTATCAAGCCAATCACTGCTTCCAAAATAATGGGTAGACCGCATAGCAGTATTGCAATCCATGCGGCGTTAAAAGGCAATGGGATCAGGTCAAATAGGCTAATGAGCAACGCCGCTCCGGAAAAGGCAAGAAAGGTAATGTCTTTTTTGACACCGCCCAATGCCAAAAGGTGTTCCGTTTTTTTAATCATATTTTCCATGAATGTATCCTCAGCTTTCCTTACATATACCTATAGGGGTATATGTATATTACACCAAAGTGAACATTGATGTCAATAAAAAAGCCCAAGCAGTCAAACTGACCACTTGGGTTTCGAGGATAATTTCGGTTTAAGTCATATTGGCAAATCGCTCTACCGCTTTCGTAAAACTCTCAATCGTCTTATCGGCATCACCATGCTCTATGCCGTCTCTCACGCAGTGATTGATATGTCCCTCTAATACTACTTGCCCGCATTTATGGAGAGCCGACTTTGCAGCATTGATTTGGGAAAGCACATCTTCACAGGGAATGTCTTGATCTATCATGCGGTCAATCGCTTGAATTTGTCCGATAATCTTTTTCAGTCTACGATGCAGGTTATCCGAATCCATGCATTGTTTCATTATCATACCTCCATATACCGCTAGGGGTATATGTATATCATAAGGGTGAGATTTCGCTTTGTCAATTAGTAAATGATGAAGCAAACAAAAGTTGTGATAAAGATATAATAGCGCCATCACGGTTTTTACCCAAGTAAGCCGATAAATTTGGGTAGTAATAAATTGAGTACGCTAAACCAAAGCCGGAATATAAAACAGTATTTTAGGGCAATATGACTATGTTGAAAGGGGTGTTTTAATGGAAGAGATGTTTTGTTTTCAATGTCAGCAAACCGCACACAACACAGGTTGCGAAGGGAATGCCGGTGTTTGCGGTAAAAAATCGGATACAGCCAATTTTCAAGACGAGCTGACCGGTGCACTGATTGGACTTTCAAGAGCCGTACACTGTGCGGGTGCGACAAAATTGTCCGATGAACTTATGATGAAAGGTCTATTCACAACCATCACCAATGTAAATTTTTATAACAAAACGGTTAACGAGCTCACTGCTCAAATCCGTGCGGAAAAGGACAAAATTGCAAAAGGCACTGAGGATTACGATGTGCAAAAAATTTGGGAGGATAATGAGGATATTCGCTCGTTGAAATCTCTGATTTTGTTTGGACTTCGCGGCATGGCCGCCTACGCTTATCACGCCTTTGTACTTGGCTTTACCGATAAAGCGGTTACATCGTTTTTTTACGAGGGAATGTATGCCATCGGAGAAGACTATAGTATGGAACAGCTTCTGCCGATTGTCTTAAAAACAGGAGAAGCAAATTACAAATGCATGGAG
>JAQUTM010000178.1 GCA_028694405.1 Oscillospiraceae bacterium
AAACAAGTTAAAGTGCGGGTAGCAGGGGTATATTGCACCCCCGCTGCCCGTTTTTGATAGTTGCTTACCCTTACATAAGTGCGTATGTGGCGCAAGGAGACTGATATATGAGAGATTTTTTCTCCAGTTTTAAATTTAAGCTGTTGCTTAGTATTATGGTGCTGATTGCAGGTGTTATGGCCTATGCCGCTGCAAACGGCAGGCTTTCTGCTGCGCCGCAAGAGCTTTTGGCTGCCGCTATGGCACCTTTTCAACGCTTATCCGCAAGTATCTCTTACGGCTTGCAGGGTGTGGTTGAAAAATACGTTACCATTGACAAAATAGTGGCAGAAAATGAAGAATTAAAAACAGAAATAGCCGAAGTACGAAGCCAGCTGATAGATTACGATAAGCTGCAATTTGAAAATGAGCAGTATCGTGAGGCTTTTAAAATTGCAGATGAAAACCCAAGCTTTACTTTTGTAAAAGCCAGCGTTATGGCCCGCGACCCTATGGAAAAGTTTTATGCGTTTACGATAGATAAGGGCAGTAACAGCGGCGTACAAGTAGAAAATGCGGTTATCAGCCCACAGGGCGTTGTAGGCAAGGTGATAGAAGTAGGCCCAAACTATGCTAAGGTGGCGACTATATTAGACCCCACGCTTAATATTGGCGCTATGATAAGCAGTACAAGAGATAACGGCATTATAACCGGAGACGGTGCGTTAAGCCAAAAAGGACAGTGCAAGCTTACCTATATTTCTCGCGAAACTTTGGCAACACAAGGCGATATTATTATTACAACAGGTTTGGGCGGCGTATTCCCGCAAGGCTTAGATGTGGGTACCATTGCAGATATTTTGCCCGAGAGCAGCGGCACTATCATGTACGGCGTTATCAATCCATCGGTTGACATTGAAAATGTAAAAATGGTTTTCATTATCACCAGCTTTGAAAACGAAGAGACACCCCCCACAGAATAGAGGTAAACAAATGAGCGATGTAAACAGGCGTTTGGTAACCGATATTTTACGTTGGTTTTTTTATGTTTTAATCCTGTTGTTAGCATATGTATTACAGGGTACGCCAAATTTTTTAAGCATTGGCGGTATAAAGCCCTTGTTTATTTTGCCGGTGGCAGTTATAGTTTCGGCTTTAGAAGGAGCTTTGCCCGGTGCATTTTTTGGGGCATTTGCAGGTATGCTTTGGGATTTATTAAGCGGGCGTACAGCAGGCTTTTTTTCCTTGCTGTTTATATTTTTAGGGTTTATGGTAGGGGTTACGGTAAGCTTGTTTTTACGCCGCAGCTATTTTAATATAATGTTGCTAACGCTTGGCGCAGGTGTTTGTGTTACCTTTGTGGATTTTTTAATTGGCTATTTAATGTTTCAATACACAGGTGCTGCTACCCATTATTTTGGCACAATTTTCCCTACACTGGTATATACTACGGCGCTTTCTCCTGCTTGGTATTGGATTATCTCTAAAATTCACAGGCGGTTTCAGCTGTATGAATAATATATTATACAAAAACTAGAAAGAGGTGCGCGAATTGAATCCAAAAAAAGTGTTGCTGCACCGTATTTTAATAATGGGCTTGCTTTGTGCTGTTGTGTTTGGCGGCTTTGCTTTGCGTCTGGTAGAGCTGCAAGTAGTAAAAGGCGAAACTTACTTAGAGCAAGCCAGTACGACAAGCAGTGTTTATCGTACCATTCGTGCTGCTCGCGGCGAAATTGTAGACCGATATGGCCGCGTACTTGCCACGAATCGTACCGGTTTTAATCTGCAATTAAACAAAGTGCTTTTGCCGGACGAACAATTAAACGTTACCATTATAAGCGTAATTGAAATTTTGCAAGCCGCAGGGGAAGAGTGGCACGATGACACACCTTTAAGCGACAATGCCCCTTATCAGTTTGTATCGGAGGCAGACGGCAGCGAGTCAAAGGCTGTTTCTACCTTGAAAGATAAATTTGGGAAAAATGTATATGCCACCGCTGAAAATGTATGGGACGCAATGGTAGAGCGTTATCAACTGCAAGCGTTACCTGAAGATATGCAGCGTATTGTGGGCGGTATTCGCTATCAGATGGAGCTTAAGGAATATTCTGCGCGCAACCCTTACACCTTGGCAAGTGACGTTAGTATAAAAACAGTAACTACCATAAAAGAGCAAAGCTTGATTTTGCCTGGCGTAGATATTATAGAAGAGCCTATTCGGTACTATCCTGACGGCACTTTAATGCCGCATATTATCGGTACTGTAGGGCCTATTTATGCTGAAGAGGCAAAGGCTTACAAAGAGGCGGGTTATGATATGAACGCCATTGTAGGCAAAACAGGCATAGAATTGGCCTATGAAGATACCCTGTGTGGTACAGACGGTGTGATGGAAATTGTACGCAACAAACAGGGCGCCATAATAGAAACAAACGTAATCAAAGAACCTGTGCCGGGAAACACGGTTGTGCTTACAGTGGATAAATATATGCAGGAGCAGGCGCAAATTTCTTTGGCAAATTTAGCTGCAACCGTAGAGGGCAGCGAAGGTGCCGCTACGGTTGTGCTAGACACAAAAACAGGCGGCGTATTGGCTATTGCCACCTATCCCAGCTTTGATTTAAATCAATATATCAGCAATTACAATATTTATGCGCAAGACCCATTAAATCCTTTGTTTAATCGTGCGGTAAGCGGTACCTATCGTCCTGGTTCCGCCTTTAAACCCATTGTGGGCTTGACCGGCCTTGTAGAGGGGGCAATTACACCTACCGCGGGCATTGTCTGCAGCAACCCCTTCCATCGCTTTCCGGACCAGAATTTCCGCTGCTTACAGCATGGCCATGCCAATGGGCAGGCTATAAACATTGTGCAGGCGCTTACCGACAGCTGTAATACTTTTTTTTACGAAACCGGTGTGCGTGTTGGCAACCAAGCATACAATCAAATGGCCAACAATATGGGGCTTGGTGTAAAGACAGGATTTGAATTAAAAGAGGCTACAGGCAACCTGACAAGCCAGGAATTTACCGAAAGCTTAGGCGGAACGTGGAATCCCGGTAACGTTGCGCAGGCCGCTATCGGACAAATGGACACCAGTGTAACGCCTTTGCAGCTTGCCACCTATGCAGGAACCTTAGCCAACTATGGCACACGTTATCAAACACACATTGTAAAAAGTATTTTGAGCTATAATTTAGATGAAGTAGTAAAGGAAACCCCTATAACCGTACTAAGCCAGGTAGAAGATGACGTTGCATTTAACGCTGTAAAAGAGGGTATGGTCGGTGCCAGTTTAAACGGTAGTGCCGCACGGTTTATTGGCAATTACCCCAAAACCATTGCCAGTAAAACAGGTACGCCTCAAGTAACGGTGGATAAATTTAATGGCACCATTATTGCTTACGGTCCTACAGAAGAGCCCGAACTGGCTGTAGGTGTAGTTTTGGAAAATTGCGGAAACGGCTACATGCTTGCTATGACAGTAAGGGATATGTTTGATGCATATTACCAAAGCATGGGACAAAGCATGACCCCCACCCAAACAGGTGTACTGTTACAGTAGTTGCTTTTGTATTGCGTACAAATGTGCTTTTAAAAGTACAACACTTGACATAACAACGGAAAAACAAACAGAATTCTTTACAGGTTTGTAAAAAATATAGAAAAAATTGGTGTCTTTATTCTGTTACCGTATTGTAACTAGGTTTTTTTTGTGCTATAATATGTTGCATACAGATATTTTGAAAGTGGAGAAGTAGGGGATTTTGCCGTTTGCTTTTTCATGTCAAAAAAGGAGTAATATGTCCGCAACGGTAATTATGGTGGCGTCCGGCAAAGGTGGCACCGGAAAAAGCACGGTTTCTGTTTTGCTTGGCAGCGAACTTGCTGCCCGTAAGAAAAAAACTTTATTGATAGAGCTGGACAGCGGCTTGCGCAGTGTGGATATAATTAGCGGGGTATACGGCAAAACCGTGTATGATATAGAGGATATATTAGAAGGTCGCTGTGAAGCGGATAAAGCCATTGCAGAAAGCACGGTTTATCCCGGGCTTTCGGTTATAAGCGCCCCCTACAGTGGCGGACACATTCAAGCCGAAACCTTACAGGTGATTACCGGAAAGCTGGCCCCTTTTTTTGATTACATTATTTTAGATACTGCCGCGGGCATGGGAATGCCTTTTTTGGCGGCACGCGCAGTAAGCCACATGGCCTTGCTTGTTATTACGCCAGACCCTGTTACAATGCGTGATGGACGCATTGTTTCCGACGATTTGTGGGAAGCCGGGGTAAAAAATATGCGGCTGATTATAAATCGAGTGGAAGTTGGGCGTCTTGCTAAAATAGCGGTAAAAGATTTGGATACTTGTATTGATACAGTTTGTGTGCAGCTG
>JAQUTM010000179.1 GCA_028694405.1 Oscillospiraceae bacterium
GTACCGCGTACAATGCATAAATATTGCTTTTTTAGTTGGTTTAGCCGAATAATTTCATTCATGTCCCGCAAAGCGGTATAGCATTTGGCGCCAATTACAAGCCCTTCTGTACCACGGTCGATACGGTTACATAAAGCAGGTGCAAAACGATTTTCTTTTTTGCCACTGTAGCTGCCCATGTGCTGTAAATAATATTGAAACTGCTCAAGCAAGCTGATGTCACCTGTGTTGTCACTGTGACAGAGGGTGCCGGCAGGTTTATACATCACACAGATGTTGTCATCTTCAAAAATTATTTTAGGCGCGACAAGAGATAAGGGCAAAGGTTCGGCTTCTTTTGTTATAGGTTCGGCGAAAAACGAATCATTGATATAAAGTTCTATGTTATCATTAAGGCAAATGCGGTAATCAGCTTCGGCTCGTTTACCGTTAATTTTTATGCGCTTATTGCGAAAGCTTTTATATAGTAAAGAGGAGGGCAAATTTACAGTAACACTTTGTACAAAGCGCGAAAGCCGAACACCCACATCGTTAGCACCGGCTGTAAAACTTTTCATCAAAAATACCTCATGCTTTTAAATTTTGTTAGTTTAGTATATAATATTACCAGATATCTGTAAAGAGTGGAGAGAAAAAATGGGCATACATGACGGTCACAGACAACGATTGCGCAAACGATTTTTAGAAGACGGATTGGAAAATTTTGAAGAGCACAATGTGTTGGAGCTTTTGCTGTTTTATGCACATTCTCGTGCAGACACCAATGCCTTAGCGCATGTTTTGATAGATACCTTTGGAAGTATTTCAGCTGTGATGGACGCACCTTATGATGCTTTATTGCAAGTTTCGGGTGTAGGGGAGCAGGCTGCAACACTGCTTAAGCTGGTACCACAGCTTGCCAGTGTTTACAACAGTGATAAATTTGCAATGGGTACCTGTTTACATTCTACACAAGAGGTAGGGCAATATTTTGTGCCGCTTTTTTACGGTAAACAGCATGAAGAGGTTCATATGCTTAGCTTAGATGACAAACACAAAATCATTCGCCGCACAAAGCTGTTTGAAGGCACAGTAAACGCTACCCCTATTACGGTGAAAAAAGTAGTATCAGAAGCTGTAAATGCAAATGCTACCAGTGTTGTTTTAGCGCATAATCACCCTGCTGGTTTGGCGTTGCCCTCGGCGAATGACAGGCATGTAACAAAACGCATCAATACCGCTTTAGAGCTTATCAATATACGTTTGCTGGACCATATTATTGTGGCGGAAAACGAATTTATTTCTATGGCGGAAAGCGGCGAATTTGATAGATAACAGAATAAATTGCAAACAAAAAGGTGAATAAATTATAATATTACGTTTTAGTCCATTAAACAACTTGTAGTTGGTGTTTATCATATACTTAAAGTGTATTACACAAATAAGAAAGGGTAAAAAGTATGGCAAAATCAAAACGTAAAAATGCGCGGACGCGTGTAGAACTGCGCTATTATGATATCCCGCAAAACGAATCCGTTTTAGCATTGTTGGGGCAAAGCTGGAAACGAAACTATGGCCACGACGTAGAATGTTTGCACTTTCACAATTTAATGGAAATCGGCATTTGTCGCAAGGGTGTGGGCGTTATGCAGTTTGAGGATATCCCCGAGGTACCTTACGAAGGCGGTGTTGTAACCATATTGCCACGCAATGTGCCGCATAATACCTATACAGACGGAGAAGGCAGAATAGATTTTTGGGAATACCTTTTTGTAGATGTAGCTGCCATAATAAAAGAGTTTGGCCCTCAAGATATACATACCCGGCAAGTGCTTACAGATTGTATCAATCGCACAAGCAGAGTGCTGCACCGAACCGAGGCTCCTACTTTGAGCGCTATAGTAGAAACGGTTATGAGTGAAATGCGCGGAGACGGAAAAGCTTTTAGGCGGGACCAAGTTGGTAATTTAACAATGGCACTCATGTATGAAATTGCCCGGCTAAGCCCTGAGGTTGAACAGGGAAGAGCCTTGGCGGGAGGCGGACAAATTGCGGAGGCTTTGGAGTACATTCATACCCACTATGCAGAATCTTTACGCATACCGCAACTGGCTGAAGTATGCGGTTTAAGCGAAACCCATTTCAGACGACTTTTTTTTAGTGCGCTTAATATGACCCCGGTAGATTATATTAACCTAGTGCGCATACAACAGGCGTGTGAATTGCTGCGTGCTACAGATGATTCTATGGAAGCCATAGCGCAAAAAATAGGCTTTACTACACAGTCTTCTTTTAATCGCAGCTTTTTGCGGCTGGTGGGCAAATCGCCTATGAGGTGGAAAAGTGCAGAGGAAAACTGCGTTACAAATCAAACACGTTATCATATTACTGCCCACGAAGGGTGGAGATGATTGATTTTGCAAAAAAAAGGTGAAAATTAGAAATTAGTTTGTTACCAATAATAGGAATTTATACAAATTAAATTACTAATAATTGGTGAAATTTATAAGGCAATCAGCAAATACTATAGTTTGCAGTGTTTTTTTTATATAATTAATACAAAAACGGAGAAACCAACTACACTGAATTTATATTTTTATAATGGTTGAATTTGCAAAAAAGTTGCTTGTTTTTGAAAACACAAGCAACTTTTTCAATGTTATAATATGCACATAATCTGAGTTAAAAGTTATGATAAATTGTGCTAAATGCAATATACTATGCATGACAAAATAAGGATAGCTCAGATACGAGTGGTCGACTGCATGAAATATTATAGGAGGAAAGAAAATGAAAAAAACATTTGCACTTATTCTCGCACTAGCTATGATGTTCACACTGGTGGCATGTGGAGGTACAACAGCTTCTACAGCAACTTCTCAAGCGGCTCCATCCACAACGGCGGCACCTTCTGCCCAAACAGACCAAACCTTGACGGTATGGTGCTGGGATCCTGCTTTTAACATTTACGCCATGCAAGAGGCAGCAAAAGTATATCAAGCAGAAAATCCCAATTTTGTACTTAATGTAGTAGAAACGCCTTGGCAAGATATTCAAACTGCGCTTACTACAGCAGGTGCATCTGGCGATTACAGCACCTTGCCTGATATTTTCCTTTGTCAAGATAATGCTTTCCAAAAGAACGTTATCAGCTTTCCTGATTTGTTTACCGACATTTCCGGCGCTGTAGATTACAGTAAATTTGGCGCTTCTAAAGTGGCTTACTCTGTAGTAGAAGGCAAAAACTACGGCGTACCCTTTGATAACGGTGCAGTTATCAGCTGTGTAAGAACAGATATATTAGAGGAAGCCGGTTATACAGTAAAAGATTTTACAGACATAACTTGGAGTAAATACATTGAGCAAGCCAAAGATGTTTTGGCTAAAACAGGCAAGCCCATGCTGAGCATGCAGGCCGGAGAGTCTGACTTAATTATGATGATGATGCAATCTGCCGGCGAAAGTTTATTTGACGCTAACGGCGAACCTGCTATTGTAGGTAACGAAACTTTGAAAGTAGTTTTGGAAACCTACGCAGAGCTGGTTAAGAGTGGGGTTTTAACACAAGTAAACGATTGGGACCAGTACATCGGTACATTAACAGATGGTGCAGTAGCCGGTACAATTAACGGTTGTTGGATTATGGCCTCTATTCAAACTGCAGAGGATCAATCCGGTAAATGGGCTGTTACAAATATGCCTAAGCTGGACGGTATTTCTACAGCTACCAATTATTCTAACAATGGTGGTTCCAGCTGGGCTGTTTCCTCAAACTGCAAAAATTTAGATTTGGCAAAAGACTTTTTGTCCAAAACCTTTGCAGGAAGCGTAAAATTCTATGAGACAATTTTGCCTTCCTCCGGTGCATTGGCAACTTACTTGCCGGCAGGCGAAAGCAGCGTTTACGCAGAGCCTTCCAAATTCTTTGGCGGAGATGCAGTGTTTAGCAAAATTACAGAGTATGCAGGTAAAGTACCAAGTAATAACACAGGCGTATTCTATTATGAGGCACGCGATGCTGTAGCCGTTGCTTTGACAAATGTTATTGCCGGCGCTGATGTAGACAGCGAGTTAGCCAACGCAGAAAACACAGTTAAATTTGCTATGGGCAAATAAAACACATAACTGCTATAAAATTTTATAGTGAATTGTGTATAGGAGGAACGACCGGCTATGCGGGCCGTTCCTCCTTTCCGTTTCTTGTACTGCACAAGCCATACAAGCTGCATGGCTTTAAGGCGGCTTGCATGGCGTTTGCAGCACATTAGCAAAACTGTATTTGCCTAAAGGAGGATATGACTATGATAAAAACTTTAGAAAAAAAACCAGCAAAGCAGCACAAACTAAATTTAGAGAAAAAGCAAAGTA
>JAQUTM010000180.1 GCA_028694405.1 Oscillospiraceae bacterium
TGCTTATCTTCTTAAAAGTAAGCAAAGGTAAAGTAAGCGTTGTGTAAATAAAACAAAAAACGACCTGCCTTATCAGCGGGTCGTTTTTGCAGGAAAGGATTTTCATATGAATATTAAAAACCTTGTGTTTGATATGGGTAACGTGCTTATCCATTACAATGCCTCCCACTATGTAGAAAAATATGCCGCCGACAAAGCCGATTGGCCCATTTTATTGCAGGAGGTTTTCCAAAGCGTAGAGTGGATACGCATGGACCACGGTACCATTACCGAAGAGGAAGCCGTAAAAGCTTGCTGCAAAAGGTTGCCGCCGCGTTTGCACAAAACTGCAGCACAGCTGTACGCACACTGGAATGAAGATATCCCTCCCATTGCGGGTATGGAAGCTTTAATTGTGCGGGCAAAAGCAGCCGGATACGGCATTTACTTGCTATCTAATACCAGTGTACGCTACCATAACTTTCGCAAAAACATTCCTGCCTTAACCCACTTTGACGGTGAATTTATCAGTGCTGACTGTCATTTGTTAAAACCGGACCCTGCCATTTTTGATGCTTTTTGTGCTCATTTTTCGCTACAGCCCACCGAATGTCTTTTTATCGATGACCTAGCCATGAATGTGTATGGCGCACAATGTGCCCAAATGCAAGGCATTGTTTTTTATGGTGACGTGGCACAGCTGGAGACAAAGCTAAAAGATTACGGCGTTAACCTACCTGCCGTACAGGAGGTAACCTTATGAGCCTGCATTTTGGCACAGGCGGTTGGCGCGCCGTTATTGCCGATGAATTTACGCGCCAAAATATACGCTTACTTTGCACGGCGCTTGCACAGCAGTTAAAAGCCGGCGGTCTTGCATCACAAGGCTTTGTCATTGGGTACGACCGTCGTTTTCTCAGCCGTGAAGCCGCCTTTTGGTGCGCAGGGGTACTGTGCAGCCAAGGTATTCGCGTGCAGCTTATTGACAGAGAGGCCCCTACCCCACTGGTTATGTTTTGGGTGGAAAGCCAAAATTTTGGTGGTGGCCTCGCCGTAACCGCCAGCCACAATCCCGCTATATACAACGGCATTAAAGTATTTTTACCGGGTGGACGGGACGCCGACGAAATTTACACTGCCGCTTTGGAAAAGCGCATGGACACAATAGAGCAAAATAAAACCCCTTTGGAAGAGCTTGACCCGGAGAGCGCGCAACAGCAGGGCTTGCTTACTTTGATTGACCCCATGAACGAATACATAGACAGCATTTTAAACACCATCAATTTAGAGGCTATCCGCAAGCGACGGTTAAAAATAGCCATGGACCCTATGTACGGCGTTTCTAAAACGGCTTTGCAGACGGTTTTGCTTACCGCACGCTGTGATGTAGACGTGATTCACGACCGACACGACACTTTGTTTGGCGGCAGGCTGCCTGCTCCTAACGCACGCACTTTGCTCAGCCTGCAAACCTTTGTGCTGGAGCACGAATGTGACATTGGCCTTGCCACAGACGGCGATGCGGACAGATTAGGCGTAATTGATGATAAAGCAGAATTTTTACATCCCAATAAAATTTTAGTGCTTTTGTATTACTATTTGCTGCAATACAAAGGCTGGCGCGGCCCGGCGGTGCGCAATATTGCCACCACTCATTTATTAGACGCCATCGCCAAAGATTTCAAACAAACTTGCTGTGAAGTACCCGTGGGTTTTAAACATATTTCTGCTGAAATGTTAAAAACCGATGCTTTAATCGGCGGCGAAAGCAGCGGCGGTTTAACCGTAAAGGGACACATACACGGCAAAGACGGCATTTATGCAGCCAGCTTATTGGTAGAAATGATTGCCGTAACAGGCCGCAGCCTTTCCGCACTTTGGCAGGAGATAGAGGAGCGTTACGGACACTACGAAATGGCAGAACACGATTTCACCTTTTCTCTTTCTCGCAAGAAAGAAATAGCCGAAATTTTACTGGAGAAAAAACAGCTGCCAAGCTTTAGCCACACCATTGCACGCATTAGTTACGAGGACGGCTGTAAGGTATATTTTGAAAACGGCGGTTGGATTATCGCCCGTTTTTCCGGCACCGAGCCCTTGCTGCGTATTTTTTGCGAAATGGACTCGTTGCAAGCCGCCACACAGACAGCAAAATGTTTAGAGAACTTTTTGGGGTTATAGCCTTTACTGGCATCTGTCTTGATATTCACTGGGCGATATGCCCACCGATTTTTTAAAAATAGTGCTAAAATAATTTGTATCGAGGTAGCCCACCAGCGGGGCTACCTCGTATACTTTCATATGATGGTCTTTCAGCAGGCGCATGGCAACGTGAATACGATATGACGCCACATAGCTGTTAAAAGTATACCCTGTCTCTTTTTTAAACAATCTGCTTAAATATCCCTCCGATAGGCTAATGGCCTCGGCACAGCCCCCTACAGAAATATCCTGTGCATAGTGTGCGCGTATATAGGTAATAGCCTCCTCTATATATTTGCTTTTTGTGCCTTTTTCAAGGTCAAATCGAAACATACTTGGCTGTGCACTTTGGTTGTTTTTTTCAATTAGCCGCTGACGTATTTTTTCTACGGCTGTCTCCAGCTCGCTGTCATCTTCATATGGCTTCAGCAAATAATCTGCCACACCAAGCTTTAAAGCACTGTGGGCATACTCAAAATCACTAAAAGCAGTTAAAATAATAAATTCTGCCTCACAGCCCGCCTGTTTTAATTTGGCAATCATTTGCACGCCGTCTAATTTCGGCATTTTTACGTCTGTAAGTACAAAATCCGGAGTTGTCTGCTGTATTACGGTAAAGCCCTGTTCGCCGTCTGCCGCTTCACCTACTACCACACAGTCCATGGCAGCCCAATCCACTGCCAGTACCAATCCCTGCCGTGTCAGAGGTTCGTCTTCTACAATTACAACTTTAAGCATGCGTATCCTCCTTTGTTGCCGGTATGCGCACAGTTACCGTTGTTCCCACCTGTGCTTTGCTTGTTGCGTGCAGCCCATATCCCGGGCCATAGTAAAGCTGCAAAATTCGTCCCACGTTGTATAGACCTAAATGCCCTTCCAGCATTTTAGGCTCATCGCTGTTTAAACGCTCTACCATGCTTTGCGGCATACCGCACCCGTCGTCCGTAATTGCTATTGTCAGCTCTTTGCCTTGGCTGCGCGCATAAATATAAATGTATCCGTTTTCGCTTGCCTCCAAGCCGTGTAAAATAGAATTTTCCACCAAAGGCTGTAATATCAGTTTGGGTACAATCATATCCATCAGCTCCTGCGGCACATCAATTACATATTCAAACTTGCCTGCAAACCTGATTTTTTGTATATCTATATAATGCTCTACCAGTGCCAGTTCTTGACGTAACGTAATAAACTGCTCGCTTGCAATGCTGCTGCGCAAAATGCCCCCCAAACTGCCCGCCAGCCGGGCCACCTGCGGCACCTTATGTATTTTGGCAAGCCATTTCATAGTGTCTAATGTATTATACAAAAAATGCGGGTTCAGCTGTGCCTGTAATTGCCGAATACGCGCATCGTTTAAATCTTTTTCATGTTGCACCTGCTCTGCCAAATAGGCTTTTAGCTGTGCCGTCATAACATTAAAGTCCTCTGTAAGCTGTCCTATTTCGTCTTGACGTTCTATCGGTACACGCGCTGTTAAATCTCCTGTGCGCACTTGATGCATAGCGGCACTCAGTCTTTCAATAGGCGAGGATAAACTGCGGCTGAGTAAAAAAGAAAAAATAATACACAGCACAAGCGACACCCCTGCCGCCGATAGACTGATGGTGCGCATTAACCCAACCTCGTGTGTACTTAAAGCTGCCGGCTGACGCATCACCAGCAAACAGCCTGTTGCCTCATCGGTACAAAAAAAGTAATGCATATCTTCTTGCAGCGGCAATGTGCCGCGCAGCAGATTTTCTCTCAGCTGTAAAGACTCCTCCTCCATACCACTGCGTGAGGCATACATCAAATGGCCTTGCGGTGTAAACAGAAACAGCGTAGCGGTATCGCTAAAAAGCCCGGAAAATATTTGCCTCATTTGCTGTGTTGTAATATTACACACCATATATCCAATGCGAGAGCCGTTATCCGCCAAAACCTCATGTGCCGCCCGCAGACAGATACTGTCTGATGAGGCGGCATTTTCCGGTTGCGGCAGGTATGCGGTACCGCCTGCTTGAGCAGCTTTTCGCAAGATTCCCCAATATACTTGTAGCTGTGGCTCCTGTATGCTCTCCTGGGTAGTAAATTGCAGCCTACCGCCCGCGTCGTAAAGCGCAAAGGCAGCGCCGCTGGCTATGCCCTTTGTTGCTTGAT
>JAQUTM010000019.1 GCA_028694405.1 Oscillospiraceae bacterium
CTTATAAAATCTTCGATATATTTCCCATGCTTTATCATAATCATGCAAAGCCTTTACCAAACAGCTGGATTGCAAGGACTGTCTGGATAGCAACAATATACGCCAAGAAGCAGCTACAATAGAATACAGCATGAGACCGTATTTTGCACTCTCTATAATATATGGCTTAATATTAGAATCTGTCAAATTTTCGGCTAGTGCGCACACTTGAGACCATTCTTGTACACATTTATATTTTTCTTGTAAGGCTTCTTCTGTCAGATTGTGTTGCTCCAAATAGAAAAATACAGGCTCTAATTGTTCCATACCGCCTAGTCGATCATCACGCATCCAAAGATTTGTAGGCGTTATTTGTTCTGATAAGGAAATGTCATATGCTTCACAATAACGTCCGTGCAAAACAGCCTTTGCGCTAAGCTTACATAAATTGTATAGTATAGGGACATCAATACGTGGTAACTTTAAAATTTGTATTGTGTAACGTTCAAATATTTCAGCATCGCCCTGTTGTGGTGTATTTGCAAATTGTGCAATAATATAAGCATGCAAATCGCACCACAATTCATTTTTTATATAGGGACCAAACCATCCTCCCCCTCTAGACCATGTGTAAACGCCCATGATACGTTTATCGCACCATACGTCGCGTAATCCTTTAGGTTGTTTACATTCCGGAAAACCGTGAATTACACCATCCATAATGTAATTGGGATGGGCGCCTTTTCCTTCATATTCACGTTGACACTGTACTTCAATTATTTGAGCATGTTGCCCTTGGGCAATACAAGGATTGAATTGAACTCTGCGCCAAAAATCCAGAGCAGTGTGTTTGATAGAAAAAACGAGCTTTTCATGAGGTTCAATTTTGTTTGTGACAGAAAGATAATAGGATAAATTAGCATGAAATTTATCTGGGTAGCAATCCCACGTGCGAAAAATAACCCATTTATCTTTTTTTATGCAAAGCTCCGTGCGCAAAAATTCAATTAGATTTTGATATCTAATAATTTCAGATGCATCACTTTCTGATCCGCCTTCGTATTGAGCTTTTCGAATAGGGCCATTACCTACATGATAGGGCGTATCGTATAAATAAGTTTCTCCAACACGAATGATAAATCCATCTATCTCAGGAAATTCGGAGACCAGTTCTTCAAACAGAAGCTGATGAATTTCTAAAGTGAAAGGTTTTTCCAGAGAGATAAGTCCTTCCCGATTACATAAGCTGTCGTAATATATTCCTACTAATCGTCGTGGTAAAACAAATAAATCAATATGATAAAATACCGCCAAGCCTAAAGCTTTAGCGGCATAATTTTGCTGATGCAGTGAATCAATCAATTTATTTGTCCATATTTCTTGTGCACTGCCGGTAGGGACGATATCTTTGTTTAGTGTGGAAAATTTAGCCGCGCAATTTATGTGCTTAAATACTTGGCCGTTAAATCCATAATCTTTTAGCTTTTTAGGATTGGTAAAAGATGTACATATAGGATCTTCTCCGGGATTGTGATGTACCATATCCAAAATCCATTTCATTTAGCGTAAAACCTCACCAAGCATTAAAACAGTAAGTGATTGCCCATAAGCCATAGGGCATAAAGGGATTTCTCGATAATGCTGCAAGGTATAACTCATGCCAGTACCATAGGAAACTTGCTGAACAGTACCGTCACCATCAATACATGCTACAACGCCTTTTACACCTTTGTCTGCAATTTTTTTGTATTTTTTTGGTAAGATTCCCATATGGACACCTTTTAGAATACCATAAGTGAAGCCTGCTGTAGCTGAAGCTTCTTCATAGGAATTTGGATCATCTAGCAAAGTATTCCACATGCCGCTTTCACACTGTAACTTAGCTAAGGCTTTTACTTGCGTTTCTAATAGTCCAACTAGATAGCGCTTTTTTACTCCAGTAAAATTCATTATTTCAAGGTAATCTGGAATGCCCGCTGTTATCCAGCAGTTGCCACGTGCCCATAAAGCTTGTGCAAAATTGCTGCGATCTATAAAATTCCATCCATGAAACCAAAGCCCCGTTTTACGATCACATAAATATTTAGCATGTAACAAAAATTGATAATAAGATTCTTCGATATATTTACTTTTCTTTAATATCTTACCCATTTTACCTAAAAATAGAACTGTCATAAACAAGGTATCATCCCATAGCTGTTGTTCATTTGTTTCGCCGGATACAATGTGCTGTAAACCACCTTCTTCTGTGCGTGGCATTTCTTCCATTATCCACTCCGCCCATTCACTGCACAACGCCAAATGTTCTTTATTACCGCTTTTTTCTGCCATACAAGCTAAAGTTAGCATAGGGGCCATTGTATTTACGTTTTTTGCAGGTAAACCTTCAAAGATCCGATTATTGAACCAATCATTTAAGTATTGTAAATAAACAGGGTTGCCATTTGTTTCGTAATACTTCCAGATTCCATATAATCCTACGCCTTGCGGCCATTCCCACTTGTCAAAGTCAATGATACCAATTGGGCAAGTTTCTTGAATACCGGTATTAGATAAATGCAACATACGGTTATTTACTTTTTCTATCAGTGCAACGTCAATTTTTAACATGGTGTTGCTCCCTTTTTAACAAAATAGTATATAATATTAAATTTATTACACATACAAAAAACCTCCATTTTTATATATTTTTGTGTTAACAGTTTTTGAGTTAATATATTTTTCAGGTATAGAATTTATCCATTCAGTGCAGTATAAGTTTCCGCTGTGATGTAAGAGAGAGGCTTGCATTTTAGTGTTATCAAACAATATTTGCACTTTAGAGCTTTCTGAACTTTCATTTTTAGTATAAAAATGTGTAGAAAAACAAATATATGAAGTTTTTAGCTTTGAAAAGTCAATTTTACTATTTGGCTGATTTTGCAATACAATATCTAGCCCCATTGAAGTTTCTGTAGTAAATGTTTCGATGGATATATCCTCATTGTCAAAGCACGCATCTAAAATATTTAGTTTAATGTACACACTGCCTACCGAAAAAATATACTCTGCACTTTTTTGCTTTAATAAGGCGGCGTTGGTTAAGTCTCCATTCATTTCAAATCGAATATAAAATTTGTCAGCGGTAATAGTGGCGTTCTCCATTTGATCTAAAATATAATGGTAATCGCCGTGGTCTGTTACAAACCCGATAAGAGATACGGTTTCGTTTTCTATTTGCGCAGTAGATATAATTGCAGATGAAAAATCCATTTTGTCATGCATGCAGCGCACCTTAAAAGCCGCAACCCCGCAGTTCGATTTTAGATAGGCCATTAAGGGGCGTCGTTGATTCCACATATCGTGTCGATTAAAACTACCAACACAATAATAAGGATGTAACCATGTGGTAGCAGTTATTGGCGGTTGATTTTTTTCTGTTAAAACACGAATTTCTTTACAATCTATGGTGTCAAACCCTTTATAATATTCCATTTGGGTAAAGCGTGGTTGCGTTAAAGGTGCAAAAAAAGAAATATATTCTTCAGGACATAAAAGTGTTGTATGCATCCACAACAAATCAATATCTAATGTTTTACCCTTTAGTAAATTCCATATTCCGTTTGTGCCAATTTCAAAAATAGAAAGCAGTCGGTCATCGCAAATATCTCCATAGCACCGTGTGTGCGGAGGAGCGAGCTGCCCTGTTGGTGAATGGAAATGATGTGCCATATCACGCCAGAGTGTATTATTTAATGTTTTGGCCGCATTTTTTAGCGCAAGGGTTTTGGCATATTTTAAAATGCGCCCGTTTTCTTCTAAATCAATTAAGCCGTAATAAGGGCTATTATATTCGCTGATACTACCATTTTTGTTTATAAACTCAATTAAATGCTCTAGCTTGTTTAAACCAAATTGTATAAAATCGCTATTTTGTAAAATTTCTCCCGACAGAGCAATTACAAAACTGCTCATTATACAAATGTTTGTATAATCTGCTCCCATGTTGCGCCGTTGAATGCTGATACAAGCATTTTTTAGTGCTTGTTTCATATCACATTTTAAGTCATCGGGTAGAAAATGCTCAAACTCAATAAGAGAAATAATCAGTGTTCTACTAATAAACGAGGCCCAGTTCCAATCTGGGTTTAACATGTTCTCTATAGGTTCTTCTAATAGATAAGGCCATATACCAAAAGTTGGGCTATCAGGCTTTTTATCTTGCAAGGCAAGAATAGTACGAAAAATATGCAGAGCATTCTTTACATTTTCAGGAGTACCTGTTTGCAACAATCCGATTGCAAATTCAGTGTTTTCACGTGTGCGGTGTACACGTCCGCTTGAAATTGCGGTGTGGTAGTTTCGCTGCGTTATATTTTCATATATTAAGTTATTTTCAAAATTGTAGCTGTTTTTTTGAATGGATAAAAATTTCTTTTCGAACGCACATTCCAAAGTTGAATTCATAATCATAACCTCATAAAAGCCTGATGCAATATCAGATGCATCAGGCAAATTTACTTAACCTTTTACGGCGCCTACGGTAATGCCTTTTACAAGATATTTTTGAAAAAACGGGAACAAAAATAAAATCGGCGCGATGGATAAAAACGCCATTGCCATTCGAGCTGATTCACTTGGGAAGTTGACAACATCTACAGTGCCGGAAACCATAGCATCTTTGGCTAATTCCTCAATACCTTTCATAAGCGTATACAATTTATATTGAAGTGATTGACGTGAACTGGTTTGAATATAAAGCATACTGAGCCACCAATCGTTCCAATAGCGCAAAATTATCAAAAATCCAACCGATGCAAGACCGGGTTTTGAAAGCGGAAGAACAATTTGTAAAAATGTGCGCATTTCACCAGCACCATCTATGCGTGCCGCCTCAATAATATCATTAGGCACCGAATTGAAAAAAGAACGGAGCAACAATATATTCCAGGCTATAGTTTGAGAATCAAAAACATCCATAAGATAGTCAAATTCATTTATACTTTTTTTCTCTTTTTCATCATCATGAGCACTTATATGAGTGATTAGGGTTCTATAGGGCTTATAAATAAGCTGTGCAATACAAAAGGAAAGAGGTGCAGCCAATAAAAATGAAAATATAATAATAAGAAGTGTTCCATTTAATAATTGGCTTGTAAAGGAGTGAAGTACAGAATAGGGTTGAATGCTTATAACAATCCAATCGGTTCCTAAAACATCGGTAGATGAAACAACTTGTTTAATTCCTTGTCTTGTTGTATGGAAAGTTCCAGAAAGAGATTTTGCTTGCAAAAACATATTATTATCTAGATAGACATCTGAAAGCCGGACAACCGTTTCCTGTGTGTCAAGTAAAATTCTTCCGTTACCTTGAACTATAATGATGTGAGATTTATTATTGTATTGTATTGGTGTTGTAGATAAATTTGCGGCCATCCATGAAGTTTTTACATTGACTACTACAGCTGAAAGAACATCGTTAGAAAAAACATCTCTCACAAACATAATGTAGCTTAAAACGGTATGGTCATATTCACCTGTAACTTCATTAAAAACTGGACGGGGTAAAATAATAAGTGAGGAACTATCGACGTTAGAATTTAGGATTTTATAGATATCTTTATATTCCTGTGTAGCAATACTAAGAGTACTATATAAAAGCTTTTTTTGCCCATTATATAAAAAAACGCTTTCTAACATTTCGTTTGTTAATATAAGTTTATTCATGCGCCGCATCAACTGTTGTTCCAAGATAGGGTTATCCTCAGTATCTGCAGTGAGCAGCGACTGAACATCACTGTCATACATTTGCATAGAACAAAAAGAAGTGGCAACTTGATTTACATAACTTAAGTGGAAGCTAACTTCATCTAACAGTTGCTGATTAGTTTGTTGAACCAATATAAGTCCTTGTTTATCTACCATTCTGTATAATAAGGTACTTAAAGTTATTATAATAACAGCTACACTTACGCCAACGTAGATAATTATATTAGTTAATGTTTTAGGCCAAGCACGCATCAAACTATCACTCCTATAATTTATGTTGTATATTTGATTTATGCAAATTTAACATATTATAATATATAGTATAACTTGTTAAAAGGAACAAATTCAATAGAATAGTAGTTTAGAGAATAATTCTTGAATTTGAGAGTAAAATCACTTTCCTGTAGTGCGAATATTTATGCGATGTAAGAACGTTGATGCGAATAATTCCCAAATCTGCTAATATCAATTTGAAATTTGGTTAGTTATAATTTGATTATCACGAGGCAAGGCAAAAAACGCTTGAACGCCTGGTAACCAATAAAAAACATTAAAAGGAGAAAATGAATGGAAAAGATTAAACGCACAATATCTTTATTACTAAGCCTGCTAATTACAGTAAGCATCTTTGTAGGTTGCGGTAAACAAGCCACGCCTGTAAGTAGTACAAGTGTGGCAAAAGAAGCACCCGTGGAACTGATTTGGTATACACGCTTTGATGACCAAGCAGACACAGCTAAGGTGAATGAGGAGCTTAATAAACTTACCTTAGAAAAGATTAATTGCACAGTAAAAATGATCAATATTCCAGGCGGCTCTTACAATGATAAAATGCAGGTTATTTTAGGCGGGCGTGAACAATGCGACATTGTATTTGCTGGCGCAGGATTTGCAGATTATTGGGGAAATGCATCACGTGGTGCCTTTTTACCACTAGATGATTTGTTGCACGAATATGCACAAGATACTTACGATGTTATTCCAGAAGCTTATTGGGACGGAGTTAAGCTAAAGGGCGAAATTTACGGCGTTATAAACTATCAAATAGAAGCAAAAGAGGCAGGCTTCTTTGTGCAGACCGAACTGTTGGACAAATATGGATTTGATTTGTCTAGTGTTAATAATATACAAGATATTGAACCTTTCCTGGAAAAAGTTCATAAGGACAATCCAGACATGATGCCTATCTGGGTAAATGAAATTGACTTGCTTCCGATGATTGGCTACGATGAAATAGGTACTTACGGTATGCCGGGTGCTGTTGAAATCGGAGATGAAAGTTTAACTGTTATCAATCAATATGAAACAGAAAATTGGAAAAATTTTGTAAATCTAATGCGTAAATGGTATTTAGCAGGATATATTGCAAAAGATGCAGCTACACTTGCTAGTACAAACGACATTAGCAAAGCAGGAAAAATGGCTACTACCTTGAGCAATATGAAACCAGGCTGTGAAGATGAGGCAGAGGTTTTATGGGGGCGTCCTTTAACAACCCAAAAGATAATGGATGGCCGTGTTTTACCAAGTGCAGTTTCAGCCACTTTGAACTGTATTTCTTCTACAAGTGAAAACCCGGAAAAAGCAATGCAATTTTTAAATCTTCTCAATACCGATTTGGACGTATATAATCTAGTGTGTTTTGGTATCGAAGGTGTTCACTATAATAAAGTTGCAAATAACCGCATTGAACTTGTAGAAAACAGTGGATATCAGCCTAATAAAGCATGGGCGATGGGAAATCAGTTTAATGCATAGGCAAACAAATAGACATTGCTATTCCCGACAAGGGTGTGCAGAAAAAATATATTTTAAACCCGATGGGAGCATTCCTCAAGTAGAAATGACAAGCAATGGTTTAAGTGATAAACCATTAGCTGGAAAAGGAGAGTATGGAGCTTATATTGCATGTAATTTAATGAGTGGAAAGGGAGCAGGGAGTTACACGAATAAAAAAGAAGATTTTGCTTTGCATCCTTGCTTTACCCAACAAGAAGAAGATGGAGAGAAAGGACCGGGAACATATATTGCAGACATTTCTGATAAAACAGTTATAGGTTATAAATATTTTAATCTTCAAAACACAACATATATTTCTTTGAAAGTACGTGGAACAGGGAAAGGTAAAATGTTTATAAAAAACAATTTAAAAGAAGAACCCGTTGGCTATATAAATATAGTTGCAGAAAATGAATACAAAATGTTTCATTCTAAAGTGCGTTTGCCTGCAAATGCAAATATGATTTTTTTTATATTTGAAGGGTCAGGCAAATTGGATTTTCAAAAATTTATTTTACAATAAACCCTTTCGTTGAACTAATGCATAAAGCAACAGAGGCTAAAAATCAAAAATTCACAATAATATTAGTAAGTATTTTACTACATAAATTTTATGGCACAAATAGCAACTTTGCGCTACAGAAGAAATATTCGTGCGTCTAAAGTCAAAATACTGATGTTTTAATGTGGCTAGCAAATATTTTCGAAGTGATTTTATGAGGTATAAAAATTATACGGATTTTATTGGGTTATAGTTTTGATAGTTATATCAATTTAAAAATTTAAGTTAGAAATTAAAAAAACTTAAACGGATATGATTTAAACACATGAAATATAGTGTTTTGAAAAATTACAAAAATACTACATAACCCACTTTAAGAAATTATAAAAGATATCGTGCAAGTAAGTACCTTTACCCGAACGGATAAGAGGATAAAAATAAGCAAAGATTTCGTGAAGAAGCATAGTTTTCGCTTGACAACACACGTTTAATTATCACCTGACGCAGGGAATATGGTTTTGAAAAAAGCACATATTTCCAAGCCGATTAGCTTTTTAAAAACAAAAAACAGCAATAAGCTTTGCCTTTTGAAAGGCTAAACTTATTGCTGTTTTAATTTGGTGAGCCATCGGAGATTCGAACTCCGGACACCCTGATTAAAAGTCAGGTGCTCTGCCAGCTGAGCTAATGGCTCATAACGTATGTTGCGTTTTCAGCTTGTCCATTATATCAATCAAACAAAAAATTGTCAATAGGTGTTTTGAAATTATGCGGGTAAAAAGTTTAAAACTGTGTTATTAAAAAGAAAAACAAAGAAATTGGTTTGTTTTAATGCTATAAAACCTTGTAAAAATGGAAATAAAAGCTTCCTGTAAAATTATTTGCAAAAAGGTATTTAAGGTGTAAAATGGGATTAAATCTCTTATCTAACAAAATCTTTATTTTTTCGGCTGTTTCTCTTTACAAAATTCTCTGCTTTAGGTATATTTATAAGTATATCAAAACGTTTACTTATAGTTTTTTGTGTATAAAAGATAAACGTTTATTTCTGTGTTTGTAAAAAAATTATACAGCCGGTACACAGCGGCAGATGGGACTTGACCATGAAAAGATTATTTGCATTTTTATTGGTATTATGTATGGTGCTAACAACGTTTGCAGCCTGCGGTAATTCTAACAACTCGGCAAATTCTGGCGGCACAACAGCTAACCCCTCTGAGCCCTCCACTAGCCAGGCAGAGCCGGAGCCCGAAATTCCCTATACACCAAATCCACTTACCGGTTTAGAAAAAGAGGCGGATTATCCCAACGGCAAAACCCCCGTTGCCATTATGGTAAACAACATTAGTGCCTGTTGGCCTCAGCGCGGCATAAGCGAGGCAGATATTATTTATGAAATGGTAACAGAGGGTGGCATTACCCGTTTAATGGCGGTTTTCAGTGATTACACCACCGTGCCGGTAACAGGTCCTGTACGCAGTGCCAGAGACCAGCATGTTCAGCTGATGTTTCCATATCAAGCTTTGTATGTACACATTGGTGCAAGTGTAATTGCCGAGCAGCTGCTGGATCAATATGACTACAGCCAACAAAATATGGACGGCAAATATTATTCCAGTATGTGGTGGAGAGACCAAGCCCGTTTAAATGCAGGCTATGCAACAGAGCACACTGCTTACACAGATGGAGAACATATTACGGCTACCGTTGATGCAAACAATATGGTGGTAGACTTTGAGCCTAAGCCTATTTTTAACTTTGTAAAATATTATGATGCACCGCGTGTACTAGAGGGTGGAGACGCTCAAAGTATGCGTATTATCTATACGCCAAACAGCTACTACATTACTTCGTTTACTTATGATGTAGCTACTAATAAGTATAAAAAATCTCAGGCGGGTGCTCCTCATGTGGACGAAAATAACGGTGCACAGCTTGCGTTTGACAATGTATTTATCTGCTTTGCAGATATTACCCACTATCCCGATACACCGCTTGCTAAGGTGGATTATCGTTACGGCGGCTTGGGTTACTACTTCTACGGCGGCAAATACGAAAAAATTCGTTGGGTAAAAGGCTTGCCCGAGCAGCCGTTGCGTTTTTACAACGAAAACGGTGATGAGGTAGACATTGAAGTAAACTGCGGCAAAACCTACGTTGGCTTCTCGGATTATACCAACTACGATACTTTTGTTATTTCCGGTTCTACAGACGGTGTAGGTAACGAAAATGTTACCATTGACCCCACTCAAGAAGTAGAAGTTGCAGATTAGTTTAAAACAGCACAATTATATGTAATTAAAACGGCATGGTGTTTACTGTGCCGTTTTATTTTTTACCTTTTAATGGTTTTCCATATATATATTATTTTATAAACATGCCCTGTAAATTTATTTATAAAAACTTAATAATTTGTTTTTAGCATTATATGGTATAATGACCATATCCAGGTGCACATCTCTTTGTCCCTGTGGATTTAACCTGCTGTATTTATGCATAATCGTATAATTTTATTTAAGGTTACATATAGTAACTAAGTAAAAAAGCAATAATTACAGTAAATAATTTCCAAAAAATGAAGGAGAAAACAAACAATTAACGTTTATTATAGTATAGCCCCTGCAAAATAAAGCGCATTTTAGGCGTTAATTGAAAGAGGAGCGGTTTTCATGATAAAAAGATATTTGGCTATCAGTGTAGCATTGGTACTTGCTTTAAGCTTACTGGCAGGTTGTTCCCAAGCCTCTGCCGAAACTCCGGGTACCCAGTCTAAACCTTCTCAGCAGCAAGAGACTTTACAAGAGGCAAATCCTCTTACCGGTCTGCAAAAAGAGGCGGATTATCCCCCAAATACTCGCCCTGTGGCAATTATGATAAACAACATTAAAGAGGCATTGCCCCAAACGGGCCTGCAAAGTGCCGATTTAATTTATGAAATGGTAACCGAAGGCGGCATAACCCGTTTAATGGCAGTTTACAGCGATTATACCAAGCTGGGGTTAGTGGGCCCTGTGCGCAGTGCGCGTGACCAGCATTTACAGCTGGCTTTTCCGCTGCAAGCCCTATACGTCCATATTGGCAGCAGTACTTACGCAAGAGACATGCTGGACGCTTACAAATATGAGGAAAAGGACCTTGATGGCAACTTGGGCAGCGTGCGAGAAGTGGCTTTTTATTTAGATGAAGAGCGGCACAAAACAAAAAATATAGAGCACTGCTACTACACCAGCGGAGAAATGATTGAAGCGGCTGTTGAAAAATATAATATGGAAACCGCTTTAACAGAAACGCTAAATCCTATTTTTGATTTTGTTAGCTATAAAGAGACACCGCGTAAGCTTAAAACAGGCGAAGCCACTACCGTGGACTGGAAGTTTAGTTTAAGCAATACTACCGGTTTTACCTACAACACAAAAAATAACTGCTATGAAAAATCAGCTTTTGGCGAGCCGCAGATTGACACCGCTACAGGTGAAGCACTGTATTTTGACAATGTGTTGCTATTGTTTACAGAAATAACACCGCGTGCAGACAACGTTTTAATGAACGTAAACTACAATTACGGTGGTATAGGCTACTATTTTAACGGCGGCCGTTATGAATTGGTTCGTTGGTTAAAAGGCGTGCCTGAGCAGCCCTTGCGCATTGTAGATGCAGGCGGCAATGAGGTGAATGTAAAAATAAATCCCGGAAAAACTTATGTGGCTGTAGTAGGCGATACCATGATAGGGACGCTGACTATTGACGATGAAGTGGTTTATCCGGAGGCAAAAGTAAGTGAGCCTACCGCAGAAGTAAAGGGTTAATACCTTTAAAGCTGCCCAATAAATATACACTTTAAAATTGTATTTCATGTGCGAACACTCGTTTACCGCAAAACTAGACAAAGTATGCACAATATGATAAAATACATTTATTGTGTAAAACATAAAACAGTTACAAAGTGCTAGGCAGGTCAATATATAAAGCACAGGTAACTGCTTGGGGAGATGATTTTATTAAGCATTTTATTGCGGTAACGCTATGCTTTTGCTTTATTACAACCTTATTTTCCGGTTGCGGCAAATTTTTTGCCGCAGACTCCAGCAGCACGCCGGCAGAACCTGCCGGCGGGGAAGCCACCAATAAGCCTATTGTAGAATACGACTACAATCCGCTTACCGGTATGGATAAAACCGAGGATTACCCGGTGGGACAGCGCCCGGTAGCTATTATGGTTAACAATTTAAGAGAAGCCTTGCCACAGAGCGGCATTTGTGATGCTGATTTAATTTACGAAATGGTAACCGAAGCAGGCATTACACGCATGATGGCTGTATATACCGACTATACCAAAGTGCCCAATGTGGGCCCGGTGCGCAGCGCCCGAGACCAATTTGTCCAGTTTATGATTCCGCTAAATGCCATTTATGTTCATATCGGCAGCAGTATTTATGCCGATAATATGTTGAACTATTACAACTATCAAAACATTGACGGCATGAAGCTGGGTACTACAGCTTTTTACTTTGACGAGGCTCGTTATCGTCAGCCGAAGGCCAGTGAACACTGTTGGTACACCAATGCTGAAAAAATTGTTTCCGGTGTGCAAAAGGTTATGGAGATGAGCCAAGACTTTAGTGACCGTGGCGGTTTTGACCCTGTTTTTAATTTTTACAGCCAATCAGAGCCTAACTACTTTCCAGATGGAGGCGAGGCCGTAAAAATTGCGTTCCGTTTTTCCGATTATGGAGACGCTTTGTTTGAATATACCGGCAGCGGCAATTATGTAAAAAGTGAATATGATGCTCCTCAAATGGACGAAAATACAAGTACTCAGCTGGAGTTTAAAAATATTTTTCTGCTTATGACAGATATTACGTTAAAAGCTGACGGCTATTGTACAGAATTTGACTTAACGCAAGGTACAGGATATTATTTCTCTTTGGGTAAGTTTGAACCTATTACTTGGAAAAAAGGTTCACCTCTGGATAGCTTAAAAGTGTACAAGCAAGATGGCACCGAGCTGCGCGTTAACGCAGGTAAAAGCTATATTGGCGTGATAGATTACGACATGGCAGGAACAGTGGCTATAACAGGTGCGGCGCCTGAGCAGCCTGTTGAACAGCCTGTAGAGCAACCTACAGCATAATAACTAAAAAAAGCACTGTTTTGCCGGTTTTGGGCTAAAACAGTGCTTTTTGTTTTGCTTATATTTGGAAAATGTGTTGTGCAGCTTTACTTGTTCTGTTTTTAAAATTGAATAAATTATGACCAAATAATACATTTTTTTTGGTTCCGTCCTTTTTTGGTTGCAATTACACTATAAATTGTATATGATACTGATAGTAGATTATGAGATAATAATGCGTTGCAACGCTGCGCACTTATTATAAAAGGTTTTAAAATCCTCCTAAAGTTTTTAAAACCAAAGCACGAAGCTCTGGCCGGCTTCGTGCTTGTTTTTTATGTTAAAATTTTAATCGGTCGGGGTCATGCTCAAAATCCGGCACAGGCTCAGAGGCTAATTTTTTTACTACTTCGTCATCATCATTTTGCACTTTGGTAAGGCGTACATATCCCTCGGGTACAATAGCTATCGCCTCCGCAAGGTCATCTCGCATCCACATGGAGGGCGTACATAACAAGGTGTAACCACACCCGTTATCACATAGCCATTGTTCTGCGCTGCGGGGGGGCAGCGCGTGCTGACTTAACATACTCATGATTACGCCGCCATGGGTAATGCAGGCAGCTTCGTGCAAGCCGCTTTTTATCATAAACTCAAACATGCGCATCAAAGCAGCTCCTGTCCGCTTTCCAAAGTCGGCGCCGCTTTCTCCGCCTTGTGGAGTAAAGTTGCTTTTTGGGTCTAACCATTTTTTGAAATTTTCATTGTGCACCAGCTGCGCTGCCGGCTGCCCTTCAAATTCACCAAAATTAGTTTCTTTTAAATCTTCAATTACCAATTTTTTTGCATCAGGATAAAGAATATCTGCGGTTTGGGTAGCACGCAGCAAAGGGCTGCAAAAAACAGTGTTTACCTGGGGATAATCAAATTTTGCACGCAAGGCAATAATCTCTTGTTTTCCGCGCTCACACAGCGGCAAATCTAACCCCGACCCCATGTAAATGCCGTTTAAGTTGCCTTCGGTAAGGCCATGGCGAATTAAGTGTAATTTAAAAGTTTTCAATAGCACGTCCTTTCTGTGCATAAGGCACAAACAAAAAATTTATTACTAATGGCATGAAAGCCCTTAGAAAAAACAATACTAAAACAAGAAATAAAATGGAAAAATATCTCTCTAAGCCCAAATTCTACACCCTACCCAAAAAACAATATTTTATTTTGTAGCTTTTTGTATTTACAAATTGTTTTTTGTGTACTATAATTTACAGTACGTAATTGGTGAGAAGGAGTACGAGCATGACAGCCGATTTTAACAGAATTATAACTTTACTGCGAAAAGAACGCGGTATTACACAAAAACAGGCAGCTGAGGATTTGGGCGTTTCTCAGGCATTACTGTCTCATTATGAAAAAGGTATACGAGAGTGCGGACTGGATTTTGTGGTAAGCGTAGCGGATTACTACAACGTTTCTTGTGACTATTTGTTGGGCCGTAGCCCGGACAGAAGTGGCCTTACTTTAAATGTAGAGGATATTCCAAGCCCGGAAAGCAGTAAAGACAGTATTTATAAAGGTAGCGTATTACCTATTTTAAATAAAAAGCTTATCAGCAATTCTTTAAACATTTTATACGATAAACTAAGCACCTGTACAGATAAAGGCTTAGTAAGCGAAGTAAGCGTGTTTTTAATGTTAGCAGTATATAAGATGTTTCGTTTATTATACGGCGCAAACGCCAAAAATTCAAGTGATATGTTTGGTATAAGTCAAAAGCTATATAAAGGATATAGCTGCGCAGCAATGGATATTGCCGAAACCAATGTAGAGGCTATTTTATCCGGGGTAAGCTTAGGCAATGCCCCGGCTTTAAAAGATGTAAGCAGTTTGGCGATGACAACGGAAAGCTTATCTAAAGATTACCCTTTGTATGCTACCAGTTTGTTTAACTTAATTAAAACCAGTGAAGAGCGGATTGATAAGCCAGGTAAATAGAAACAAAAAGAGTGAAACGCAAGTTTCACTCTTTTTTATTTAATAAAGTAAAAAACCCCCAAGTATTTTACTTGGAGGTAGTAAATAAATATAAATAAAATTAGTAAAAGCTTTAGTAAAATGTCATAGTAGATTTTTTTGTTAAAGGCTGATTTTCTTTTACACGCTACCGGAGGGCTTATGTAAAAAAGAAAAGCAGGGGTGAGAAATTAAATTAGTTAATTTCTCTTCGGCAAGCGGCGCAAATGTTACGGCCCTTAAAAGATACAATATCTTCGGTTCCACCGCAGAAAACGCAAGCAGGCTGATATTTTTTCAGCACAATACTATCGTCATCTACATAGATTTCCAAAGAAGAACCATCTTCAAGGTCCAGTACGCGTCGCAATTCGATGGGAAGAACCACGCGGCCCAAGTCATCGATTTTTCGCACAATACCGGTTGATTTCATATAGTTTCTCCTTCCATAACTCCTCATTGAGTCTGTATACATTATACATATACCTCCATAAAATGTCAATATATGGGAAAAGTGGAAAACATTAACAGAAATATAGTAATAATTGTTCTCATTATAACATAAATTAGGGAAAAAAGTCGAATAAAAAGAAAAAAAATCAAAAAGAAGAAGATTATGAAAGAAAAAGATTTGCAGAAAAAAAGTGCATTGCCTCTTTTTTAATAGAAACAAAGCACTTTTTGTCGAAAAATTAAAATTGTAAAAATCCCACTTTTTTATAAACTTTTTCTAATAACTTAGAAGCCGTATAACTTGCCTTTTGAGCTCCTTCTTTCAAAGTTTGCTCCAAATAAGTTTTGTCGTCTAAAATACGTTTATATTCGTTTTGAATAGGGGACAAAGTATCGATAATACTCTCGGCTACTGCCATTTTAAAGTCTCCGTATCCTTTGCCGCTAAACTCGCGCTCAATGGCTGCAAAGTCGTTGCCGGTAAACACACTGTAAATGCTCATTAAGTTAGTAATACCGGGCTTATTTTCGCTGTCAGCACATACAATGCCTTCGCTGTCGGTAACAGCACGTTTTAGCTTACGCACAATAGTGTCGGGGTCGTCCAACATAAGAATATAGCTGTTTGCGTTTTCATCGCTTTTGCTCATTTTTTTTGTGGGCTCCTGTAAGCTCATAACTTTAGCGCCTAATTTTGGCGTATAACCGCCCGGAACGGTAAAGGTTGGGCTGTAGCTGCGGTTAAAACGGTCTGCTACATTGCGGGCAAGCTCTAAGTGCTGGGTTTGGTCTACGCCCACGGGAACCAAATCGGCGTTATAAATTAAGATGTCGGCTGCCATTAGGCTGGGATAGGTAAACAAGCCTGCATTTATGTTGTCGGAATGCTTTGCACTTTTGTCTTTAAATTGGGTCATGCGGCTAAGCTCTCCAAACTGGGTGTTGCAGTTTAAAATCCAAGCAAGCTGTGCATGAGCAGGTACATGGCTTTGTACAAAAATCAAGCTTTTAGCGGGGTCAATGCCGCTTGCAAGCAGCAAAGCCGCAGCCTCGCGTGTGCGCTTGCGCAGCTCGGCAGGCACTTGACGTACTGTTAAAGCATGCATGTCTGCAATCATATACAGGCATTCGTATTCGTCTTGCAGTTGGCCCCAGTTACGCACGGCTCCAATATAGTTGCCCAAAGTAAAAGTACCTGTAGGCTGTATACCACTTAAAATGCGTTTTTTCTTTTCTGTATTTTCCATAATTTTTGTCCTCCGATGGTTTAATTTATCATACAATTTATTAGTTTAAAACACGCGGGTTTTGTGTGTTGGCGTAAAACAGAGAAAGCAACGCCTCACTGCCATCTGTATAGGGCTTTAGAGCCATATTTGTACACATTTCTGCCATCATAGCAGCGTATACCTTATCTCCTGCATGAAAGCCGTCCAAGTACATTTCATCGCTGGTAAGAGGCATATTGGTAAAATCATACAGGCTGGCATTATACAAAGCAAAAATAGGGGTACAAGCCGCATAAATTTTGTCCATGTAGGTATAGTTACCGCTTTCTTGCATGCGCGCAAAAACGCTGGGTGCATAGGGGGGCAGATAAGCTACCACTTGTATGCCTTGGCTGTGGCAATAGGCCAACAGGCTTTGCAAAGCAGCTAAGCTGTCCGCGCTAACTTCGCTGCCATATTGAAAGCGATTGGTGCCGGTGTCAATGCGGCGAAAGGTATCTTTAAAGCCGGCATCTTCGCCTTTTGAGAGGTCGTCTGCAGCGCTGCCGTAGCTATAACTGCCGTCAGGCCAAAAGCCGCGGTTATTCACCTTGGCGTTTAATCCAACATACGCAGATGGCGCTGTTAACACCTTAAACGGGTTGTATTTGCCTTTTGCAAAGTCACGCATAAGTTGTGGCCAAGCGTATCCAAACATATTTATCTGCGGTATTTCAGCGCTTACGGTGTAGGTGCTTTCACCGCTCCACGCGCCCGCCCATTCGGCATTGAAAAAGTATTGGTCAAGCCCTAAAATAAGCGTTTTCGGCAAAGCTTCTGTGCCCATTGCCTGCAAAAAGCCCTCAATTTCGTACAAATTACGAATAGCACCCCCCGCGTTGTAAAAGTGGGTGCCCTCGTGAAACATAGCGCTGCTAAACTGCATACTTCTACTGGTACCAACCACCAAAACTTGGGCTTTTTCAAACTTTGCTCGCTGATATTTGTACCAAGGGTTAGGGTCAACATAAGCGGGGCCATATAAAAAGTAGGTATCGGTTTCGTTTTGCAGTAAAATATCTTGTACGGAATTTAAATCTCCGCTGTGCCATAGCAAAAATAAAAATGAGCATAGCACCAAACCTACAGGCAGTAAAAAAAGACCTATCTTTTTTAAAAAAGTTTTCAACAGAGAACCTCCCACGGCACAGAAAATTTAAAAGGCGAAATAAATGCCAATACCGCCGCTATAGCTGAAAAAGAACAGCGAAAATATAAGAATATAGCACAGTGCAATACGACTGAGCCGTTTGTGCTGTAAAATCCAAGTGCCACCTATTTTTTGGCCTATGCCAAGGTCACATAAAAAGCCAAAGGTAATCAGTCCAAAGGTGGTTAGCAGGCTGGTTACATCAAACCCCATCAGCACAAAAGCGTCCTTTATACTTTGTACCGAAAATGACATATCAGTGGCAATTTTGTGTAAAATAAAGAAAGCAGAGGTAACGTTTTCTGCTCTGAAAAACACCCATGCAAAACTGGCAAGCATAAATACACAAAGGCTTTTCCAAATATGCACAAGGCCAGAGGTTTGGCTGATATGCAGGCTTTTGTAAAGCTTATTGCGCCAGTTTTGGGTAGCACGTCCTATAATCTGATAAATGCCGTGCAGACCGCCCCAAATTAAAAATGTAAAGTTTGCGCCGTGCCACAGTCCGCTAAATAAAAAAGTGATAAAAAGATTGACATAGGTGCGAAATGAGCCTTTGCGATTGCCGCCAAGAGGAATGTAAATATATTTTTTTAACCAAGTGGAAAGACTAATATGCCAACGACTCCAAAATTCTTTTATACTGTATGCAAAATAGGGCGTTTTAAAGTTTTGCACCAAGTCAATACCAAGTAATTGAGCTGAGCCAAGCGCCATGTCGCTGTATCCGGAAAAGTCGGCGTAAATTTGTATGGAATATAACAGTACGGCAACTAACAGCGAAAGCCCGCTAACACCTTCGGGTACGTTATAGGCATTGTCAACGTAGTAGGCAACTCTATCGGCAATGCACATTTTTTTAAAGGCACCCCACAAAAAAGTTACCGCGCCTTGCAGGGCATACTCAGCGCAAAAGGGACGAGGAGCGTGATATTGCGGCAATAAGCTATCGCTGCTTCCGATAGGCCCGCTTACCAGCTGTGGAAAAAATCCGATATAAAGCGCAAAAATACCAAAATGGTGCTCTGCTTTTCGGCCGCGGTAAACCTCAATTAAATAGCTTAAGGTTTGCAAAGTATAAAAGCTGATGCCGATAGGTTGTAGTAATCTTTTGGTAAAAGGGGAGAGAGAAATGCTGAACAGCTGCAAAAATGCGCCGACGCTTTCCCATAAAAATGCAGTATATTTAAAAAACAACAAAAGCCCGGCAGTAAGCAAAATGCCTGCAAACAGATAGCGGCGCTTTTGCTGCGCTTGCGCGTAGCGCTCCATGCCTAAGGCGGCAAAGTATGCACCTACGGTAGTGGCTGCAATGGCAGGAAAGTAAGCACCTATGCTGTTATAATAAAACCAACAGCTGCCCAGCAGTAAAACCGCCCATTTATATTTTGTGGGACAACACCAGTAGAGTGCAAACAAAATTACAAAAAACAATATAAAAGCCAAAGAAGTGAAAGACATACCAGGCTCTCCTATAAAACATTTTAAAAAATAAAGTGGCAATAAAAAGCAAAAAGTTAAAGATGAATATACTTAAAATATTGTACCACAAATACAATAGCTTATCAAACAAATACACCGTAAAACCTAAGCGTAAACAAAAAACACCCCAACCAAAAAGGTTAGGGTGTTTTAAATGCATATTAGTCGCTGATAAAGGGCAACAATGCAACGTGACGGGCACGTTTAATTGCCACTGTCAGTTCGCGCTGATGAAAAGCGCAAGTGCCGGTTACACGGCGAGGGATAATTTTAGCGCGCTCAGAGATATATTTACGCAGACGAACAGTGTCTTTGTAATCAATATGATCTACACGATCAACGCAAAAGCTGCAAACTTTTTTGCGGCTGCGACGTTGAGGGCGGCCAGAGCCACGCTCTGTACGAGCTTCTCTATCAAAAGCCATAGTTCTTTTCCTCCTTATTAAAATTTAAAATGGTAAATCTTCGTTGTCGTCAATTATCGCAAAATCTTCTACGCTGCCGTTGGTATAAGCCGCGGGCTGCTGGGGGGCGTAATTGTTGTTTTGAGCAGGAGCAGCTGCAAAGTTGCCGCCGCCGTTTTCTGCTTTAGAGCCAACAAAGCCAACATTGCTGGCAAGTATTTCGGTAACATAACGCTTTTTGCCCTCTTTGTCATCATAGGTTCTGGTTTGAATAGAACCCTCAACGCTGATAAGCTTGCCTTTGTTAAAATACTTGCTCAAAAACTCGGCTGTATTACGCCATGCAACACAGTTGATAAAGTCTGCTTGACGCTCATTTGTGTTTTTAGAAGAATAGGGTCTGTCCACTGCTACGGTAAAAGTAGCAACGGCAACGCCCTGCGGGGTTTGACGAAGCTCGGGGTCTGCTGTTAGGCGACCAACTAAGGCAACAACATTCATGCTTATGCCTCCTGTGCTACGATCATTGTGCGTAAAACGCCGTCAGTGATTTTGTAAACACGGTCCAGCTCAGCAGGAAATTCTGTGTTGGACTCAAAGTTAACCAAAACATAGTAACCTTCAGTCTCGTCATTGATAGGGTAAGCTAGTTTGCGTTTACCCCACTCATCAACAGATTCGATTGTACCATTTGTCTCAATTAAGGATTTGAACTTGCCCAATAAAGTTTGGGTAGCTTCCTCATCAAGAGTGGTGGAAAAAACCATCATTGTCTCGTATTTTGCCATTTCTGTGCACCTCCTTTTGGACGTAAGGCCTCTGCGTAAGCAGAAGCAAGGATTTATCACC
>JAQUTM010000181.1 GCA_028694405.1 Oscillospiraceae bacterium
AGCCTGTCCACATCTGGGTTAAGGCTGCAAATACCGTTAGATAACTGGCGCGGTAGCATAGGTACTACACTGTCTGCATAGTAAACACTGGTACCGCGTTTAAAGGCTTCTGCATTTAAAGCGCTGCACTCGGTTACATAGTGGCTCACATCAGCAATATGCACACCTACCTCATATCCGTTTGCGGTACGTTTTGCGCTAATAGCATCGTCTATGTCTTTGGTTGTTGCCGCATCAATGGTAAATATAACCTCTTTGCGCAAATCCAAACGACCCTTCATATCCTCGGGGCTCACTGCTGCATTTTCCAGTCGCTTTGCTTCCGCTTTTACTTTTTGAGGAAAGTTCTTTTCAATGCCGGCGCCATATAAAATTGCTTTTGCACAACGCTTTGCACTGTCTGCATCGCCAAAACGCATGGATACACCTGCACGGTGGTCATCATGCCGCTTGCCGCGTTCCAAAATAACAATGGCTATTTTTTCGCCTATTTTAGCACCGCCATCGGCACTTTTTTTAATGTATACAGGTGTATTGGGTGCTATATCCGGATAACACACCAACCGTCCGTTTTCTCGGCCGCACACGCCTACAAAATTATTGTTTTCCTCTAATATTTCTACTACTTCACCTTCGCGGCTGCCCTCTTTTCTGGGCGTTTCAAACTGTTTTACCAATATTACATCTCGAGGCATAGCGCCTTTTAAGCAACGCCCCGGAATGAAGAAATCCTCTGTACCGTCTTCAGGTGCAGCAAAGCCAAAATTCCCCGATAATTTTACAAGTGTACATTTTACACCATTTGCCGTATTTTTTATTGTGCTTATCTCTGTTTCTTTTTCTTTTAAAGAATAAAATCCGTCCGAAAAGCTTACTTTACCTTTTTTTTGCAGTGTGTTTATAATAAGCGTAACTTTTTTTTCGTTGCCATATTTGTCCTTTAGCTGTTTTAGTCGTTGAGGACGTTTTGTAAGGTCTTTTACTATTTTATCTTTTAGTGACATAATTCTCCTCTGTGCCTACTTCGCACATTAAATTTGTTTTCATTTTACCGTACATCTATTATTATAACAAAAAAACCCGCCTTTTGGCGGGTTTTCAAAATTTTTTTACAATTTCTTTATTTTACATAAATAGAAACAGCACTAACTACCAAAGTTACAACAAAAAATACAATAGCTGCAATTTTTGTGTATTTAGCTAATACAACGTCTTTTGTACGCATACGGCCTTCGTTCATCATGTTCTCGCCGCCTGCAATCGCGCCGGACAAGCCATTGCCTTTGGAATCCTGTGTCATAACCAATAAAATAATCACTAAACTGGCAAGAATTAAAATAACACCGCTGATTATTTCAAACACGTTCATGTGTGAAACCTCCATAAAATAATAAATAATAATCAATAGAAAGCAATATATAGAATATCACATTTCCATTGAAAAAGCAAGATAAAACCAGAAAAACAGCTTATTTTTAAACGTTGTTTTTGTCTTATAAAGTAAGCTGAATTTGCTCAACCAAATCTTCGGCGCGTAAAATAGCGCCTACCGCCGGCAATGTGCGTACACGATAGCGGTGTGGATTTGCAAGTTCTAAAGCTTGTAAGGGCTTTACAGTTTCAATTTCTTGATTTTTCTTAAGCGTAATAAGACCCACACCCGCAGTATTTTTTGTTGTTTTATCGGGAATTTGCGCGGTGTTAAAAATAAGCAATCTGCCTGCTGTAGTTTTAACCGCTAAATCCACCTCTTCTTGAATATGCATAATATGCACTACAGGCTCTTTGTCACTAAATGCATTTACCAATTTTTTGCGATTGGTTTTTGTCTCGTAGGCATTTAAAGGAACCTTTGCCAGCTTACCATTGGCAAAGAAAAACAATATAAACCCTTTATAATCTGTTGTTAATGCCATGTATAAAGGTGTCTCTCCTTCGTCCATGTTAAGCTTGGCAGGAATATAGTCACCCATAACACTGGCTTTGGTATCTTCAAAATCAGCTACGCGGCATTTGTAAACCTGTTGTTTATTTGTAAAAAACAGTAACTCGGCTTTTGTAGTTGTCTCTATTTTGTCTACAATTACATCGCCTTCTTTTAACTTTTGCTCACCGCTCATGCGCAAAGATTGCGGTGTAATCTTTTTAAAATATCCCTCTTTTGTAAAGAAAATGGTAACAGGATATTCTGCAACTTCTTCTTCCTCATCGGCTATTTCCACTTGCTCGTCCACATAAATAATTTCGCTGCGGCGTGGCTTTCCATAATCTTTTGCAACACTTTGCAACTCTTTTATGATAATATTGCGCATTTTTATCTTAGACGCCAAAATATCTTTCAGCTGTGCAATAGCCTTTTCCAGTTCCCTTATCTCGGTTGTGCGTTTTAAAATGTATTCTCTGTTCAAGTGACGCAGTTTAATTTCCGCCACATATTCCGCCTGTATTTTGTCTATGCCAAATCCAATCATTAAATTTGGCACAACCTCAACGTCTTCCTCTGTCTCGCGCACAATTTTTACAGCTTTATCAATATCCAGTAAAATGGCTTCTAGCCCTTTTAGCAGATGCATGCGTTTTTCTTTTCCCTGCAAATCAAAATAAGTGCGCCGACGCACACACTCAGTGCGAAAAGCTGTCCACTCAATCAAAATTTCTCGCACGCCCATTACGCGGGGCATTCCATTTATCAAGATATTAAAGTTGCATGAAAAAGTATCTTCCAAAGGTGTCATTTTAAACAGCTTTGCCATTACTCTATCGGGGTCTTGTCCGCGTTTCAAATCTAAAGTAAGCTTTAAACCGTTTAAATCGGTTTCGTCTCGCATATCGCTTACTTCTCTAACTTTTCCCACTTTAACAAGCTCGGCAATTTTATCCATAATTGCCTCAATCGTCGTGGTAGACGGAATTTCGGTTACCTCAATCAGGTTCCCCTCTTTTTGATATTGATATTTAGCGCGCAAACGCACACTGCCTCTTCCGGTATTGTAAATATTGTCAAGCTCTTGTGCGTTGTATAAAATATAAGCGCCGCCCACAAAATCCGGTGCTTTCAATGTGGTTTCTATGGGGTGTTTTTCGTCCTTTAAAAGCGCAATCGTGGTTTCGCAAAGCTCTATCAGGTTAAAACTGCAAATATTGCTGGCCATGCCTACCGCAATACCCAGCGTGTTATTTGCCAAAATTGCAGGAAAAGACACGGGAAGCAACGTTGGTTCTTTTCGCTTACCGTCATAGTTATCCACAAAATCTACAGTGTCTTTATCAATATCTGCAAAAAGCTCGTTACATACATTTTCCAGCTTTGCCTCGGTATAACGAGATGCCGCATAAGCCATATCTCGACTGTATGCTTTACCAAAGTTGCCTTTGCTGTCTACAAATGGAGTGAGCAGACTTTCATTGCCGCGGGACAAACGCACCATAGTTTCGTAAATGGCGGCGTCACCGTGGGGGTTAAGGCGCATAGTTGTACCTACAATATTTGCACTTTTGGTACGCGCACCTTTTAGCAGGCCCATTTCATACATGGTATACAGTAGCTTGCGGTGTGCAGGCTTAAAGCCGTCAATCTCCGGTAGGGCGCGGCTGACAATTACACTCATCGCGTACGGCATGTAATTTTGCTCCAGCGTCTCTGTAATACTGTTTTGCAGCATTACTCCTGCGTCTAATATTTCAACAGAATCACCCAGCTGAGGGCGATTCTGTTTTATCTTAGGTTGTTTTTTAGCCATTTTATCAGATAACTCCTTCTTTCAGGATTAAGGGCATACTGCACTTTTGCACCCACTAAGACACGTCCAAATCGTCCAAATATTCATACCCGTGGTTGGCAATATGGTCTTTTCGGCCTTGTAAGTTGTCGCCCAATAACAGGTCAAATACCTCTTGGGTGCGCTGTGCGTCCTCGGCAGTAACTTTAATCAAACGTCTTGTTTCCGGATTCATAGTTGTAAGCCACATCATTTCGGGGTCATTTTCACCAAGCCCTTTAGAGCGCTGAATATCTACTTTTTCTTCTCCCACACGGCGCATAATATCCGTTTTTTCCTGCTCGGTATATGCAAAATAGGTTTTCTTTTTAGAATTGATTTCATACAAGGGGCTTTCGGCAATGTATACATAACCCTCATCTATCAAAGATGGCGTTAAACGATATATCATAGTTAGCACTAAGGTGCGAATTTGAAACCCGTCCACATCTGCATCGGTACAGATAATTATTTTATTCCAACGCAAATTGTTAATGTCAAAATTGGAAAGCTGTGTTTTGGCTTTACCGCGCACCTCTACGCCG
>JAQUTM010000020.1:0-4365 GCA_028694405.1 Oscillospiraceae bacterium
ATTAGTAGCGCATTAAAAAAGACGCAAAAAAAAAAGGTTTTTTGCCAAATATTATTGTAATATATCGTTTACTCATTGTTTACAACAAAAAAAGTATGGTTAACTGCCGCACAGGCAGCTTAGAAAGATATATAATGCCAGCATCGTAGCTGTAGCCAGTTAACTGCCGCACAGGCAGCTTAGAAAGTGTATAGATGGCGATGCCGAACACGACTGGAGTTAACTGCCGCACAGGCAGCTTAGAAACATACACAAATCACCGATACATTCGTATTGAAGTTAACTGCCGCACAGGCAGCTTAGAAATACTCTGAAAAATTCGTAACGGCAATTAAACTGTTAACTGCCGCACAGGCAGCTTAGAAAGCCAAAGGCTTCCGGACGCTGTTCGGCAGAAAGTTAACTGCCGCACAGGCAGCTTAGAAACGTCATTATCATACGATATTTCGCGGCCTTCCGTTAACTGCCGCACAGGCAGCTTAGAAAGCCAAGGCCGTTAAAGAGCTTTCAGAAATGTTGTTAACTGCCGCACAGGCAGCTTAGAAATGACTCAGATACAAGCCCCTTGCCAATTACGTGTTAACTGCCGCACAGGCAGCTTAGAAATACTCTGAAAAATTCCTAACGGCAATTAAACTGTTAACTGCCGCACAGGCAGCTTCGAAATCGAAAGTTTCGCTGTCTGCATTAGACCACTCGTTAACTGCCGCACAGGCAGCTTAGAAAGCCAAGGCCGTTAAAGAGCTTTCAGAAATGTTGTTAACTGCCGCACAGGCAGCTTAGAAATGGCTCAGATACAAGCCCCTTGCCAATTCCGTGTTAACTGCCGCACAGGCAGCTTAGAAATATTGAACGCGACAAAAATGCTTGATGCTATCGTTAACTGCCGCACAGGCAGCTTAGAAATAGCCAATTTAATATGCTCAAACCAATCAACAGTTAACTGCCGCACAGGCAGCTTAGAAAGATGGCGAAAAGCCGAAGAAAAAATCAAAGACGTTAACTGCCGCACAGGCAGCTTAGAAAGCCACGGTAGTATCACCGTGTCGATTGTTAGCGTTAACTGCCGCACAGGCAGCTTAGAAAAAAGTTACAGAAAACCCTCGCGTTGACCACGTGTTAACTGCCGCACAGGCAGCTTAGAAAAGGGCCGTGGCATGTAATTGAAAGAGCAAATGGTTAACTGCCGCACAGGCAGCTTAGAAAGCCATTGTTATCAACAAATACGGCGTCCATTGGTTAACTGCCGCACAGGCAGCTTAGAAATAAAATGATTTGGTTTCTGCTGCTGTTGGCGCGTTAACTGCCGCACAGGCAGCTTAGAAAGAACCCTCAACATAAACATTTTCGTTGTATTCGTTAACTGCCGCACAGGCAGCTTAGAAAGTAATAAAGTTTTGGAAGGAATGTAAAAATGGGTTAACTGCCGCACAGGCAGCTTAGAAATCCGTTAGACCCCACACGACTTCATTTCTGGTGTTAACTGCCGCACAGGCAGCTTAGAAATGCCCTAGTATCTTTGCCGCTTGAGAATGGTTCGTTAACTGCCGCACAGGCAGCTTAGAAATTTGATAAAAAACACCGTTAATGTAGACATCAGTTAACTGCCGCACAGGCAGCTTAGAAATTTTGCACATTTATGCGCGGTTTGATTTTGGTGTTAACTGCCGCACAGGCAGCTTAGAAAGGGTACATAATTGAGCTTACAGAGCTTAAAAGGTTAACTGCCGCACAGGCAGCTTAGAAAGGGTACATAATTGAGCTTACAGAGCTTAAAAGGTTAACTGCCGCACAGGCAGCTTAGAAACATAAAAGGATCAAGTATAGTTGCTCCTTCAAGTTAACTGCCGCACAGGCAGCTTAGAAAGATAATTTGCCAATGGAAGATTATTTCAATTTGTTAACTGCCGCACAGGCAGCTTAGAAATAAAGCGGGCCATTAGCGAAAAAAATCAAAGGGTTAACTGCCGCACAGGCAGCTTAGAAATTTATTTTTGGGCGCGAATAAACAACTTTTATGTTAACTGCCGCACAGGCAGCTTAGAAATAGATGCTACAGAAGACTGCGCTGCTCTGTATGTTAACTGCCGCACAGGCAGCTTAGAAATAAAGCGGGCCATTAGCGAAAAAAATCAAAGGGTTAACTGCCGCACAGGCAGCTTAGAAATTGCTTGGGCTATAAGCGTATGCACCGCAATTGTTAACTGCCGCACAGGCAGCTTAGAAAGGGAGGCTCGCCGCTGATCACGGAAACGAGGCGTTAACTGCCGCACAGGCAGCTTAGAAATGAAGAAGTTTTAAGCGTGTCGGTTTTTTAGGGTTAACTGCCGCACAGGCAGCTTAGAAAGTCATGAACTGCCAGAACTCAAAAGCAGTCTGGTTAACTGCCGCACAGGCAGCTTAGAAATTTAACCTCGATACGGGTGTCATCGATGCGGTGTTAACTGCCGCACAGGCAGCTTAGAAAAAACGATTTCCAGACTGCTTTTGAGTTCTGGCGTTAACTGCCGCACAGGCAGCTTAGAAAGATTAAATACATGGCCAACATGCTCGGCCTGAGTTAACTGCCGCACAGGCAGCTTAGAAACTGCTGCGCTTTCATGGATGCCGCCCAAAAGCGTTAACTGCCGCACAGGCAGCTTAGAAATATCCAGTTGAATATTCCCATTTTTACCGCCTGTTAACTGCCGCACAGGCAGCTTAGAAATTGCGTTCTTTATGAGCGCGAAGACGGCGACGGTTAACTGCCGCACAGGCAGCTTAGAAATTGGACGAATGGAACCGAGTCACGCCGATTCTGTTAACTGCCGCACAGGCAGCTTAGAAAGGGCTAATCTTTTTTCCCCCACCGTCTTTTGCGTTAACTGCCGCACAGGCAGCTTAGAAAATACGGTTTTATCCTTCATTTCTGAAAAGTCAGTTAACTGCCGCACAGGCAGCTTAGAAATTATAAATCAAGCGGTAATCGCCGTCTATAATGTTAACTGCCGCACAGGCAGCTTAGAAACATATCGTAAATTTTTGAGTAAGGAATCTCATGTTAACTGCCGCACAGGCAGCTTAGAAATTGAACATCCTCAGCCCCAAGCGGCAAAGCGAGTTAACTGCCGCACAGGCAGCTTAGAAATGCAATCTGACGCATGGCGCGAAAAACGTAGGGTTAACTGCCGCACAGGCAGCTTAGAAAAAAATAGGGGGCAGGGAATGACATTTTTAAAAGTTAACTGCCGCACAGGCAGCTTAGAAATTTGTTTTTTTGGTGGAACCAAAATACCTAATGTTAACTGCCGCACAGGCAGCTTAGAAATTCGGCGCGTGCTTTGATTTCTGCTGGCATTGGTTAACTGCCGCACAGGCAGCTTAGAAATCCGCAGCGATGACACTTCAAGCTTCGTACACGTTAACTGCCGCACAGGCAGCTTAGAAATGTCGTGACTGTCAATAAGCGGAATCTGCTTAGTTAACTGCCGCACAGGCAGCTTAGAAAAAACGATGTTAATATTTTTTATAGCACTTTACGTTAACTGCCGCACAGGCAGCTTAGAAATGCGTACATCAACAACTTATCGGATATAGAGGGTTAACTGCCGCACAGGCAGCTTAGAAAAAGATGCTGCCGTCGTTGTCGATAGATTCGATGTTAACTGCCGCACAGGCAGCTTAGAAAAAAATATTTCGAGATTGCAAAGAATAGAATTTGTTAACTGCCGCACAGGCAGCTTAGAAATGAGCGAATAAATTCAGCTGCTTTGTCGGCACGTTAACTGCCGCACAGGCAGCTTAGAAAAAACGATGTTAATATTTTTTATAGCTCTTTACGTTAACTGCCGCACAGGCAGCTTAGAAATTTTTGCAATTCAGGATCTGATCGACGGTTATGTTAACTGCCGCACAGGCAGCTTAGAAAACTTGTTTTCTTTCTGTGCTTTGAGATAATCGTTAACTGCCGCACAGGCAGCTTAGAAACCTGCATCAGCAAGCTCATCAACGGCAGCGGCGTTAACTGCCGCACAGGCAGCTTAGAAAGTTATGGTCCGCCAACTCTCCAGAATTTCTTGGTTAACTGCCGCACAGGCAGCTTAGAAACGTCATCATCGACACACCTAGCTTCGCGGCTAGTTAACTGCCGCACAGGCAGCTTAGAAAAAACTAATGTTTTAGATATTATTTCTAAATCTGTTAACTGCCGCACAGGCAGCTTAGAAAATGATGTTGATTGAGTAAATCCCTGCTGTACGGTTAACTGCCGCACAGGCAGCTTAGAAAAGTATAGCCATTTTTGATACTCTCGTTGATTGGTTAACTGCCGCACAGGCAGCTTAGAAAGGAGAGCATTTTTATTGGGTTACTTTAAAATAGTTAACT
>JAQUTM010000020.1:4465-20499 GCA_028694405.1 Oscillospiraceae bacterium
GTTAACTGCCGCACAGGCAGCTTAGAAAAGTATAGCCATTTTTGATACTCTCGTTGATTGGTTAACTGCCGCACAGGCAGCTTAGAAAGGAGAGCATTTTTATTGGGTTACTTTAAAATAGTTAACTGCCGCACAGGCAGCTTAGAAAATAGCGTCAAAACCGCTGTTGTTCTTGTTTCTGTTAACTGCCGCACAGGCAGCTTAGAAAGAATTTAGAAGCGGCTTCAAAGGCAAGCTCTAGTTAACTGCCGCACAGGCAGCTTAGAAAAGTTTGAAATATCACCATTGAATTTGCTATTTGTTAACTGCCGCACAGGCAGCTTAGAAAAAAACAAAAAGATGATTTACAACGCCAAAGAAGTTAACTGCCGCACAGGCAGCTTAGAAAAAGACATTGCTTCTGCTTCTTTGTATCGTCCGGTTAACTGCCGCACAGGCAGCTTAGAAAATTAAATTTACTATTATAAAACATAGCATGCAGTTAACTGCCGCACAGGCAGCTTAGAAAAACAACAGTAGAACATTCTATAAAAGATACAGGTTAACTGCCGCACAGGCAGCTTAGAAAGCTGGGATATAAAGAAATTTTCGCGTGAACGCGTTAACTGCCGCACAGGCAGCTTAGAAACGGCAGATAAGAAGCTGCGGCAATATGGGCTGGTTAACTGCCGCACAGGCAGCTTAGAAAAGAAAAAGTCCCACTCGCGGCTTGTAACAAGCGTTAACTGCCGCACAGGCAGCTTAGAAATACTGTTTCATCAGGGACCTTACGTTCAAGAAGTTAACTGCCGCACAGGCAGCTTAGAAAGTTGGCGCTGTAAGCGTTGAAGGTCTTGAAATGTTAACTGCCGCACAGGCAGCTTAGAAATTTCATGAGGCTTGGCAACATCAATGGCATTGGTTAACTGCCGCACAGGCAGCTTAGAAATTAAAGTAAATGCACCTGTGATGTTAGCCGCAGTTAACTGCCGCACAGGCAGCTTAGAAATGAAAACGGGAGCTTCGGGATAGGCACTTCACGTTAACTGCCGCACAGGCAGCTTAGAAAAGCAGTTATCTAGCTGATTTTGAGCAGCGGTTGTTAACTGCCGCACAGGCAGCTTAGAAAAATTAAAAAATTTGCGGTGAGTCCTGAGGATCGTTAACTGCCGCACAGGCAGCTTAGAAATTAGAACCGTGCACAGTTCTTCGTGCTCTTTCGTTAACTGCCGCACAGGCAGCTTAGAAAAGAAAAAGTCCCACTCGCGGCTTGTAACAAGCGTTAACTGCCGCACAGGCAGCTTAGAAATGCTCTGACTCTAACAATGTCACTAACAGAGAGTTAACTGCCGCACAGGCAGCTTAGAAATCCAGTTTATAATGCTTGGTCATCGGTTGAGGGTTAACTGCCGCACAGGCAGCTTAGAAATTCCAGACTCCTTTTAGCGACACAAATTACATGTTAACTGCCGCACAGGCAGCTTAGAAAATATAGTTCATCTTCTCCGACAGCAATGACAAGTTAACTGCCGCACAGGCAGCTTAGAAATGATGTCGTATCATATTTAAGATTGTGACCGGGTTAACTGCCGCACAGGCAGCTTAGAAAAAAATAGCTGTTGCCCCGATGCCGCCTGGTCTGTTAACTGCCGCACAGGCAGCTTAGAAAAAACATCACCATTTGTAAAATGATGAATTTGCGTTAACTGCCGCACAGGCAGCTTAGAAATTGAGATATGCGAGAGCTGCGGCGGTGTGATTGTTAACTGCCGCACAGGCAGCTTAGAAATATGAGAGAAGCAAAAAATTATAGAAGTAATAGTTAACTGCCGCACAGGCAGCTTAGAAATTAAAGTATTTTCGGAAATGTGTGAAGAATTAGTTAACTGCCGCACAGGCAGCTTAGAAATGAGTATAATCTAACATTAAATTATGTAATTTGTTAACTGCCGCACAGGCAGCTTAGAAAAATATACCTTTCATAAGCTGAAAGCCATTTATGTTAACTGCCGCACAGGCAGCTTAGAAATTTTGCATGAGCGTTTAAAGTTTCAGGTATAAGTTAACTGCCGCACAGGCAGCTTAGAAAAAACATAATGTATATAAAATACATGACTTAGAGTTAACTGCCGCACAGGCAGCTTAGAAAATGCTACCGATTTGGTAACGCAAGTATATATAGTTAACTGCCGCACAGGCAGCTTAGAAATTCTTAACAGAACCACTAGAAGTCGGCTGACCGTTAACTGCCGCACAGGCAGCTTAGAAACCTTTTGCCACACAGCTGACAAGTATAATTATCGTTAACTGCCGCACAGGCAGCTTAGAAATGAAGAAGAGGCATATATCTACGCAATGGAAGGTTAACTGCCGCACAGGCAGCTTAGAAATAGAGATTCTAATAGCTTAAACCAGAATGCGTGTTAACTGCCGCACAGGCAGCTTAGAAACTCGGGCAATGATTCGTTATTTTACTCATAAGGTTAACTGCCGCACAGGCAGCTTAGAAATTTACCCCGAAAGTATGCCTGATGACACTTTCGTTAACTGCCGCACAGGCAGCTTAGAAAAATATATGATTTTAAATTAAAAACCGTATGACGTTAACTGCCGCACAGGCAGCTTAGAAATGCGCGGGCTTCTTGTTCCCTTTATTCACAAGGTTAACTGCCGCACAGGCAGCTTAGAAAATGACTGGCAAAGATGGAAATATACTTGGTATGGTTAACTGCCGCACAGGCAGCTTAGAAAATTACGGTTCGCACCATTTCAGAATACACTTAGTTAACTGCCGCACAGGCAGCTTAGAAATATCATAATATCTTCATAGATAACAAAATTTATGTTAACTGCCGCACAGGCAGCTTAGAAAAACTAACGCGAGCAACGGTATGACGGGCTTTTGTTAACTGCCGCACAGGCAGCTTAGAAATGAAAAACAAAAGAAGGCCGTCTTTCGGCTGGGTTAACTGCCGCACAGGCAGCTTAGAAAGTAAACTTTAACTGTCGTATTTAATTCGGCAAGTTAACTGCCGCACAGGCAGCTTAGAAATCACGTGCATTCGCCGTCCAGATATCCTCAGTGTTAACTGCCGCACAGGCAGCTTAGAAATTTAAAAAGTACAAGGCATAATCACACACTTCGTTAACTGCCGCACAGGCAGCTTAGAAATGGCGATAAAATCAGAAAAGCCGAAAAAAGAAGTTAACTGCCGCACAGGCAGCTTAGAAAAAAACGCCTCCTTAGCAGTGACGCGCACAGAAGTTAACTGCCGCACAGGCAGCTTAGAAATTGACAAAAACAACGCCTTCGCCGACTTTTGCGTTAACTGCCGCACAGGCAGCTTAGAAACAAGCGTTAGGCTTTTTTTCTTTCAAAGATTTGTTAACTGCCGCACAGGCAGCTTAGAAATGTTAAATCTAATTGTTACGGCCATTAGTTCAGTTAACTGCCGCACAGGCAGCTTAGAAATGTTTTGCGGATAGAAACGCATGGTGTATGTTGTTAACTGCCGCACAGGCAGCTTAGAAAAAAAAGGCCAGATTCTGTTATTTCGACTATTTGTTAACTGCCGCACAGGCAGCTTAGAAATTTCGCGCCTTGGCGGTTGTACCGTTCGGATCGTTAACTGCCGCACAGGCAGCTTAGAAATGCATCGTCGTTGATAAGTGCTTGTCGTGTGAGTTAACTGCCGCACAGGCAGCTTAGAAATAAAATGTTTTTAACCGTGCCCCTGTCGTGACGTTAACTGCCGCACAGGCAGCTTAGAAAAAGAAGAATGTCGGTCGCCCCGATAAGAGGCTGTTAACTGCCGCACAGGCAGCTTAGAAAAGAGTTAATGGGTATTCGTGTGCCTGAATGACGTTAACTGCCGCACAGGCAGCTTAGAAAAACATGCAAGCCTTTCGGCACGCCATAGCATAGTTAACTGCCGCACAGGCAGCTTAGAAATTACTGCACCGCGCTTAGAAAAATCGACCATGGTTAACTGCCGCACAGGCAGCTTAGAAATTTAAAGAATATCTAATTATATCAAATTTAAAGTTAACTGCCGCACAGGCAGCTTAGAAAAAAAACTCCCAACAATTATCAATAAGAACTACGTTAACTGCCGCACAGGCAGCTTAGAAATACAATTGTCAGAGTTTGACTATCTTCTCTAGGTTAACTGCCGCACAGGCAGCTTAGAAATGTGGATTGGCCACTTAAATCAACTTTTGCCCGTTAACTGCCGCACAGGCAGCTTAGAAACAAAGTCTAACCGACATAAGCGAAACGCCTAAGTTAACTGCCGCACAGGCAGCTTAGAAAATAAGCAAATTAAAGAAAATGGAGCTGCGTATGTTAACTGCCGCACAGGCAGCTTAGAAAGTCTAGTAGTAGCTTTATATTCAATGGCAACGGTTAACTGCCGCACAGGCAGCTTAGAAAAATAACGCTTTTGTGTCACAATCTCTGTAGTTGTTAACTGCCGCACAGGCAGCTTAGAAACGGTATTGAATCGTCAAATATTCCTGCTGTAAGTTAACTGCCGCACAGGCAGCTTAGAAATGAAATAACTGTTAATGCCACAGCTCCAGTTGGTTAACTGCCGCACAGGCAGCTTAGAAACCTAGTATCGGTTTTTTTTTGTTTCAAATTTGGTTAACTGCCGCACAGGCAGCTTAGAAATTTTGCGCCCTTCAAATAAGATTTTAACAATCGTTAACTGCCGCACAGGCAGCTTAGAAATTTGGGTTGCAAGTATGCTGAGCGATGTAAAAGTTAACTGCCGCACAGGCAGCTTAGAAACGCGTCTATACTTTGCAACTCAACAACTGATGGTTAACTGCCGCACAGGCAGCTTAGAAACGAAGTCGGAAAATTTGGAAATTGTGTACCCAGTTAACTGCCGCACAGGCAGCTTAGAAATAAGATGCTGCCGTCGTTGTCGATAGCTTCGAGTTAACTGCCGCACAGGCAGCTTAGAAATTGCTGATGGCGTAGCACTCTTCCATTCCACCGTTAACTGCCGCACAGGCAGCTTAGAAATTTTCATCATCAAAAATATCTGTGACTATCTTGTTAACTGCCGCACAGGCAGCTTAGAAATAGCTTGAATTGTATCAAGAATAGCATCTTGTGTTAACTGCCGCACAGGCAGCTTAGAAACATATAAGATGTGTCGACATTTGAAGCCCGCAGTTAACTGCCGCACAGGCAGCTTAGAAACGAAGTTATAGATACGGGTACGCCAAGCGCATGTTAACTGCCGCACAGGCAGCTTAGAAAGACAATCGAAGCTATCGACAACGACGGCAGCAGTTAACTGCCGCACAGGCAGCTTAGAAATACCGCAAAAAATCTACTTCACTATGTTTTTGGTTAACTGCCGCACAGGCAGCTTAGAAATCCTAGCCGTGATGATATGCCGTTAATAGCGTGTTAACTGCCGCACAGGCAGCTTAGAAACGCTGATAACGGGAACCAAGCCCATATTTCTGGTTAACTGCCGCACAGGCAGCTTAGAAATTCGGAAATTTTGTTATCCATTTTTATTGTACGTTAACTGCCGCACAGGCAGCTTAGAAAAGAATCGATGTCAACAACCGAAGCCTTGCCCGGTTAACTGCCGCACAGGCAGCTTAGAAAATCAACGCCCCAACTTTTCGCAAGATTCGTGAGTTAACTGCCGCACAGGCAGCTTAGAAAGCTTGAGTGGAAAGTGTCTGTAGCAAGCGTTAGTTAACTGCCGCACAGGCAGCTTAGAAAAAGTTTTGAAATTCTGCCGGCCAATTAACAGCGTTAACTGCCGCACAGGCAGCTTAGAAATTTGGGACTTGAGGGTACCCGTTACATTTCGAGTTAACTGCCGCACAGGCAGCTTAGAAAGTTCAAATATTGACGGTGTTTTTGTGGAGAACGTTAACTGCCGCACAGGCAGCTTAGAAACTTCGCGTTTGTACACGTTGTCAAGTGCTTTTGTTAACTGCCGCACAGGCAGCTTAGAAATGCTGATCTGTCATTGGCTTCTTTCCGAGAGTGTTAACTGCCGCACAGGCAGCTTAGAAAAAAACCGCGCCTTTCTGGTATCAAACCTATTTGTTAACTGCCGCACAGGCAGCTTAGAAAAACATCAACGCTTAAATCAGGTACGATTGTACGTTAACTGCCGCACAGGCAGCTTAGAAATTGAATTTATCAACAATATTCTGTGTATTGATGTTAACTGCCGCACAGGCAGCTTAGAAACAAAAGGCGCGGTAGCTTGCCAGCCGGTAAGCGTTAACTGCCGCACAGGCAGCTTAGAAATAATCATTGCACGAGGGCACCCACAACGCTCGGTTAACTGCCGCACAGGCAGCTTAGAAATCATCCATTATTGTATAAACATCGTTACAATGGTTAACTGCCGCACAGGCAGCTTAGAAAAAAGAAAATACTATGCTTGCAGCACGCAACCCGTTAACTGCCGCACAGGCAGCTTAGAAATGAAAGTTCGCCAAATTTAATAGACACTCTGAGTTAACTGCCGCACAGGCAGCTTAGAAATTTCTTGCGAAGTTGTAGCACATTTGCGCTCGGTTAACTGCCGCACAGGCAGCTTAGAAAATATTGCACCGCGCTTAGAAAAATCGACCATGGTTAACTGCCGCACAGGCAGCTTAGAAAAAACCAAGAATTGCACTCGCTCCAGAATGGTTGTTAACTGCCGCACAGGCAGCTTAGAAAAAAAGGATATATGAAAGATAACTCCTTCTTAAGTTAACTGCCGCACAGGCAGCTTAGAAATTATTAAAAAAAAGGGGGGAATAACCCCCCGCGTTAACTGCCGCACAGGCAGCTTAGAAACCCAAAAACGCTCAAACTCGGCAGAAAAGTCTGTTAACTGCCGCACAGGCAGCTTAGAAAAAAAAGAGATTTTATTTTTTTATGCAAAACAAGTTAACTGCCGCACAGGCAGCTTAGAAACGTTATGTTTTCGCTAGAAATGGATAACTCGCGTTAACTGCCGCACAGGCAGCTTAGAAAGAGCATATAGAAATGATTTTAAACTATTCTGAGTTAACTGCCGCACAGGCAGCTTAGAAATTTCCATTCGTTTTTTTCAACACATTTTTTATGTTAACTGCCGCACAGGCAGCTTAGAAAATTGTTTTTTGTCGTGCTTCTGTCGTATTGGAGTTAACTGCCGCACAGGCAGCTTAGAAAGAGCATATAGAAATGATTTTAAACTATTCTGAGTTAACTGCCGCACAGGCAGCTTAGAAAGTACAATTATTTTACCATACAAAAACAGCTAAGTTAACTGCCGCACAGGCAGCTTAGAAAAGAAATAAGCAAACAAGAAGCTATTGCAGATTGTTAACTGCCGCACAGGCAGCTTAGAAAAAGTATAAATTCCGAAACAAAACCGTAATTACGTTAACTGCCGCACAGGCAGCTTAGAAATGCGGTGATATGCCGTCACGTTCAGACGAAATGTTAACTGCCGCACAGGCAGCTTAGAAATCGATTAAAGCGGGTGTTTCAATCAATTCTTCGTTAACTGCCGCACAGGCAGCTTAGAAATTCCACAACGAAACGACAAAATCGAAACCGACGTTAACTGCCGCACAGGCAGCTTAGAAAGCTAAGCCCGTGCTTATCTTGTCTGTACTGAAGTTAACTGCCGCACAGGCAGCTTAGAAAATCTTGGTATAGACACGGTTTCGATTTCGTCAGTTAACTGCCGCACAGGCAGCTTAGAAAATTGTCATAAACTTTTCCGAATCAATAGAAAAGTTAACTGCCGCACAGGCAGCTTAGAAATCATTTTCAACAGTTTCTTCTTCACTCTCGAAGTTAACTGCCGCACAGGCAGCTTAGAAACCTTCCATTATTGATACGTGGTCGATTTTTCTGTTAACTGCCGCACAGGCAGCTTAGAAATCGGAAGTATCGGACAGTATCGAGCAGGCTTGGTTAACTGCCGCACAGGCAGCTTAGAAAAAATTGTCGTGGGTGGAATGGAAGAGTGCTACGTTAACTGCCGCACAGGCAGCTTAGAAACGGAGCCATTTATGTTCGCTGAAATTTGAAAGGTTAACTGCCGCACAGGCAGCTTAGAAACAGACGCTCTTTTGGCTTGTCACACGGACGACAGTTAACTGCCGCACAGGCAGCTTAGAAAACAGAAACGCTGACAGAGCCGCCAATAATAGCGTTAACTGCCGCACAGGCAGCTTAGAAAGAAAAGGGCAAACGCAAGCTATCGGACGGGCTGTTAACTGCCGCACAGGCAGCTTAGAAAACGCAAAACACTTTGATTGCGATAAGCTCCGAGTTAACTGCCGCACAGGCAGCTTAGAAAAACAAGACTTTGAAGCTGCTTATAATCAAATAGTTAACTGCCGCACAGGCAGCTTAGAAAACATTAGACGGTCTAATTCCATATTTGTACATGTTAACTGCCGCACAGGCAGCTTAGAAAGTAAGCGGCGGCCTCAATCTGATTAGCAGCTCGTTAACTGCCGCACAGGCAGCTTAGAAAGAAAAAGTCATCGGGGAATTCCGTTTCAACAAGTTAACTGCCGCACAGGCAGCTTAGAAATGTATAGATATTGCCATTTGCCGCCCCTGAAGGTTAACTGCCGCACAGGCAGCTTAGAAAGCAACCAAGAACCATTTTTTGCCCGGGATATGGTTAACTGCCGCACAGGCAGCTTAGAAATCTTGCCAATTTGCGAACTTTTTATCCCAACCGTTAACTGCCGCACAGGCAGCTTAGAAAGTGTCGTCATCTAATATTGCACAACCGATACCGTTAACTGCCGCACAGGCAGCTTAGAAATGTTAAGTTCACCGGGTACACATTAGATACGGGTTAACTGCCGCACAGGCAGCTTAGAAATGCAACAGTCAATGTTTCGTCTACTGCTCCTAGTTAACTGCCGCACAGGCAGCTTAGAAACGCAACTGTCAATGTCAATGCATCTGCTCCAGGTTAACTGCCGCACAGGCAGCTTAGAAATATCAGAGCCATATTTTGCAATGCTCCGCTATGTTAACTGCCGCACAGGCAGCTTAGAAAAGCTGCATCTTAAAAAGTGGTGCGGGTTCTCAGTTAACTGCCGCACAGGCAGCTTAGAAACCGATTTAAGCGTTGATGTTGGAGCTTTTAACAGTTAACTGCCGCACAGGCAGCTTAGAAACTGAAAAGTCTAATCTTCCGGCCTCTTGCCAATGTTAACTGCCGCACAGGCAGCTTAGAAATGTGACTGCAGCAACTCTTGAATTCACTGAGCGTTAACTGCCGCACAGGCAGCTTAGAAATCTGTTTCTGTTTCTTCATCTCCCGCAACTGTGTTAACTGCCGCACAGGCAGCTTAGAAACGAAGAGATAACCGTTACCGAGCAGTTACTATGTTAACTGCCGCACAGGCAGCTTAGAAACATTTTAAATCACCTTTCTGTCGATACTTTTAGTTAACTGCCGCACAGGCAGCTTAGAAATGGTATTGATGCCGCAAATGTTCCTTGTGTAAGTTAACTGCCGCACAGGCAGCTTAGAAATGTCAAATCTGAATTTTTTCATTTTGGTTCCCGTTAACTGCCGCACAGGCAGCTTAGAAATCTTATTTCAGATAACCCGTTTACGGCGATTTGTTAACTGCCGCACAGGCAGCTTAGAAATTTATTAACGTTCGTCTCGACTTCCGAAGTCAGTTAACTGCCGCACAGGCAGCTTAGAAATGAAATGCTGCTTAACGAATCAGGCGAAGAGGGTTAACTGCCGCACAGGCAGCTTAGAAATGAGATTTTGTACCACCAATGTCGATTAAACAGTTAACTGCCGCACAGGCAGCTTAGAAATTCATATTCTCCCAGACTGTCGATTGGTTGCCGTTAACTGCCGCACAGGCAGCTTAGAAAGCAAAAATTATTAAAACAGCAAGTTTTCATACGTTAACTGCCGCACAGGCAGCTTAGAAACACTCGGTTTTCGGACGGCTCCAGCTGCATCTGTTAACTGCCGCACAGGCAGCTTAGAAACGAAAAGTTAATCACGCGCCGGGGTTACAGAAGTTAACTGCCGCACAGGCAGCTTAGAAAGAAATTAGCTTTTCATACGAGGCTTACAAAGCGTTAACTGCCGCACAGGCAGCTTAGAAAGCAAAAGTTATTGAAGCAACAGGCTTTTATCCGTTAACTGCCGCACAGGCAGCTTAGAAAATTACACGCGAGTATTTAAGTTGCTCGGCACTGTTAACTGCCGCACAGGCAGCTTAGAAAGGAGCCGATAAAGAAGTTGCTAAGGCTTTTAAGTTAACTGCCGCACAGGCAGCTTAGAAAGTATCTATAACTTCGGGTAAGGCTTCGGTTGTGTTAACTGCCGCACAGGCAGCTTAGAAACAAAAGATAGGCAGTTCGCTTTCCCCGCCCAAGTTAACTGCCGCACAGGCAGCTTAGAAAAAAACGCCCAATTTCAACTCATATTCTGCATAGTTAACTGCCGCACAGGCAGCTTAGAAACATTTTTTTTACCTTTCTTTATTTTGTTCTTTGTTAACTGCCGCACAGGCAGCTTAGAAATTGTGTTGTGTGTCAGATATTTTAAAAACTTGTGTTAACTGCCGCACAGGCAGCTTAGAAATGTTAATGTTTCGGCGACTGCTCCAGTCGTTAGTTAACTGCCGCACAGGCAGCTTAGAAATCAGGACGCATATTTATAAGCGTTTTGTTAGTGTTAACTGCCGCACAGGCAGCTTAGAAAGCTAAAATCTAATCTTCCGGCCTCTTGCCAATGTTAACTGCCGCACAGGCAGCTTAGAAAAGTAAGCTACGGGCTTGTTGTACTCGTCAAGCGTTAACTGCCGCACAGGCAGCTTAGAAATGTGACTGCAGCAACTCTTGAATTCACTGAGCGTTAACTGCCGCACAGGCAGCTTAGAAAGTAGTTGTACGCTTTGAAGATATAGCCCTTCCGTTAACTGCCGCACAGGCAGCTTAGAAACGATGCACCTTGCGACTCTGAATAACTTTCTAGTTAACTGCCGCACAGGCAGCTTAGAAAGTGTGCAAAGTGATGCTGCAGACGGTTTACTTGTTAACTGCCGCACAGGCAGCTTAGAAATTGCAAAATATCATTCGGTTTTACAAATTCAAGTTAACTGCCGCACAGGCAGCTTAGAAATGTTCTACACTAGCGCCTGAGCGAATAAATTCGTTAACTGCCGCACAGGCAGCTTAGAAATTGAACGGGGCGCAAGCTTATAGAATTATAGGGTTAACTGCCGCACAGGCAGCTTAGAAAGAGTCAGGGCGGGGAAGAGATATATGGAAATCGTTAACTGCCGCACAGGCAGCTTAGAAAAGAAGGTCAAGGGGTTCGTGTTCTTGAGTTTTGTTAACTGCCGCACAGGCAGCTTAGAAATTGAGATTATGCCGATGCTTGCAGACAAAAGCGTTAACTGCCGCACAGGCAGCTTAGAAAGAATCTATGATTTTTATTTTTTCTTTTGCGTAGTTAACTGCCGCACAGGCAGCTTAGAAAATTGCCGCGTCTTGCTGTCTTTGCATACCAACGTTAACTGCCGCACAGGCAGCTTAGAAATGTATGCTCAATTTTCCGTATGAGAAAGTTTAGTTAACTGCCGCACAGGCAGCTTAGAAATGCGCGAACGCTATCCCTTGAATTCGATTAACGTTAACTGCCGCACAGGCAGCTTAGAAATGTAAAAAAGTTTACGCTCGCAACGAAAAAGAGTTAACTGCCGCACAGGCAGCTTAGAAAAGAATCGATGTCAACAACCGAAGCCTTGCCCGGTTAACTGCCGCACAGGCAGCTTAGAAATGTAAAACCTGATCTTTAACGTATTTATTATAGTTAACTGCCGCACAGGCAGCTTAGAAAAAAACGTCGACCAGAAGCCAATACGCGGAATCGTTAACTGCCGCACAGGCAGCTTAGAAATGAACGTGATAACCGAAATTGTATACAGACTTGTTAACTGCCGCACAGGCAGCTTAGAAATCGTTTATGATATGCTTAAAACCCCATCTTGGGTTAACTGCCGCACAGGCAGCTTAGAAATTTAAATTAAGCAATCTGCCGACAAAAGAAGAGTTAACTGCCGCACAGGCAGCTTAGAAATTTTCATTTAAACGCCCGTGTAGCGTTTTGTTGTTAACTGCCGCACAGGCAGCTTAGAAACGAATCGCCTACGGCACAGTACGAACCGTTCTGTTAACTGCCGCACAGGCAGCTTAGAAAAGTTCCGTCCGTTTCTGTTCAAAGTGCGGTATGTTAACTGCCGCACAGGCAGCTTAGAAATGCCAAGTAATGCGCTGCCTGAACGTGATAACGTTAACTGCCGCACAGGCAGCTTAGAAAACGTATCAATTATGGAGGGGGAGCAAGAACGAGTTAACTGCCGCACAGGCAGCTTAGAAAATCAATACGCTTTTACTCTGCCCGTCTTTGGTGTTAACTGCCGCACAGGCAGCTTAGAAATGTTGAAAAAAGAATACAAAAATAAAAAATAAGTTAACTGCCGCACAGGCAGCTTAGAAATGTCCATTCTGCAATTAATACTTCTTGCAACAGTTAACTGCCGCACAGGCAGCTTAGAAAAAAACCGGTGCAGTTTGTGTACTTGATGTCTCGTTAACTGCCGCACAGGCAGCTTAGAAAAGCTGCGCCCGAGCGCTTAATCGTATGAGTAAGTTAACTGCCGCACAGGCAGCTTAGAAACGAAACCACTGTTCACAGCGATAGAGAATTCAGTTAACTGCCGCACAGGCAGCTTAGAAATGTCCAGTTACTTGCAATTTCCACGTCAAAGCGTTAACTGCCGCACAGGCAGCTTAGAAAGCAACCAGCTTAGACTTGCCACGGATCCAAGAGTTAACTGCCGCACAGGCAGCTTAGAAACAAAGCTACTCGTGACGCTGTTTTGAAGTCGGGTTAACTGCCGCACAGGCAGCTTAGAAAAGTTGTTAACAATAATATTGATGTGCCAGTTCGTTAACTGCCGCACAGGCAGCTTAGAAATAAGATGCTGCCGTCGTTGTCGATAGCTTCGAGTTAACTGCCGCACAGGCAGCTTAGAAAGTAAGCGGCGGCCTCAATCTGATTAGCAGCTCGTTAACTGCCGCACAGGCAGCTTAGAAAGCCGAAATTTGAGCCGAGAGTAACGTACTCCCGTTAACTGCCGCACAGGCAGCTTAGAAAAACACGGACTTCAAAAAATATGAGTAACACGCGTTAACTGCCGCACAGGCAGCTTAGAAACCGAGTTGAAGATGACTTGCAGATTGGCGATAGTTAACTGCCGCACAGGCAGCTTAGAAATGAGTCTTTGAGAAACTGCCGGTTGACTTTAAGTTAACTGCCGCACAGGCAGCTTAGAAATTGTGATACCGCAACGGTGGAAAGACGACGCTGTTAACTGCCGCACAGGCAGCTTAGAAACTGAACGTCCTCAGCTCCAAGCGGTAAAGTGCGTTAACTGCCGCACAGGCAGCTTAGAAAATAGTTTGTACCATAAAGTTAAACAAGAATTCGTTAACTGCCGCACAGGCAGCTTAGAAAAAGCAAGGTCGACTTGGGAATGAAAAACAACAGTTAACTGCCGCACAGGCAGCTTAGAAACAACAGCGTTATCGTCTCGCGCAAAGAGCTTGGTTAACTGCCGCACAGGCAGCTTAGAAACGCCAGTGCCGAACCTTGCGGGCATCGAAATGGTTAACTGCCGCACAGGCAGCTTAGAAAAAGCAAGGTCGACTTGGGAATGAAAAACAACAGTTAACTGCCGCACAGGCAGCTTAGAAACAACAGCGTTATCGTCTCGCGCAAAGAGCTTGGTTAACTGCCGCACAGGCAGCTTAGAAACGCCAGTGCCGAACCTTGCGGGCATCGAAATGGTTAACTGCCGCACAGGCAGCTTAGAAAATCGCTTGTGTTCATCAGTATCTTCGCATTTTGTTAACTGCCGCACAGGCAGCTTAGAAAGTATGGCGGGGCGCAAGAAACTTCAATCGGCGGTTAACTGCCGCACAGGCAGCTTAGAAAACATCAGACGGTTTGCTCAGAATGCGATAAAAGTTAACTGCCGCACAGGCAGCTTAGAAATGCACCGATTGAAGGCATTTTTTATGTTGATGGTTAACTGCCGCACAGGCAGCTTAGAAATTTGCCGTCTAAATTCAGTCGTTTCGTGCGTGGTTAACTGCCGCACAGGCAGCTTAGAAAATACAAAGCGCGTTCACAACCAGCACTCATGCGTTAACTGCCGCACAGGCAGCTTAGAAATCTTGTCAACCTAAAGTTTCAAATTATTTTACGTTAACTGCCGCACAGGCAGCTTAGAAAAAGCTTCGAGGAATTCTGGTGTGTTTAGTTTAGTTAACTGCCGCACAGGCAGCTTAGAAAGAAAATCGACATCGACGGGCTATTAGCGGGTTGTTAACTGCCGCACAGGCAGCTTAGAAACATCGTTTTTATGCAAAAACTTGTAATCATAAGTTAACTGCCGCACAGGCAGCTTAGAAAGTCTTTTACTCTTAAAAATGTCATTGTTTGCCGTTAACTGCCGCACAGGCAGCTTAGAAATTTGTACGTGTACGAAGTTTGAAGTGTCATCGGTTAACTGCCGCACAGGCAGCTTAGAAATTTTTGCAGACGCCGTTGTAAAAAACCAAATAGTTAACTGCCGCACAGGCAGCTTAGAAATTATGCTTTCGTTTATTGATATAATCGCGTCTGTTAACTGCCGCACAGGCAGCTTAGAAATTAAGTATGCCAAGTACACCCGCATTGCTTGTGTTAACTGCCGCACAGGCAGCTTAGAAAAACCTTTTAGACAAGCCGTTTCATAGGCTTGTGTTAACTGCCGCACAGGCAGCTTAGAAATGCTTTAATCCTGTTCCAGTATCGCGCCCTTTGTTAACTGCCGCACAGGCAGCTTAGAAAACGATGACGGCTATGGTTACGAAGAAGACGAGGTTAACTGCCGCACAGGCAGCTTAGAAATGCCGAACCTTGAAGCAGCTTCAAAAGCAAGCGTTAACTGCCGCACAGGCAGCTTAGAAATGTTTCTTTCGCCCTGTTTTTCTCAGCTGTAAGTTAACTGCCGCACAGGCAGCTTAGAAATCGAAAGTTTCGCTGTCTGCATTAGACCACTCGTTAACTGCCGCACAGGCAGCTTAGAAAGGCAAATATGAAACAAGGCTTGATTGTGCCAGGTTAACTGCCGCACAGGCAGCTTAGAAACACACAAAATTAAAGGAGAAGATATTATGACAGTTAACTGCCGCACAGGCAGCTTAGAAATTGTAAAACAGGAATTTGCGAGGTGTAGCGTGGTTAACTGCCGCACAGGCAGCTTAGAAAAAAACCGATTAAAAGCAGGCTATTCTTGCTTAGTTAACTGCCGCACAGGCAGCTTAGAAATTATACAGTGTTAAAAGTTGCTCTTGGTTCAGGTTAACTGCCGCACAGGCAGCTTAGAAAATAAAACATTCACTTTCGCCGTCCGAAACTACGTTAACTGCCGCACAGGCAGCTTAGAAAAGTTAACAATAACTATGAAAGTAATTTATCTAGTTAACTGCCGCACAGGCAGCTTAGAAAAGCTCCCCTATTATTTCAGGGTCATAGTAATCGTTAACTGCCGCACAGGCAGCTTAGAAATAAAACATTCACTTTCGCCGTCCGAAACTACCGTTAACTGCCGCACAGGCAGCTTAGAAATTTAATTTAATTGTTGGGCAAGTCTTTAAACTGTTAACTGCCGCACAGGCAGCTTAGAAATCCTCCACTTCTGTTTCTAAGCGTTTAATTCGGTTAACTGCCGCACAGGCAGCTTAGAAATATCAGTGCGACAACTACTGCCGGGCTTTTCTGTTAACTGCCGCACAGGCAGCTTAGAAATGACACAAAAAATAAAGCTGTGTTAAAAAAAAGTTAACTGCCGCACAGGCAGCTTAGAAATTCCATTTCGAAGAACCAAGAAAATTATCATCGTTAACTGCCGCACAGGCAGCTTAGAAATATATTTACGGTTTGTAAGACCTGAATTAAATGTTAACT
>JAQUTM010000182.1 GCA_028694405.1 Oscillospiraceae bacterium
CCCAAAACCGCAGTTGTAGAGCGAGACGGAAACGAAGTTACCGTACCCATTGAACAGGTGGTTTTGGGCGATATTGTGGTGGTGCGCCCCGGACAAAGCATACCGGTAGACGGCATTATATTAGAGGGCACCACAAGCATTGATGAATCGGCATTGACCGGTGAAAGCATACCCGTGGAAAAGCAAAGCGGAGACACTGTAATTGCTGCCACTATTAACAAAACAGGCTTTTTTAAATTGCGTGCAACCCGCGTAGGAGCGGATACTACTCTTTCGCAAATTGTGGCTTTGGTAGAAGAAGCCAGTGCAAGCAAAGCGCCCATTAGCAAACTGGCCGATAAAATCGCTGGTATTTTTGTACCTACCGTAATATCTATTGCAATTATTGCAGCTTGTATTTGGCTTTTGCTTGGTGCCAGCTTTGAATTTGCCATGTCTATCGGTATTTCGGTGTTGGTTATCAGCTGCCCCTGCGCTTTAGGGCTTGCCACTCCTGTTGCAATTATGGTGGGCACAGGCAAAGGCGCTGAAAACGGCATTTTAATTAAAAGCGCCGAAGCTTTAGAAACGGCGCATAGCGTCTCTACCGTGGTACTTGATAAAACAGGCACTGTTACCGAGGGAAAACCCCGCGTCACCGATGTTTTGCCCTTTGCAGAGCTGACCCCCAACCAATTACTGCGTATTGCCTGTACCTTGGAAAAGCCCAGTGAACACCCGCTTGCCGAGGCGATTGTGATTTATGCCGCAGAAAATCATATTACAGCCGTAGATGCTATAAAAAATTTTACTGCCGTTTTTGGCCGCGGCGTAACTGCTCAAATAGACGAAACAACCTATTTTGCGGGTAACACAGCCCTTTTGCAGGAAAATGGGATTGATATATCTGCTGTGTCTACACAGGTGGACGCTCTGGCGGCACAGGGAAAAACACCTTTGCTGTTTGCGGACAGCAACCGCGTTTTAGGCATTATTGCCGTGGCAGACATAGTAAAACCAACCAGTGCAGACGCTATTGCAAACCTGCATAGCATGGGTGTACAGGTGGTGATGCTTACAGGCGATAACAAAAAAACTGCCGCAGCTATCCAAAATCAGCTTGGCATCGAAACAGTAATTGCCGAGGTTTTACCGCAAGATAAAGAACGGCATATTGCACAGCTACAGCAAAGCGGGCAAAAGGTTGCTATGGTTGGCGACGGTATTAACGACGCCCCTGCCCTAGCCCGCGCCGATGTGGGTATCGCTATTGGCGCAGGTACTGATGTAGCCATCGAAAGTGCGGACATTGTACTGATGAAAAGCGACTTACTGGACGTTGTAACAGCCCTGCGGTTAAGCAAAGCGGTTATGCGTAATATAAAAGAGAACTTATTCTGGGCATTTTTTTACAATATTATCGGTATTCCTCTGGCAGCAGGTGTTTTTGTAAGCGTGGGACTTAAGTTAAATCCCATGTTTGCCGCGGCAGCCATGAGTTTAAGCAGCGTATGCGTTGTAAGTAATGCACTGCGTTTAAAATTTTTTAAAGCAAATACCACCCCTTTGGCAAAAGAAAGCAAACAGACAAATACAAATTTGGAGGAGAGAAAAATGACAAAAACAATTAAAATTGAAGGTATGTCCTGCGGACATTGCTCCAGCCATGTGGAAAACGCATTAAATGCATTGGAGGGTGTTGCCGCCACAGTAGATTTGGCAGCGGGCACCGCCACCGTTATTTTAACGCAAGCTGTAGAGGACGCTGCACTTATTGCCGCAGTTACCGCCGCCGGCTACACTGTTACAGCAGTAGAATAGAGGCCGAGTATGCAAGCTGACAGCAAAAAAGTTGCGCGCCTGCTTAAAACAGCACGCGGCCAGCTAGACGGCATTTTAAAAATGGTAGAAGATGACCGCTATTGTATTGACATTGTAAACCAAGTAATGGCTACCCAAGCTATTTTAGGGCGGGTAAACAAAGAAATTTTACATGCACACATGAGCTGCTGCGTAAAAGAGGCCGTCGGAAACGACGCGCAAGACGAAAAAATAGCCGAAATTCTCACTATTATTGATAAGCTGACAAAATAACTCTGAACTTTTAATTTGCTTACCTTACAATTACTTTCAAAAGCGGCAGTCACGCTGTAGTGGCTGCCGCTTTTTGTTTTTTATCATCGGCTTTTCTTGCAGTTTTATATAATCCTATAAAATCTAGGATTTAGCAGCCGAAATCATATAAAAGTTGGTATTATTTACTAATATAATCAGATTTGAAATATGCGCTTGTATAGCTTTCCCATAGTAAAAATTCAATTTAAAATATTGCAAGAAAATAGTGCTACGCTGCACACGCAAAAGGCTTTTTATATTGCCACTCTTTTCGCCTGGCTGCTTCGTGCTGTTAATAAGCAAAATTTCAAAAATTTACTTTTGGGAAACGGACAAAACCATTTGCGGTATTTTTGCAAAAGTCTATGCACCTGTAAAATAACAATGCTTTTTATGTCAGGCAAGGGTATTATTGAAAATTTTGCTTTAAATTTGTTAAAATACCATTACTTAAAGCAATCATTTTTAAAAAACAAAAAATTACGTACCCATGCTTTACAAAGCTTATTTGTTTGATACCTGCCTTACGCTGAAGCGCATAGTGCCTTAAACACTACAATAAAAATAATAAGGGTATCACTGCGTTGGTACAGTGATACCCTTAAACTATTTAATGGGATAATTTTTTATTATCTACTTGTTTTTGCCCACAAGACGACACAAAAAGCAATATAAAGCGACTGTAAAAATGGGAACAGCCAATAAGTACACCACAATACTTGATGCATTAAAATTGATTGTATTCATCTGAAAAGCTTCCAATAAACAGCGGCACCCTACCCCCGCTGCCGTCAATAAAAGCGTTAAAAAGTAAACCTGTTTTGCCTTGTAAGCCCCATAAATGCCCGAAAACGCCAGCGAAATAATACCATAAGCGGCCAGCGCCAGATACACCTTTGTAAGGTCAAATAAAAATTTATCGCTGTTTAACGGAAACACAAAATAGCCCGCAAAAGCAATATAAACCAATATAAATATTTTTACAATTTTAGGGTGTGCCAAAAGACAGGATTTAATTTTATGCATGGGTCTCTATTCCTCGCAGCTATATGAAAAAATTAACACCAACCCTCTATTTTTGAAAAGGGTCATCACTGTTTTTGCCGGACTCTTCCGGTTTTTTTTGAAAAAACTTGTATTCTGTACCATTTTTAATACGCCCGATATTACTGCGGTGCATAAAGATAACCAATCCGCCCATAACAGCGGCTAAAACAGTCGTAACCAAAGGGGAAAGTCCTGTTTTTAACGCGTAAAAATAGGTAATAACCGGATACGCTACAGCAGCGGATATACTGGACAAGCTTACCATTTTACTGATAAAAAACACCACTAAAAAAATTGCTAACAGCACGGGAAACAGCGGGGGCTGAATAGCCAAAATAGTACCTGCGGCTACGCTTACACCTTTTCCGCCTTTAAATTTAAAGTACACCGGATACAAATGTCCCAATACGGCGCAAAATGCGGCTATGTAGGCGCCATACACGCCGTCCAGGCCTGTAATGGTGCCAAACAAAAGCTTTGCAAGCAAAACTGCTGCTACGCCTTTGCCAATATCGCCCACAATGGTAATTGCAGCTGCTTTTTTACCAAAGGTGCGCAGTACATTTGTCATGCCGGCATTTCCGCTGCCAAAGGTACGAATATCTTGATGAAACATCAACTTAGATACAATAATAGAAAAGCTGAGTGAACCCAACAGATATGCTTGAATTGCACACAGCAAACAGGCAATTACAATTTTTATCATAACTTCTATTCTCCCTTATGCTTATACTTTTTCTCCGCGCTCGCGTATAATAATTCGTACAGGGGTACCCTCTAAGCCAAACGTTTCTCTGATTTGATTTTCAATATAGCGCTTGTATGAAAAGTGAAATAATTCTCTGCTGTTGCAAAAGCACACAAAGGTAGGCGGACGTGTGGCAATTTGGGTAATATAATAAATTTTTAAGCGTTTTCCTTTGTCGCTGGGCGGTTGCACGCGGGCAGTTGCACGGGCAAGCAAGTCATTTAACGTGCCTGTGGTTACACGCATGGCATTTTGTTCATCAACAAATTTAATCAGCTCAAACAAACGCTCTAACCGTTGTCCCGTCTGTGCAGAAATAAAGATAATGGGTACATAACTCATAAAGCTAAAATCATTCATCAGCTTTT
>JAQUTM010000183.1 GCA_028694405.1 Oscillospiraceae bacterium
CTCTTCCGATCTCAGTAATTATCTTGGTTTTCCTGCCGCTTTTTTCCTATGTCTGTTTTGGCAATAATCTGCATGATTTGCCTCACTCTCCCGCTTTTGTGCTCTCTTCTCTGCGCAGCTGTCCGCAAGCAGCGCTAATATCTGTACCCAGTCTGCGGCGTACTGTAGCGTTTATTCCCAAAACTTCTAAACGCTCTTTAAATCGGCTTACGTTTTTTGCATCGGTAGCCGAATAAGCACTGCCGTCTACAGGGTTAATAGGTATTAAATTTACATGTGCACCCATGCCTTTTAACAAGGTAGAAAGCTGTTTTGCACAATCTGCGCTGTCGTTTACGCCGTTTACCATGGCATATTCAAAGCTTACGCGCCGCCCTGTAGTATGCTGGTATCTTCTACAGGCTGCAATCAGTTCATCTACGTTATATTTATTGTTAATCGGCATCATTCCACTGCGAATTTCATCTGTAGGGCCATGCAGCGAAATAGCCAGCGTAATGCCCAATTTTCTTTGGGCAAGTTCATCAATCATGGGTACAAGCCCGCAGGTAGAGAGTGTTATATTACGCATACCAATATTGATACCGTTATCACTGGATATAATCGTTAAAAAATCCATTACATTATTATAGTTATCCAGTGGCTCTCCTATACCCATAAGTACAATATTTGAAATACGGCCGTCTACATCTGCTTGTGCTGTGTAAACTTCTGCACAAATTTCTCCGGCAGTTAGGCTGCGCACAAGCCCTCCTTGGGTACTGGCACAAAAGCGGCAGCCCATACGGCACCCCACCTGTGTAGAAACACAAATTGTATTACCGTACTCGTAACGCATTACAACCGCTTCAACACAGTTGCCGTCTGCCAAAGCAAACAAATACTTTATGGTACCGTCTCCGCCGATTTGTTTTTTCCTAATGGTTAACGTATCAATGACACTGTTTTCCTCCAGCTTTTCTATAAGGGCTTTTGGTATATCTGTCATTTGTGAAAACTGCGTAACACGTTTTTGATGCAGCCATTTAAACAACTGTTTACCGCGAAATGCCGGCTGACCAAAACCTTTTATATAATCGCATAGAGCTTCCTCTGTAAAAGAAGAAATGCTGTTTTTTTCCATTTTATCACACTCTCTCTAATACTGCTACAAAAAAACCGTCTGTAGCAGTTTTATGGGGATGTAAAACTACCATACCTTGCTGTGGCTGTGCCCCTTTGGGTAAGGCGGGTAAAGTACCAAACGTAAAATCTTGGTGCTTTTGCAAAAAAGCCTGTATTACATTTTCATTTTCGTCTTTATTGATGGTACAGGTAGAATACACCAGTCTGCCGCCTTTTTTTACATAAGTTGCAGCTGTCTCCAAAATTTCTTGCTGCAAGGCAATCAACCCGTCCAGGTCTGTTAAGCTTTTGTAGCGAATATCCGGTTTTTTGCCCATAATCCCAAGCCCCGAGCAGGGTACATCGCAAAGCACTGCGTCAGCCTGTGCAAAAGTAGTGTTTGGTATCGCCGCGTTATTATGCATCAATGTAACATTTGTGATGCCGGTACGGCTTAATAAATCTTGTATCAGCCCCAGCCGGCCCTCACTGATATCACAGCTGTAAAGCGTACCTGTGCTTTCCATGTACTGTGCCAAGGTTGCCGTTTTGCCCCCCGGGGCAGCACATAAATCTATTACTTTTTGGTTTGGAGCAGGGTTTAAAGCAGCACACGCCAAGGCACTGCCCTCTCCCTGAACATATAAAAAACCATTTTTAAACAATTTAGTATTGGTAATATCTCCCTTATAATTCACATAAAGGCTATTTTTTAAACAACTTTTTTCTGTTTCTATTTTTTGTTTTGCAAATTGAGCTTGTACTTCTTCGATTGTTGTTTTTAGTGGGTTAACACGCACGCACAAGCGGCTGCGCACATGGCAAGCTTCTAAAAAGGTCTGTGCCTCATTGATGCCATACTGGTTTATAAGCAAAGCAGCAATCGGCTGCGATACACTATATAGCACGCTAATGCGCTGTGTTTCACTTGTAAATTGTGCAGTTTCTAACGAGTACGATGCCGCACGGCGCAGCACGGCATTCACCATGCCCGCTGCGCTTGTTTTGCCCATTTTTTTGGTTAGACCTACTGCCTCATTTATAGCTGCGCTTGCCGGCACGCTTTCCATATAGCGCAGCTGATACAGGCCACTGCGCAAAATAGCTCGCACTTCTGCGTCCAGCTTTTGTAAAGGCTTAGACAAAAATTGCTGCAAAATAAAATCCAGCGTAAGCAGACGTTCGGTTGTACCATAAAAAAGCACACTCACAAAGGCTTTGTCTCTTGGGCTCAGCTCACTTTTGGCAAGCGCCGTACCTAAAATAAGGTTAGCATAACCGTTTTTTTCTTGCCGCACCAAAAGTACAGCTGCTGTTCTTCGTGGATTTTCCATATTACTCCTAATTTTCACATTGAATTTTATCCAAAGTTTTTATTTGTATAAACATACAGCAAGCAGACAATTTCCTATAAGGTTAATCGTCTGCTTTTGCCGTTTTTTAATGCTGTTTTATAAAATTTACTGTTTGGTGATATTTTCCCATAGTATATTTTATGTTTAGTCTCTGCGTCTATTTGCCAAAGCAATCAGCCGCAGTAAGTTTGCCAACGCCACAAACAGCGCCGCTACATACGTTAAGGCCGCCGCCGTCAAAACCTTTTTAACACCATTTTCTTCAAAGTTGTCCACCATACCGCTTTGGGACAAAGTGGCTACGGCACGGCTGCTTGCATTAAACTCTACCGGCAGCGTAACCAGCTGAAACAAAGCCACGCTGGCAAATAAAATAATACCTATGTTAACAAGCATCTCCAACCCCATAAAAAGCCCCAAAATTACCAAAGGCATAGCTAAGTTAGAGCCAATTTGTGTTATGGGAATAATTGCGGTACGAATTTTAATGGGAAAATACCCCTCTGCATGCTGTACTGCATGGCCGCACTCGTGGGCAGCAACCCCCACTGCAGCAACACTGTTAGAATTATATACACTGTCAGAAAGGCGCACAACATTGGTGCGTGGGTCATAATGGTCACTTAAATTACCGGCAACATGTTCAATTTGTACATTGGTTAAACCATTGCGGTCTAAAATGGCTCGTGCGGCTGCGGCACCTGTTAAGCCGCTGTCCATTTTTACGTTGCTGTACTTATGAAAGGTGCTTTTTACCTTCATTTGCGCCCATGCAGCAAAAATCATTGCGGGAATAACAAGTATAATATAATAAGGGTCAATATACATTTGTAAAACCTCCTATAAGCCTTACTTTTTATTAAGCCAAAGTATAGCAAAAAAGCATGAAAGATATGCTATATTTTTATAAACGATTTATAAACATATTTTTTGCCGCTACACGTTTTTTAAAATTTATCTCCCACTGTAAAACGGCGGCCTAGTGCCCATGCCTCTGCATCCATAGCACCTTTTCCCTCTGGCACAACGCGACAAAGCTGTAAAGCTTGGGTTTCACATGCCACCACCAGTGGTTTTGTGCTTAAAATTTCTCCCACAGCACCTTTTTGGTCTACCACTGTTGCACATTGCACTTTAACCTTTTTGTCTTCGTGTAAAAAATAGGCCATTGGCCACGGATTTAATCCACGGATTAAGTTATGCAGCTGCTGTGCAGGCTTTGTAAAATCAAAACACGCCATTTCTTTTGTTAGGGGCGGCGCTTGGGTTGCCTGGCTGTGGTTTTGAGGCGTGCGTGTAGCCGTGCCGTTTTCAATAGAGGCAATGGCCTCACACAAGGTTGCGGTACCTTGGGCGGCCACGCGAAGAAACAGCTCACCTGCCGTCTCCTCGCTGCCAATGGCAACAGGGGCAACACAAATAATGTCTCCTGTGTCCAAGCCCTCGTCCATGTACGTTATCGTAACGCCTGTAGCCGCGTCCCCGTTGATGACGCTCCACTGTATGGGAGCGGCACCGCGGTATTTAGGCAACAGCGAAACGTGCAGATTGATACACCCATATGCCGGAATATCTAATATCTCTTTGGGTAAAATGCGCCCGTATGCAACTACTACAATCAGCTGCGGAGCAAGCGCTTGTATGTTATCGGCTTCGGTGGCGTTACGCAGGCTTTTGGGCTGAAATACAGGTATATTATGCTGCTGTGCCACCACCTTTACGGGGGGAGGTGTTAAAACCTGCTTACGCCCTACGGGTTTATCTTCTCGGGTGTA
>JAQUTM010000021.1 GCA_028694405.1 Oscillospiraceae bacterium
CGTATAATAAAGTTAAAACTTTTATATGTGAGGGGAATTATTGTGAGCAAAACATACATACCAAAAGGTTACAGCACAAAGCTGAGCCGTTATGAGACCCAAAAGGCAATTAGCCTGATTAAATCCAGCTTTGAAAAACGCTTGCGTAAAGCGCTGCAGCTGCAACGTGTTTCTGCGCCGCTTTTTGTTACAAGCAACAGCGGTTTAAACGACAACTTAAACGGCACCGAGCGCCCTGTAAGCTTTGATATTCCCGAAATTGGCGGAGATGCACAAGTGGTACACAGCCTTGCAAAATGGAAGCGTTTGGCTTTATACCGCTACGGCTTTGAGGCCGATACCGGACTGTATACCGACATGAACGCGATTCGACGCGATGAAGAACTGGACAATTTACATTCTGTTTATGTGGACCAGTGGGATTGGGAAAAGGTAATTACCGCAGAGAACCGTAACCTTGGCACACTTCAAGAAACAGTAAAAGATATTGTAGACTGCATTTGCGACACCTTAGACCGCGTAAAAGAGGATTATCCCTATTTGCCGGTAAAGTTAAAACGTGAAATCAGCTTTGTCACCAGCCAAGAGCTGGAGGATATGTACCCAGCATTAAGCGGCAAAGAGCGCGAAAATGCTTACTTAAAACAACATAAAACCGCTTGCATCATGCAAATTGGCGGCTTGCTGAAAAGCGGCAATAAGCATGATGGCCGTGCCCCGGACTATGACGATTGGGACCTAAACTGTGATATTTTATTTTGGCACCCTATTTTGGAATGTGCATTCGAAATCAGCAGCATGGGTATTCGTGTAAGCGCCGAAAGCTTAACCGCACAGTTAAAAGCTGCCGGCTGCGAAAACCGCGCCCAGCTGCCTTTCCACCAAATGGTACTGGACGGCACCCTGCCTTATACTATGGGCGGCGGCATCGGTCAAAGCCGACTTTGTATGCTTTTATTGGGCAAGGCACACATTGGTGAGGTACAGGTATCTCTTTGGGACGCCGACACGCAAAGCTGCTGCGAAAAAGCCGGTATAAACTTGTTGTAGCATTGCGTTTTGCTGTATTTTTATTTGTTTCTCTATTTATATGGAACCATAATTATAAAAATTAACAACAAAATTAAGAAAGCGGTGTTTGTTCCATAACAAATACCGTTTTTTAAATTGAAACCCAACTGTAATATACCTTATTAAAAGCTACTATTTTATGAAAAAGTAAATAATTTTAGTACAAAAAACACCGCAGCCAATGATTCGGCTGCGGTGTTTTCCATAATTTACCATTTTTCGCAAAAATCTCCCTGTATACTTATGGTTACTTAATACAAAAAAGGGAGGTATTAAAATGCAAATTTTTTTATGTGTACTGTTTTTGGGATTTTTACTTTTTTTGTGTTTAATCGCTTTGGCGTGTTTGGTTATTGTAGGGCTTGCCGATGCCGCTTGGCACCGTCGCTATCCCTAGTTTTCTAAGGCTGATAAAAAATGCCGCTGGTTCCGTCAAACAAATCCCATGGGTTGATGCTCTGGTTACCTATCTTAACCTCATAGTGCAGATGCGGCCCGGTGGAATAGCCGGTGGTTCCCACTTTACCTACCTCGTCCCCCTGCTTTACCATTTGACCTTTTTCTACACTTAAAGAGTCCATATGGAAGAAAAAGCTTTTAATTCCTGCGCCGTGTTCAATTACCACGGTATTGCCGCTTAGCTGTAAAAAACCGCTAAACAAAACTTTTCCTGCATTTGGAGCATAAACGGGTGTTCCAAGCGCAACAGCAAAATCTATACCGCTGTGTCGCTCGGGCACGGTGTTGCCGTTTACATAACGGCGCAAGCCATATTCGGTACTAATACGCGCACCCTCTACAGGCTTTATAAACTTTCCGCTCCAATAGGTTTGTGTGTCGGCATAATCATACAAAGGCCAGATGTTTTGTCTGTATTCTGCGCTGGCGGCGGCACTGTTTACGGTACTGTCGGCAATTTCCTGCTCTATATACATCTGCTGCTCTGCAAAATTTTCGTGTATTACGGTTACGGTAAAGGTCTCGCTCAATTCTCCGCAGGTTACGGTAATCGGCCAATCGCCCGGCTCCCGGTTATAGGCAATGGGGATAAATGCAATTTGCCTGCCGTCTATTACAGTAAAGGTGGCAAGACCCAGCTCTGTTTCTACTGTGCAGGGCTGCTGTGCCAAGTTTCCCGTAACGGTTGCCGCCACAACGCCCCCCTGTTTAATACTGGTAGTGTTAATTGCTAAAACCGGCTTTACGCTTACATTTACATAAAAGCCATAATACATGGTACCGTATCCCTCTGCCTTACCCTCTGTTTTGATAGGCGTGGTGGTTAAAATTTGTACCGTATAGGTACCGTTTTTTGCAAAGCTATAATCTGCATATGCCTCCAGCGTGCCTTCAAAACACACACCTGTACTGTCGCTTACGCGAACAGTAGCTGTCTGTGCGGGTACAGTAAGCGGCAGGGTAATTTCTTGGGTTTCTACCGTTTGCATATTTGCGGTATTGTCCCATTCAAAGCTGCGATACGTCAAACCGTTTAACACAGGTAAATGCCACTGATACATGTTTGCGGTAATTTGCGTTTCTCCTGCGGTAACCTCAGGGCACACAACATCACTTTGTTGCACACCAAAATAAAAGTATCCTATGGTGCCCGCCACAATGGCAAGTGCAAATAAAATTACCAGTAAAAACCAAACTACTTTTTTCATGCTTTCCCTCCGTGGGCTAATTTACCGCAAAAGCTGTTTTATTTTGCAGCAAGCCTCCAAATACGTTGTTATATTCCAATATGCTGTATTCGTTTAGCATTTGCGTATAGGGCGTTTTATCTTCATAGCTGTAAAATTTTCTGTCTGCGCTCATATAGCCGCCAATGCCTACTACGGGTATTGTATCATACATTTGGCTTAAAAAGCTATTGTAAGGTGTTAATTTCAAACCCGCTGTTTCCAACAGCAGCGTAGAGAGATAATTTGCACTGATGGCATCTATCTCTTTTTCTTCAATATCATAATTGGCCCAAAGAACAAAAGGCGTAATATAGCGGCGCATATTTTCTTCGTCCGTCAGTTCGTCCAAAGGCTTGCCGTACAGCTCTTCTATAAAATCGTCCGAAACCGCGGGCTGGTGGTCTCCAAACATCAAAATAAGCGTTGGCTCTTCTACCTTTTTAAAGTAGCTTATCAGATGCATAAAAGCTTCGTCTGTCATACGCAGTAGGCTGAGGTATTCATTTACGTCACGAAACTGGTCATAGTCTGTAAGGGTAACTGTTTGCTTAATTTTACCCGTATCATAGTAACTGTGATTTTGCATGGTTACGTTAAAAATAAACAAAGGCTCTCCCGGCTGCTTTTGTTCAAACAGTTCAATATCTTTTTTAAAGCTGGAAATATCACTGATATACCCACGCACCATAGTTGGGCGTCTAAAATCTTTGCTGCTGTAAAAGGTGTCAAACCCCAAAAACGGATAAACTTTATTGCGGCTCCAACCGGTGTCGTAGTAAGGGTGCACAGCCAGCGCGGTATATCCCTGCTGCTTTAAGGTTGACACCAAGCTTTTAGAGGGGCTTGTAACAAACTGCTGATAAGGCGTAGCGTGGGGAAAAAGCTGTAAGCTGTTTCCCGTTAAAAATTCATACTCGGTGTTACAAGTGCCACCGCCAATAGTAGGTGTATACAAGTTTCCTCGTATGGTATTTTCGGTAAGGCTGTTAAAAAAGGCTAGGGGTTCGTCACTTGTGTTAAACGAATTTATCACCTCTAAATCCGCCATGCTCTCGTTCATAATTACAATTAAATTGGGTGTCGCGGTTGTCTGCGTCTGCGTGGACTGCGGCTGTATCCCTTCAGGAGTGGCCTGTACCGGCACTGTCTCTTCGGTTAGCGCACCTGTGCCTTCCGGACCGGTTAAGCTTGGCGCATCTTGAGCAGTTTTTACTTTAGCTACCAGCTGCTGTACTTTTTTTGTGCCATATCCTGTCGGCGGAATAATAATACTTTCGCAAATATTTTCTACGCTTGCAACCAAATACCCCATGCGATGATAGCTGTATTGGTAACGCCAAGGATACATCTCTAAGTTAAACCAGCTGTGAGCAGGCGAAATAAATATCAAATAAAAGCAAGAAACTGCCAGTGCTGCTACGCCCACGCTTTTTTTTGCGTAATAGCGTGCTTTGCGCGGCACATACCACTGCATTTCAAACGGTCGTAAGCGCAACGCCAAAACCAACAAGTTTGCAAAAATAAGCCCACTTACAATTAACGGGGCACTAAGGCTTAGCCGATAGGTGCCACTTACCGATATTGCTGTCTGCACAGCGTAAATATCCCACGGCAGTATGGGTCCACCTCTAAAGCACAAAACAAAGTGGTTTACCACGCCAAACGCGTAGATAACAGAGCCGGTTACAACCATGCACAGCCAAGTACGATGTAAAAAAATGTTTACGCACAAATATAAAAACAGGTAAAGAATAATATTTAAAATCCAGTATAAAATATATGTATTTTCAAACAAGTGGTTATCATTTAAAATTTCTGTACCAAAAAAGCTTAATAAGGTTGCCGCACAAAAACACACCATACGAATACCCTTTACCTGCTTTTGTGTACCTGTAAAACTTAGGTTATATACCCCTACCAGCAAAGTTGCCCAAACAAACGCCGCAATAAAAAGTGCTGTTTCCTGTACGGTATCTTCAAAAAAAAGGCCTGTACATAAAATAACCGCCAAATATAGCACAACCAAAGCAATTATATTTTGCTTTTTGTTTTTTACAACAGTAGCTATCCAAGTTTGCATTTTTTACGCTCCTACCTCAAAATAAACCGATATGCTTTTCAGTTTATACCTATTTTATGTTTATGCACAGATGTAAAAAAAGATTGTAACTCTTTTTACACACTTATTTTATAACGAGTTTACCTAAAAGATTACTGCAAACTTTAGCTACTTTTCTGGCTTTATATGATTAACAACCCTTAAAGTGGGCAAAATAATAAAAGAAAAGATACCCACCCTAACTTAAAACAAGGAGGATTTACAAAAAAATGGACGTAAAACGCGGCGAGGTTTTTTATGCTGATTTAAGCCCCGTTGTGGGTAGCGAGCAAGGCGGCGTGCGACCCGTACTCATTGTACAAAACGATATTGGCAACCGCTACAGCCCAACCGTAATTGCTGCCGCAATTACAAGCAAGCATGATAAAACCAATCTACCGACACACATTGGTATTAAAGGCGAAAAATGCGGTCTCTCTAAAGACAGTGTAGTTTTGCTGGAGCAAATACGCACTTTAGACAAACGCCGCTTAAAAGAACGTACCGGACAAATTGACCAAGATGACCAGCAACGGGTAGACAGTGCTTTAAATATCAGTTTTGGTCTAATGCAGCTTTAGCTTACTTAAATAAACAAAACACCCCGATGGACCGCACTTATTTGAGAATACTTACAGTGCTGTCACAGGGGTGCTTTTATTTTGCCCTATTTTTACTATTTATGTTATTTGCGGCGTCAACACTACAAAAGCAGTGGCAAACCCGCCTTCGTGGGTAAGAGATAAATGGGCTGTTAACCCGTTTTTTTTCATAAATGCCTGCGCCTGTCCGCTAAAGACAAAATACGGCATTCCACTCTCCTTGCGCAAAGCGGCTATCTCACATAGCGCAAAAGCCCCAAGGCCATTACCGGTAGCCTTTAAAAAAGCCTCTTTGGCGGCAAAATTGGCAGCCGCTGTTTGGGCAAAATGCGCTTTTGTTAAAAACAGGTTTTGCTCTTCCTGCGAAAACACACGTTTTAAAAAAGCCTCGCTCTTCATGCTTTTTTCAATGCGTGCCACAGTTGCAGTATCTACCCCTATGCCGTACATATTACACCTCTTTTGCTGGCTGTTTTTTATCTTAAATATAATTCTGTTCCGCTTTTGTATAAGCTATGCTTTATATTATAGTACACTTGCCAAAAAAAAACCAGAAACCCTTTGCAAGCGCTTGCAAACCGTACATACAAATGATATAATTTTACTTAAACGCACAGACAAAGAGAGTAGGTGCTATGTGCCTTTTAAGAGAGAGTGGCCAAGGCTGTAAGCCACTTATTGCACAGGCGTTACCGAAGTTCACTTTCGAGCGGTTTTGCTGAACCTTTAAGTAGGCAAAAACGGTTGTCCCCGTTATAAGATGCAGGAGTGTTTGCTCTCAAGCAGAAAGCAAAAATTTGGGTGGTACCGCGGAGTTTACAAGGCTTCGTCCCAGACGTTACGTCGGGGGCGCAGTCTTTTTTTTATTGCCAAAACCGACGCAGCACACCAAAACTATTTTTATACAAAAAGGAGACAAAAACCATGAAAGAGGCTTTGCAAAGCATTAAAAGCCTTGCCGATGAGCTTGTGGCAAACGCCGCAAACGAGCAAGTAATTGAAGAACTGCGCGTACGTTTTTTAGGCAAAAAAGGCGAGTTAACCGGCATTTTAAAACAGATGGGCAGCTTAACCGCAGAAGAGCGCCCCGTAATTGGTGCCTTGGCAAACGAGGTTCGCAATGCCATTGAGGAAGACATTGCCACACGAAAAAAGCAGCTGGCTGATGAGGCGTTAAAAATTCGCCTTACTGCCGAAAGCATTGACGTTACCATGCCCGGCGTACAGCCCAAGCAAGGCAAGCGCCACCCTTTCCAACAAGTTTTAGATGAGCTGAAAGAAATCTTTTTGGGTATGGGCTTTAGCATAGAGACAGGCCCCGAGGTGGAGCTGGATCATTACAATTTTGAAATGTTGAATATGCCCAAAAGCCACCCTGCCCGTGATACGCAGGACACCTTCTACATCACAGAAAATATCTTGCTGCGCACGCAAACAAGCCCCATGCAGATACGCACCATGGAAAAACAAAAACCGCCTATCCGCATTATCTGTCCCGGCCGTGTTTACCGCAGCGACGCTGTTGACGCCACACACAGCCCTATTTTCCACCAAATTGAGGGCTTGGTTGTAGATACCGACATTACCTTTAGTGACTTAAAAGGTACTTTAGAAGCCTTTATTAAACAACTGTACGGTGCCGAAACACGCGTTCGCTTCCGTCCCCACCACTTCCCCTATACCGAGCCCAGCGCCGAAATGGATATGAGCTGCTTTAAGTGCGGCGGCAAAGGCTGCAGCATGTGTAAGGGCGAGGGCTGGATTGAAATTTTGGGCTGCGGTATGGTTCACCCCAAGGTACTGGAAAACTGCAATATCGACTCTGAGGTATACAGCGGCTACGCCTTTGGTATCGGTCTGGAGCGTATTGCCATGATGCGCTACGGTATTGACGATATGCGTCTGTTCTACGAAAATGACCTGCGTTTCTTGAAGCAGTTTTAATTAAAAATAGCTATTGATACGGATAGGAGTTATATATCATGAAAATGCCACTTAGCTGGGTGCAGGATTATTGCACCTACACAACTACTCCACATGAATATGCCGAAAAAATGACCATGAGCGGCACCAAGGTGGAGGGCTACGAATGCGAAGCCGACGAAATTGACAACGTTGTAATTGCCCGCATTGAGCAAATTGAAAAACATCCCGACAGTGACCATTTGGTAATTTGTCAGGTAAATATCGGCAAAGAGGAAAACATTCAAATTGTAACAGGTGCCGCCAACTTAAAAGTGGGAGACGTTGTTCCCGCCGCTTTACACGGCAGCACCCTGCCCGGCGGCGTAAAAATTAAAAAAGGAAAACTGCGCGGCGTAGAGAGCAACGGTATGCTTTGCAGCTTAGGCGAGCTTGGCTTGACAACACATGATTTTCCAAACGCTGTAGAAGACGGCATTATGGTTTTGGATGAAGATGTTGCTTTGGGTACCCCTGCCACTGTTGCTTTGGGGCTTGACGACGTAAGCGTTGAATTTGAAATCACCCCCAACCGTCCCGACTGCCTGTCTATTCGCGGCCTCGCCCGTGAAAGTGCAGCCACATATGGTGTTCCTTTTACCGACCATGTACCCCAGCTGCCTACTGGCGAGGGCAGCATTGCCGATATGCTGAAGGTAGATATTGCAGACACGGTTTGCAGCCGCTACACAGCCGCTATGGTTAAAAATGTGCGTGTAAAACCAAGCCCACGCTGGATGCGTCAGCGTCTGCGGCTGTGCGGTGTACGCCCCATCAATAATATTGTAGATATTACCAACTATGTTATGTTGGAGTATGGCCACCCCATGCATGCGTTTGACTCTGCCTATGTAAACGGCAACCACATTATTGTGCGCAAAGCGACAGACGGCGAGCAAATTGTTACTTTAGACGGTGTAGAACGTACCCTTACAAACGATATGCTTGTAATTGCCGACGAAAAAGCACCTATGGCGGTAGCCGGTGTAATGGGCGGCGAATTTAGCGGCATTTATGATAGCACCAATACCATTATTTTTGAGAGCGCCTGCTTTGATGGCCCAAGCGTACGCGTAACCGCTAAAAAACTGGGTATGCGCACCGAGGCCAGCGCCCGCTTTGAAAAAGGCTTAAACCCCGAAAACTGTCTGCCTGCTATCAAACGCGCTTTGGAGCTTGTAAAAGAACTGGACGCAGGTGATGTAGTGGGCGGTATCGTAGATGTATATCCTGCTCCCCGCACACCCCGCCAAATTGAACTGCGCCCCGACATGATTAACAAACTGCTTGGTACCGCTTTTACAAAGCAGCAAATGATAGATACCCTTTTGCCCTTGGGCTTTACTGTGGAGGGCAACACCGTAACCGTACCTTTAGAGCGTTACGATGACGTTGAGCGCGACTGCGATTTAGCCGAAGAGGTAGCTCGCATGTACGGCTACAATAATATGCCCAGCACCATTATGAAGGGCGTTGCAACTGCACGTTTATACCCACGCCAAATTTTTGGCCGCAAACTGGTTGACGCTTTAATAGGCTATGGCTTGTACGAGTGTGAAAACTTCAGCTTCTACAGCGCCAAAAACTTTGACGCTATCAATTTGCCCGCAGATGACACCTTGCGCAATGCTGTTGTGATTTCTAATCCCTTGGGCGAAGATACCAGCTTAATGCGTACAACGGCTATCCCCAGTGTTTTGGGTGTAATTGCCCGTAACTTTAACGCCCATGCTCCCGAGGCCGCTTTATTTGAAAACGCCACCGAGTATGTACCCGCCGCAGATGCAGATGCCCTGCCTACCGAAAACGAAAAAATAATTATAGGTGCTTACGGTAAGGACTACGATTATCTTGGCGTAAAAGGCATTGTGGAAAAACTGCTGGAAACCGCAGGCATTACCGGTTACACCGTAGTGCGCAACACCACAGGCACCATTTTTCATCCGGGTCGGTGTGCCGATATTATGCTTGGGGACGTAAAACTTGCCACCATTGGTGAAATTCACCCTGTTGTACAGGCAAATTACGGTGTAAAACCACGCATTTATGCCGCCGACATCAGCGTAGACACCTTATTTGAAAACCGCGGTGCAACAAAAGAGTATGTACCCACACCAAAACACCCTGCCACTACCCGTGACCTTGCTTTGGTTGCCGCCGAAGAAGTTGCCGCTGCCGACATTGCTTCTCGGATTGAAAAAGCCGCAGGCAAATTGCTGGAAGCCTGCAGCTTGTTTGACGTTTACCGCGGAGCCGGTGTTGACGAAGGCAAGAAGAGCATGGCATATAATTTGGTTTTGCGCGGTGACCATACTTTAACCGACGAAGAAGCCGATAATGTTGTAAAAAAAGTTTTAAAATCTCTTGCTGAAATTGATGTAACATTACGCAGTTAATCTTTATAAAAAACAGCCGCCTCTGTAAAGAGACGGCTGTTTTTTTATCACTTAATTTAATTTTTTGCTTTAATTTGCTCTATACAAAATCATACATTTGGCTTTGCGGGTCTGTCTCCTTTAAGGTAAACTTACCCACTAAGTTTTTCAACATCTGTGCTTGCCCGTTTAATTCTTCACTGGCAGCCGCACTCTCCTCAGCAGTAGCACTGTTTGTCTGCACAACACCGTTTACTTGCTCTACGCCTTGGCTTACCTGTGTTACGGCGTCCGCTTGGTCATTGGCAAAAACGCTGATTTCTTCTATAACACCCGCTATTACCTTAGAGCTTTCTACCACGGTCTGCAAAGAATTTGCCGTAGCGTTTGCCATTGCCGTGCCCTTTTCTACCGCACTTATGGAGTTTTCAATCAACACAGTGGTGTTTTTGGCTGCCTCGGCAGATTTACCTGCCAAGTTGCGCACTTCATCTGCAACCACGGCAAAGCCTTTACCGGCTGCGCCTGCACGGGCAGCTTCAACGGCGGCATTTAGGGCTAAAATATTAGTTTGGAAAGCAATATCTTCAATGGTTTTTATAATTTTTCCAATTTCAGCGGAAGCACTGTTAATTTGCTCCATTGCAGCAATAAGCTCTTGCATTTTCAGGTAGCTGTCGCTTATCTCCCCATCGGTTTGTATTACTGCCCCTTCCGCTTCTTGTGTTTTTTGTGCAGTAAGCTTTATTTGATTAGAAATTTCCTCAATGGTTGCGGCCAACTGCTGTACACTGCTTGCCTGCTGGGCTGCCCCCTGACTAAGCGCCTGTGCACCGCCTGCAACTTGTCCGCTTCCGCTTGCCACCTGTTCTGCGGCTTGGCCAATTTGACTTAATGTTTCAGACAGCGTTGCCGAAACGTTGTCCAAGCCTTTCTTGATGTTTTTAAAATCGCCCTTATAGTCCAGCTTTAGGGTATAGTTTAAATTACCGTTTGCAATTTGGTTTAACGTAGCAGTAATTTCCTCTATGTATGCCATGTACTCTTTCAAACGCGTAACGGTACGGTTAATAGCATGTGCAACTTTACCTGTTTCATCTACTGTTTTAATTTCCATTAAAACATCTAAATTGCCCTCTGCAATACTGTTAGCTGATCCGGTAAGCTTTTTAAGAGGCTTGATAATACCCCGTGCCAACAGGATAATCAATACCAAAATAAGAACAAGTCCACCCAAAAATACGCCTGCTATCAGCGTTCTAATGGCATAAAAGCTCTCATAAAATTCAGATTTTGCCATACCTGTCAAAACAGTCCAGCCGGTTTCACCCACGTCGCATAAACTTCCGTAATAGGCTTTACCGTTTATGGTATAGGTGTAGTTGCCTGTTGTTTTTTCTTGTATTGCCCCAATAATCTCCTGGGAGAATTTAGTTTCTGTTACGCTTTTGCCAATGTTGCCTTCGTCGGGGCTATACACCACTGCCCCCTCGCTGCTTATCAAGGTAAAAAAGCCGGTTTTTCCTAAGTGCTTTTCCTCCATCATCGTCTGTAGCGTTTCTACCGAAACATCTACTCCTATTACACCTATTAAACGTCCCAAGGTGTTATATACAGGCGTGGCAACTGTGATAACATATGCATTTGTAGAATTGCTCATATACGGCTCTGTAATATGGGTTGCGCCTGTTTTTTCCACAGCCACATACCAAGGACGGTCATACAAATTCCACGAGCTGTCAGAAACCCAATTACCGGTCTCGGCAGCTTGTCCCGTGTCTACGTCAGCAATCCAACAGGCATGTATATTATCTGCGTCTAAGCCTGCCATATTTTCCATGGTTTTCATTACCGCAGTAAAATTTCCCGCCTCATTTATTTTTACTGTACCGCTAACTTGAATAAACAGCTGCTGCATTTCATAATTTGCGCCCAGCAACGTGGAATCTTCTACATATTTTGTAAAATACTCGCTTACTTGGCTTGCGGCAGCGGCAGATTCCGCCTTTAGTTTATCTGTGTTAATTTGGTTAACACTGCTTTCCAATTTAATCAGTATAAAAGTAATTAAAAATAGGAAAATTAACAAAAGTGGCAAACAGATACCAAATACTAGTTTAGTAAAAATACTTTTATTCCAAAATTTCATATAATTCTCCTTTTTGTTAATTTATTTTAGTATACACTACCAAAAAATAAATGTCGACTTTTTTTAAAATATTTTTAATATATACTTTTTTAGTATTGTTTAACACCACTGATTATGCTATATTTATCCTACACACTAAAATAATTTTAGCACAAAATTTGCTTTGTTACAGAAAGGACAAATTGCTATGGAACATACTTTTGATGCAGCTGTTATCGGCGCCGGTCCCGCAGGGCTTTCTGCCGCTATAAACTTATCCCAACGCGGTAAGAGCGTTATTATTTACGGAAGTGAAAATTTGTTGGCTCGTGCAGAAAAGGTAGACAACTACCTTGGTCTGCCGGGGTTAAACGGCACTCAGCTTATGGATACCTTTTTAAATCATGTAAAAAAGATGCAAATCCCTATAAAAAACGCAAAAGTGGCAAACATCATGCCCTTTGATGACACCTTTATGGCAAATGTAAACGGAGAAATTTTATCCTACCGTACCATTGTTTACGCCGGTGGCGTTGCCAAAGCCAAAGAACTGCCGGGTGAGGCCCAATTTTTAGGCAACGGCGTAAGCTACTGTGCTACCTGTGACGGTATGCTGTATCGCGGCAAAACCTGTGTTGTATGGGGCAACGCCAAAGACGCTGTAGAAGAGGCAAACTTTTTAGCAGGTATTGGGGTAAACGTTAACTTTGTTGCTGCAAAGCAGCCTGCTGCTCTTACCGATACCGCAACCTTTGTTGCCGGTGCGCTTAAAGCTATCGAAGGCGAAAACAAAGTTTCTCACGCTGTCTTGGCAGATGGTACACGGCTACCCTGCGACGGAGTTTTTTTACTGCGTGCAGCCATCGCACCCGATAAACTGATAGCCGGCTTAGAATTGACAGACGGATATGTAAATGTAACGCGCAGCATGAGTACCAATATCCCCGGCTTTTTTGCCTGTGGAGACTGCACCGGTACCCCCTTGCAGGTAAGCAAAGCCGTGGGCGAAGGGTTAATTGCAGGGCTTGCCGCTGCAGAATATTTAGACCAGGATTAAAATAGACATTGCGCGTTGATTATACTATAATATAGAATACACCCTTTTATGATTGAAAACAGTTTTGTGCTGTTAAGTATACGCCCTATAAAAGGATTTAATAACGTGTGATATTGTCACGAAAATGCAGGAGTGCTTATGTTAGACAAACTGTTTCGCTTTCTCTATAAAATCAGACATCTTCTTGTTATGCTTTGTATTCTGGCTGTTATGGGAGGGTGCTTAGGTTACTTTTATCTGGCAACTATCGTACACACCCGTGACCGCAATCTTGCCTACGAACTCACCTATGAATCTGATGCGCAAACAACCTTTTTTACGCCCGATACGGTTATTACACAGCAGCTGAATACCAACAGACCCATATACGGTCTTGTAATACGTTTGGGAAAAGGCGAAACTGCCCCCAACGGCACCCTACACGCAAAAATATATGCACAAGGTACAGACTTATTGTTAAGCAGCGTAGATATTCCCTTAACCGAAGCCACCATTTTCAGCGAATACACAGGCTATATGCTGGACGCTCCTATTCAAACCGATATGGGCGGTGCTTACGACATTACTTTTACCGCCACCTTAGAAGATTATAAGGACACTCTGTTTTTATATAAGGCAAGCCGCCGAATTGATTATCAAGATGCGCTATATGAAAACGGCGTAGAGCAGCCCGGCATTCTTTCTGCTCGCATTATTTTTGAACGTAGCGGTAACTTTATCGACCCCTACTATTGGGGGTTTGGCGGATTGTTTACCCTGTTTTTACTGTTGGCCTACTGGTTTTTAATTGTAAAAAAAGTAAAACCGCAAAACGCTTTTATTCCTATCGCATTGGCACTGGGCATTTTTTATATGTTCATTTTGCCTATTTTATGCGTGCCGGACGAGCGCACCCATTTAAACACAGCCTATTGTTACAGCAATATGTTTTTTGGTCAAAACTCGGATCCACACCCAAATGAAGTAAGAGATTGGCGTCCCAACGCATGGTGGCCTACAGAGGAGGATCAAACTACTCCCTCTATTTTCAGCTATAAAAAAATTGCCACACAGCTGTTTTCTAAAGCCGAAGACATGACACCTACAGAGGTTTTTAACTCTGAATTCAATGATGTTTTTCCCGTTTTATATTGGCCCGCCATGGTAGGCGTTGCCATTGCGCGCGCCCTAAAGGTAGGCTTTGTGCCTTTATGGATTATAGGCCGAAGTTGTAATTTACTGTTTTTCGTAATTGTAACGTGGCTTGCCATTCGCAAAGCACCCTTTGGAAAATCTATCTTTACAACGCTTGCTCTATTGCCCATGACTTTACATGTGGCAGCTTCCTTTAACTATGATGCAATTATGCTGGCAATGGCATTTTATTACTTTGCCTATATCCTAAATATTGCCTATGCACAGCCTCGGGTAGAGCTGCGGCACATTTTAATTTTAGCTTTTTTCAACATGATACTTGCTCCCAGCAAAAGTATTTATTTTGTGCTTATGGGTCTTACTTTGCTTATCCCCCTTGCAAAATATAAAAATAAGCTTTATTGGGCAGGTGCAAATTTGGGCGTTTGGGGCTTTGGTATGTATAGCTTCTTCCGCTTTAACGACAGCTTTTTGGCGGGCTACTTTTATAACAGCCTCGAAATTGTAGATGCCTCTGCCCAAAGCCTGACGGCTGCCGTACCGGCTTTAAGCACCATGTCCAACAGCCTGGCTGTTCAAGCACAAACGCTAAGCTGGCAAGCGACACCTCTTCTCTCTATCTTAAGCGAAATGGAACCTGTGTTAGGAGCCAATCATTATGCTTTGGGAGACCTTTTGGCAGCTCCGGGTTGGTTTATCCAATTTGTATTACGCACTTTTTTTGAAAAAATTTGGTTTTATATTCAAACAGCAGTAGGGGGCATTTTGGGTTACTACAATTTGCCTATCAGCAATCTCTGGGTAATTGGATTTTTATTTTTGCTGGCTATGTGCTTAATATCCGTGCAAAATAAGCCTACTCCTACTTTAAACGCCTCTCGAAAAGTGTTGGTTTACGCTGTTTTTGCCGCTTTTCTTCCCCTAATGATTTTAGTAGCTTTTCAATGGACAAGCAAAGACTTAACTACCCTGTACGGTATTCAAGGCCGTTATTTTCTGCCTTTCGCCGCGCCTTTGCTGTTTACCTTGCTAAACAACACCTTTACCTGCAAGCGAGATTTGTCTCCTTATATTATGATGCTTGCCTGCATATTTAATATTGGCGCTTTATTCAACGTATTTTTAGTTATTGTATAAAAGCTTGTTCACAAATTGTTTCCATTCCATGCGGCACGATTCTCTTGTATTTTTTGTAAATTTATTGTAATATATGAATATAGGAAAAGGAGGGGTGTACCATGAGCGAGCCCACAACTATATTTAGCATCTTCGATGATAAGGATAAACAAATTAAAGAAACACTGACTGATGTTTACAATGCTTTGAAGGAAAAGGGCTATAATCCCCTAAACCAAATTGTAGGGTATATTCTGTCAGAAGATCCTACCTATATCACCACTCATAACGGCGCACGCAGTAAAATACAAAAGTTAGACCGTGATGATTTACTACACACCTTACTAAAAAGTTATTTAGGCGAGTAAATTTTACAGGCGGCTTTTTTAAGCCGCCTGTTTTGTTTTTCTGTAGTCATCGCGCTCTTTCGACATTTTTACATGTTGTATAAATACCATAAATATGGTATGATTGTATACGTCATTAAATAAGGGAGGTTTAGAAAATGGATTATAAAGCGCCATTAACATATAAAGGTCGGCCCCTTGTGCGCAGTAAAAATGAGCTGTATTACGGCAGCCTTTCAGAGCCTTATGTAATTTTTATGCAGATATTAACCACCAAAGTGGAAGAGAACGAAGAAATTGCAGACCGTGTTCACGTTACCCTGTTAAAAACCGATACCAAGCTTAGCTTGTTAGAACGTGTGGTAAAACAAAGCGACAAAAACGGTTTATGGAGCGCTTTGGATATTGGAAATATTTGGTTGGAGCGTGCTTTGACCGATGTTTCTGAAAAAAGCGTTTAAACATCTTTAAAACAAAAACGGAGTATCTTAGCTTTTGGGCAATGAGATACTCCGTTTTATTATTTTTCCAAACTACATTTTTTGCTTTACTTTTCACAAAATATCGGCACTGATTATTTTTAACTTTTGTTTTGTATACACTGCTCTGGCAGATAAGCTTTTTATAGGCACCGTGTCATAACCACACTTTGGTTTTATTGCTACACGCTTATGCTTGTATATTACAGCAAGCTTATATAAAAAAACAGCAACCATAATTATGGTTGCTGTTTTTTTATAGCTCTTTTTATTCTTTATCTTCGGTCTCTTCGTCGTCTAAGTCAAAGTCTATTTCAAACTTTGTACCGCAAGCGGGGCAGGCAAGATTATCGTCTTCCAGCATATCTTCGTCTACGCACACAACATCTCCACAGTTGGGGCAAGTAATCTCGTATAAGCCGCCGTCAAACTCTTCAGCGTCTTCGTCCTCGTCCTCATCTGTTTCAAACAAAACGTCTTCAATATCTGTCAAGTCGGCATCAATCGCCTCCAGCTCATCACAAATGCTGTCAACATCGCTGTCAATATCTGTAACTTGCTGTGCCATGTCTGTGCAAAGCTCTAACAAAGCCGTTAAAACCTTGCCCTCTTTTGTGGTAGAATCCAGGTCTAAACCTTCTGCAAGGCCTTTGATGTATGCTGCTTTTTCTGTCAAGTTCATAATATATGAACCTCCTTCCTAACGCCGCTTTTATTAAAATTTAAATTAAGCGCGCTCCATGTACTCGCCTGTGCGAGTATCGATACGGATTTTTTCGCCTTCATTGATAAACAAAGGCACACGAATTTCTGCACCTGTTTCTAATTTTGCAGGTTTCAAGGTATTTGTGGCAGTGTTACCTTTTACACCGGGCTCTGTCTCTGTAATCTCTAAAATTACAAAGTTGGGGGGCTCAACGCCAAAAACGTTGCCTTTGTAAGAAAGCACTTTAACAATCTCGTTCTCTTTAACAAATTTAAAGTTGTCAGAAAGGTCAGATTCGTTAAGGGGAGTTTGCTCATAGGTTTCTGTATCCATAAAGTAATACAAACCGCCATCTTCGTACAAGTATTGCATATCTTTGCGCTCGATGGTTGCTGCGGGAAATTTAGCAGTTGGGTTGTAGGTTTTTTCTACAACAGAGCCTGTAATAACATTACGGGTTTTGGTACGCACAAAAGCTGCACCTTTACCGGGTTTAACGTGCTGGAATTCAACAATTTGAAAAACTTGTCCATCTTCTTCAAATGTTATACCATTGCGAAAATCGCCTGCTGATACCATAAATAATAATCCTCCAAAAGTGAATTTATAAAATTTATACCGGCCTTGGCATCTAAAACCAATGCCATAAAAAACGATACAATTACTTCATACATTTTACATGATATACGGTATTTTTTCAAGCCTTTATCATAAAAAATGGGCTATTTAAGCCAAACTATGGTCCGTAAAGAGTTACACGTCCAATATAATCAAATTTTTATCACTGGTGGCAAAAATTTCACAGCCGCTTTCTGTCAAAGCCAAAGTGTCCTCAATGCGCACACCAAACTTACCTGCCAAGTAGATTCCCGGCTCATTTGTCATTACCGTGCCGGCAGGAATTATTTTTTCACACATTGGACTAAAACGTGGATCCTCATGGATTTCAATGCCAAGGCTGTGGCCCAAACCGTGGCCAAAATGTCCCTCATAGCCTGCCTCATAAATAATGTCGCGGGCTATTTTGTCTACTTCATTGCCTTTCATGCCGCCTTTTACACTTTTTGCAACTGCCAGTTGTGCTTTTAATACAGTGCCATATACCTGTTTCATTTCCTCGGTAGCGTGGCCTACTGCAATGGTACGTGTCATATCCGAACAATAGCCATTTACATTAGCACCAAAATCCATCGTTACAAAATCGCCTGCCTGTATTTTACGCTCTCCGGGTACACCGTGCGGCAAACTGGTATTGGGTCCACTTACCAAAATAGTGTCAAAGGCAAGCTTTGTAGCGCCGTGTGTAAGCATAAAAAAGTCCAACTCGCGTGCCAGCTCAATTTCGCTCATACCGGGCTTTATGGTTTTTAACATATGGGTAAAGCCCATGTCTGTAATTTTTTGAGCAGCGCGTATATTGGCTATCTCAGCCGCGTCTTTTACCATACGGCAAACGTCTAAAGTATCGCTTAATGTGCTTGTCAAATCCAGTTCTACATCTTGCATTTCCGCTTTTACTTTATCGGCAAAAGCTACACTTATTTTATTTTCCATATACAGCTTTTTAATGCCGTTTTCTTGCAATAAGCGGTGTACTTGCTCTAGTGCTTTATCTTCTAAAATGATTTCCGCTGTTTTAATTTCATTGCTGCAAATTTCAATGTAACGAGAGTCAATGATAAAATAGGTCTTATCTTTTAATATCAATACCGTACCGGCATCTCCTGTATCAAAATCCAACACATAAAATCGATTTTCCTCTGTTTTAACAAGTGCGGCCTCAAAATCTTGGGGCATGTGGTTTATTAAGTTGTTTACACGGGTTTTCATATTTTCATTTTCTCCTTTTTTTATGCTTTCTATTCCAAAATTTATGCATTTATTTATAATCTGTTTTACTAAAGCTTTTTTTCGTACCTTCTATGCCCTTTAACTTTTTCTAACAGGTTTTACTGTTTTTCTTTAGCAGAGATATACGCTCCGCCATTTTTATGGTATTTTGCCATAATAGGCTTTTCTAATTTTCTTTTAAATGCAATGGAAGCTTTAATTTCAGGCGCCAAAGGCTCTACCATTAAACATTTTATACCATATAAATTTGCGCCCATTACATCTGTAAAAATCTGGTCTCCCACCAATGCCATCTCATTTTTTGCAACGCCAAACAGCTTTTGTGCCCGCATAAACCCATAAGGTAATGGCTTTGCACTATTGGCTACAAAATCAAGTCCAATGGCTTTTGCAAAAGGTATTACTCTCTTTTTTGTATTGTTGCTGGCAATAGCCAGCTTTATACCGGCGTCATGCATAGCTTGCAGCCATGCAGAAATTTCAGGTGCAAGCTGCTGAGAATTATGGCTGGTAAGCGTATTATCTACATCTAACACCAATGCTTTTATTCCGTTTTTTTTAAGAAAAGCAGGTGTAATATAGCTTACATTTTTAAAAAGGCAGGTGGGTAACAAAATACTCCGCGTCTCTCTATTATAAAACAATTCTACACTCCCCAAAATAAAAAATACAGGCAAAATTTGAATTAAGTAACAGCTGCGCCCTTCCAGTAAAAGCAAAATCCTAATATGCCCAAAATAATAAGCTTAAAAAGTAAAGTTTCAGAAATATTGGTTTTTCTAAAGCTCCCCCTCGCAACCAAGGCCAATATGCCTAACCATATTCCCTACTGCGCACTTGCGTAAAAGGTAACGCCATAAAAAACATAGCAATCGTGTCCCAATATGGCACTGCCAAGCAGGGACTAACCCCAAGCAAATTTGTATAGTAAGTGCTAAAAAAGCCGTTTGCCAATTTGCATTTTTTACACTGATAAAAATAAGCTCTATCGCAACATCTATTAAAACCACATTTAACACAGCCGCCTAAACCCAAAAATGTTCCATGTGAAAGATAAGCCCTGTCTAAAAAAAGGCAGCAAACAAATACATTAAAAACAAATTCTTTGGATACAGTTGATAATAGGCAACGCCAAAATAAGTGCCGCTTTCTGCAAGGTAAAAAGCACCTTTGATAATCCCCAAGACGTCTCAACCTATGGCACAGCAAATGGAAAACACGCAAATCGATGGCGTAACAAACAAAACTGTCATAACAGCAAAAAATTTAGCAGGCGCTTACGTTGTTTGTGTATTTTTTTGTAAAATGGTATTGCACCGCTAATAAGGAGATACTAAACAAAAAACTAATTCCACAAATAATTTATTAAATTGTACAACGCCGGTACTGTTAAAAAATGCTGCTCCCGCAAACGCCACGCATATAACAACAAGAAAAAATACGGATAAAAAACGAAAAAGTAAATACTTTTCCTCTGACTGCATATTTAATCTTGTCTTTCGGTACATAAACTAAAAAGCGGACCTTATAAAAGGTCCGCTTTAAAATGCGTTTGTTCACGCACCCGTACAAACTTATTTAAATTTGCGTTTACGGGCAGCTTCGGATTTTTTCTTGCGTTTTACAGAAG
>JAQUTM010000022.1 GCA_028694405.1 Oscillospiraceae bacterium
GTGCTCTTCCGATCTAGGTAGCCAAATAAACATTCAAGCCCTGTACTTGCCCGGTACTCCTGTGGGGTAGCATGTTTAGCCACCGATGCTTTTGTAGCATTTTTTCCTCTTCGTACCAAGCCCTGTTCCTCTTCTGTCAGCATAGGTTCTATGTGCTGCAACGCTGCAAACTGCCCTTTTGCGCTTACAAATTTAACGGCCATAGCATGCAGCTTACCGGGTACAAGACGTGTGCGGCCCACACAGCGCTGGCGCACCAACACCTCCAGTACACCATCACCCACAAATGCCAATGCCAACGGAGATTGCTCGTGGATATCTATTTCACTTTGTGCATTAAAAAGCAAATATGTTACCTCACTTTACTGTGTAAAAATTGCGCAAACGAGGTTTTATCCTTTGGGACGGCGGCACAGCACCGCCATCTGGCTGCTGTGCTGTGTATTCCTTAACGGTGCATTTACACAATTTTTGTTACCTCTGCGGGACAGCGTATTTCTAAAGCCGTGCTGTCCCGCTTAGGTTTTCTTTAAAACGTTTTACTGCTGTTGCATACTGCAAAGTTTATCATATTAGAAAACGTAATCGAACTCATATTCTTCAATACGAATGGTGTCGTCCTCTTGAACGCCCATTTCCACAAGCTTATCAATAACGCCGCTTTCGCCAAGCTGACGTTGGAAATACTGCAAACTCTCATAATCGTTAATGTTGCAGCCGTCCAAAATGCGGGCAAGCCATGGTGCATCAATTACATAGACGCTCTCGTCGTCTTTTTCTATGGTAAAGCTTCTATCGCCGATTACAGGCTCCGGTTTCACATAGTCTGCCTCAAAATGACGCACCGGCGGTAAATCCTTCAGCATGTTATAAACAATGTTGGGAATATCCTCTAAACCTTGGCGTGTTGCCGCACTGATGGGAATAAACATTAACCCTTTATCCTCGATAAATTTGCGGAAATCCTCCACCTGCTCAGGTGTGGCAATGTCGCATTTGTTACCCAATACAATTTGCGGATTTTTTGCCATAGTGGGGCTAAAGCGCTCCAACTCAATGTTAATCTTTTCAAAATCCTCTTTGGGGTCACGTCCCTCACAGCCGCTTACATCTACTAAATGCAGCAACATGCGGCAGCGCTCTACATGACGCAAAAACGCATGTCCCAAGCCGATGCCATCACTTGCACCCTCAATTAAGCCGGGAATATCCGCCGCAACAAAGCTGGCCTCTTCATCAATACGCACCACACCCAGCACAGGGCTTAACGTGGTAAAATGATAGTTGGCAATTTTGGGCTTTGCTGCGCTGATTACACTGATAAGCGTACTTTTACCCACGTTGGGAAAGCCGATTAAGCCCACATCTGCAATCAGCTTTAGCTCTAACTGCACATCAAATTTTTCTCCCGGCAGACCGGGGCGTGCAAAACGGGGAATTTGGCGTGTAGGTGTGGCAAAATGACTGTTACCCCAGCCGCCACGGCCGCCTTTTGCTACAATAACCGGCTCTTGGCCGCTAATGTCTGCTATAACAAGGCCTGTTTCTTGGTCTTTAATTACAGTGCCTACAGGTACGCGAATAACCAAATCCTGCGCACTTTTGCCGCTGCAATTAGCCGCACCGCCGTTTTCGCCTTTGGGCGCAACATATTTGCGCTTGTAGCGAAAATCCATAAGGGTGCTTAGATTGGGGTCGGCCAAAAACACAACATTGCCGCCTTTACCGCCGTCGCCGCCGTCGGGGCCGCCTGCTGCTACATATTTTTCTCGGTGAAAACTAACGGCACCGTCGCCGCCATCACCGGCCTTTATGCTTATTTTTGCTACGTCTATAAACTGAGAAGCCATGTAAGCACCTCCTAATTAACAATAATACCTGTAAAAACACAATGCTTATACGGTATAGTATATCCTATCTCTAAAAAATTAAATCCACTTACAAATAAAAACCCGAGCGCAATGGCCCGGGTTTTTCATTTTGTTCTTATTGTTTTACGCTAACCTTTTTGCGGTCTGCGCCTACACGCTCAAAGCGTACAACACCGTCTGTCAAAGCAAACAATGTGTCGTCGCTGCCGCGGCCTACGTTTTCACCCGGATGGATGTGTGTGCCACGTTGACGAACTAAAATGTTACCGGCAAGTACAAACTGGCCGTCTGCACGTTTTACGCCGAGACGTTTGCTTTCGGAATCACGGCCGTTCTTTGTAGAACCAACACCTTTTTTATGTGCCATATTTACGTACCTCCCTTTTTATTAACCGTTAATAGCGGTAATTTCAATTTTTGTATAAGGCTGACGATGACCAAGAGCACGTTTGCTGCCCTTTTTGCTGCGGTAAGTGATGATGTTCAGCTTTTTGCCTTTGCCGTTTTTAACAACTTTACCTGTTACAACAGCGCCATCAACAACAGGAGCGCCAACTTTAACAGAGCCCTCCTCGCCTACTGCAAGAACTTGGTCAAATTTTACTTCGCTGTCGGCTTCAACATTTAGCTTTTCAGCATAAATAACATCGCCAACGCTAACGCGGTACTGTTTACCGCCAGTTACGATAACTGCGTACATAGTGTATTTCCTCTCAAAAATAAGTCTCGCTGATATAGGGTGCGCGCCAAAAATAGGCACAACTTATTAACCCGTTACATGCGGCTTAATTAGTATATCATGTTTTTTTGGGGATAGCAAGTCCCATTTCCTATAATTTCAGGCTTTTTTCGGCATTTTCTTATCTTCAAGCTGTTGCTTTAATGCAATTACATCAAAGGTGCACCGTTAATATACAAACGAAAGCTTAAATCAAAAAATTCTGCGGCGCGGCGGCACAGCAGCATACGCTGTAAAAAAATCTCAAAATAATCCATAACCGCGCAAATATCCAAATCAATCGTTAAATTCAGGGTGAGAGTTTGTTCCAAGGTGTCCACTTTAACAAAGCTGTCGGTAACAGTATAGTTTACACGGTCGTGAATATCAAAATTTGTGGTGTCGTTATTGCGTACACGGGTACGGCGTACATCTGTTTTATCCGCCAAAATCAGAGCGGCTGCCACAGGGTTTACCGGAAACGCCGTTCCCTCATCGTGGTTGCCGATTGCAGTAATTACTACAGCAATATCTTCGGCGTCCATACCCATTTTGTCAAGAATGCGAAATGCCATAACGGCGCCGCTTTGGGCATGGTCCACGCGGTTAATTACGTTGCCAATATCGTGCATATAACCTGCAATGCGGGCAAGCTCTACCTCGCGGTGGCTGTAGCCCAGCTTTTTTAGCAAACTGCTTGCATCATAAGCTACCTTGTTCACATGGGCAAAGCTGTGCTCGGTGTAGCCCAGTGCAATCAGCGAGGCATCTGCCTGTGTAATATAGGTGCGTATTTCCTCATTGTTTTTTATGTCTTGAAATGTTATCTTCATATTTATTCCTCTCTGCTTACCGCAAAGGTGGGTTGTTTTTTAGGCTGAATCCATTTTACCAGTTGGAACCATATTAAGGTAAAAAAGCTGCAAACAATTACGACTAAGCCACCATATACAGGTACCGTCCAAATGCCGTTATGACTGTAAACCATTTGCCACAAATTAGGGGTAATGCGGATAAGCTGTGTAAATAAAGTGTGCAGCAAATAGACTCCCATTGCCGTTTTTGCAAGCAAAGACACTATTTTCAAAGGTTCTTTATCTGTACACAGCTGCCTAACAAAAGTAAACACTGCTGCGGCAGGCAAAATGTTTTGCAGCATGGTATAGCTGTAAAGCGCATCGGTAGAACCTCCGTTTTTTGCAGCGTACACACTGTATAGCAGTACCCACAGCACACATAAGCCCCCGGTTAGGTACAGTGCTATACGCGTTTTTTTACTCAGCTGCCAGTTAGAAAGGCACCACCCCAAAACAAACACGCCGATGTATCCGGTTACATATGTAAAAGAAAATTGCTGGGCAAGCTGGGTAAAAATAGCTATGGGGCAGTATTGAATAATCACCCAAAGCCCTGTGTCGGCTAAAATAGTAAGGGTTAAAAAAAACATTATTTCTTGCTTAGACGCATTTTTTACAAAGCCGCGCAGCAGCGGCACAATCATGTATAAAGCCAGTAATGCCGTTAAAAACCAAAACTGGTAAGTAAACTGGCTATTGCGCATTTCGTCTCCAAAGCCACGCAGTATATTGCTTATGCTAAAGGAGCCAAAATCCGGATTTGTAAAAAAGGCAAGCTGCCCATATAAAAATTTTCCAACGCTAAATACCAGTATCAGCTTAAGCATATGTAAGCCCAGCTTTTTAAGCGGCATTTCGCGCTGCGTATTTAAAAATAAGGCACCGCTTATCATAAAAAACAGTGGTACAGCCCAGCGCGTACCGGAATGGAAAATATTATATCCCCACCAGCTGCTGCTGTCGGTTTGCCACCAGCCGGGTACCGAAAAATGTAAAAAAACTATACTGCACATTCCAATTACGCGTAAAACGTCTAAGTAATAAAGGCGTTTTTTTTCTGTGTGCATGGTGGTATCCCCCTCTTTTTTTACAGTTGGTGCTGTATTTTAAGTGCTTTTAAGGTGTTTTCCATTAACATGGCGCGTGTCATAAGCCCCACACCGCCGGGCACAGGAGTAATGTAGCCTGCCACCTCTTTACACGCCGCAAAATCTACGTCACCGCAAAGTTTGCCCTGGTCATTGCGGTTCATGCCAACATCAATTACAACTGCACCCGGTTTTATCATATCCGATGTAATAAAGTTGGCTCTGCCTATTGCCACCACTAAAATGTCCGCGTCCATACAAATCTCTTTTAGGTTTTGCGTTTTAGAATGGCAAATTGTAACCGTGGCATTTTTTTGCAGCAGTAAAAGTGCTGCCGGTTTGCCTACAATGTTGCTGCGTCCTATCACAACTGCTTGTTTACCTGCAATATTTATGCCTGTGGTCTCTATCAGCTTAATGCAGCCGGCAGGAGTACAGGGCAAAAAGCACTCCTCTCCAATGGTCATATGGCCTACGTTAACAGGGGTAAAGCCGTCCACGTCCTTGGCGGGAGAAATGGCATTGATAACCTTATTTTCATCAATGTGCTTTGGCAGAGGCAGCTGTACAATTAAACCGTTTACAGCTTTGTCTGTATTGCGCTTTTCAATTTCTGCCAACAGCTCTGCCTCAGACACTGCGGCGTCCAGCCGCAGCACCTCACTTTCAAAGCCACATTCCGCACAGTCTTTTTCTTTTCCGTTTACATATACGGTACTTGCAGGGTTTTCTCCTACCTGTATTACCGTAAGCTTTGGAACCAGCCCTCGCTTTTTCAGCTCCTCTACCTGTGTTCTGATGTTTTCCTTCGTCTTTGCCGCCCACAATTTTCCGTCAATTATGGCTCCCATGATTATTCCCTCCTCTTTTACAGTTATGCTTATGGTATTATCGCTGTTATTTTTCAATTACTCTGCGGTATCGTCTTTCTCTGCTTTCGCATCGGCATCTTTCAGGTTTTCCTCGGCAGGCAAAGCTTCTGTTGTATTATCCGCTTTTGCGTCTGTTTGCAGCTGTACCTCGTTGCTGTCTTGCGCAGGCTGCACCGGTACCGCCTCACGACTTACAGGGTCAATGCCTTGTGCAAGCAGCCTTTGGGCGCGCTTATAGCCCAAAACCCACAAAACACTGCACACAATTACAATAACAATGGCAAGCATTTGGCTTACCCGAAAGCTGCCCCACATTAAGCTATCTGTGCGCAGTCCTTCTACAACAGCTCGCTCGGCTCCGTACCAAATGCCGTACAGCAATGTAATTTCACCGTCAAACCGCCGCTTTTTCATATACCATGCCAACAGGAAAAACCCTGCTAAGCACCACACGCTCTCGTAAAAGAAAGTGGGGTGTACCGGCATAGAGGGGTCTACTATAATGCCCTGCTGTGCCAGTGTTTCCTGCATAGCAGCTAAATAGTTGTGGGTGCCGTCGCTGTACATACCCCAAGGCATAGTTGTGTTGCTGCCAAATGCCTCTTGGTTAAAAAAGTTACCCCAGCGCCCAATACCTTGTCCGATTAAAAAACCCATAGCCGTCAAATCAAACATAGGCAAAATTTTAATTTTGCGCCATTTGCACAAAAGGCACCCAATTCCAAAAGCGCCCAGTACACCGCCGTAAATGGCAAGGCCGCCGTCGCGCACATTGATAACGTCCCACAGCGAGTGATAATTTTCAATTTGAAACGCCACATAATACAAGCGGGCACACACCACGCCGGCCACTATGCCCAGCATAATAACATCTAGCATACGGTCGGCATCAATGCCAAACTTTTTGGCGTTGTAATAGGCAAACAATACTGCCAAAAGCATACCGCTTGCGATAATAACACCATACCAGTAAACAGGCATACTGCCTACTGTAAAGGCCACACGGTTAATAGCTAAATCTATAATACCAAGGCCCGGAAATGAAACATAAAACATAGCTTATACTCTCCTATCGGATAAAATTACGCCTTCGGCTTGATAATTACCGTGGCGCTGCGCTCTGGGTTCAACATCGTTTTCAGCGCGTTATTTAAATCCTGCACTGTGATATCACACAAAGCGGCAATCTCATCATAAGTGGTGCGCCCTTTAAAGTGTGCAGCTGCCAAATCTCCTGCAACATCATCTATGCTTTCCAAGTTGGTTACAAAATCTCCCAGCATCATATTTTTAATGCAGGTAAACATCTCTTCATCAACGCCTTGGGTTTTTAAGCGCGTAATTTCTGCACGCAGCAGCTTTTCCACTTGGGCAGGGTCTTTTGTCTCGCCCGCAAAAATAAAGTTTAAATATCCCTCTCCGCTTAAATATTCTCCGCTAAATCCGGGGTTTATCAGCCCTTCATCATAAAGCTTGCGATAAAGAGGTGTGGTATCGCCCACCAAAAGCTCGGTCAGCATATCACATATAATCTCTGTGCGAATATCGTTTGGCATGGGTGTCTCTTTAAAGCCAAGACCAAATATAGGCTGTGACACCGCCATCGTAAGTTCTATATGAGGCTTGTGTATTTCTGCCGGTTCTTCTTCCACATAACGTTTTACAGCACTTTCCTTTGCCGGTATCTCAGCACGCTGTACAGCATCTAAAACCTGCTGTACCGTAATGTTACCCGCCACGCTCAGCACCATATTTTGCGGACAGTAAAAAGCGTCACAGCAAGCATACAAAAGCTGGGGTGTAATTTCTGCAATGCTCTCTACACTGCCTGCAATATCGTCTTTTACAGGGCAGGTATGGTACAGACAGTCAAACATCGCAAACATCATACGCCACTCGGCACTGTCATCGTACATTTTAATCTCTTGTCCGATAATACCCTGCTCTTTTTCCACCGTCTCTTTGGTAAAGTAAGGTTTGGATACAAAGCTAAGCAAAATATCCAAGCTCTCATCAATATTATCGGTGGCAGAAAAAATATAACAGGTTTTGTCAAAGCTGGTATAAGCATTGGCATTGGCACCCGTTTTTGCATACAGGGCAAAGGCGTCCTGCCCATCTTCGTTTTCAAACATTTTATGCTCTAAAAAATGGGCAACACCGGCAGGCAGCGTGTAATCGGTTCCGTTTAAATTAAAACGGCGCACTACGCTGCCGTAGTTTGTGCCATATATGGCATGTACGCCTTTGTACTGCGGCATTTCGCACACAATAACCGTCAACCCGTTAGCAAGCACAATTTTGCTGTGCCAGGTGGCGCTTTTTACATTTTCAAGTGCAGCGTTAGGCATGAGCGGCACCACCTTTCGTGTTGGTTAAGGTATACGTTACCTGCAACGTAAATTTGTCCAGCATAGCACGAATATCCCCCTCGCTTACCATGGCAATTTCCTGCTTTACCTGCTGGGGTGTTTTAAAACTGCCGCGCATAATTTCACCCATATACCAATTTTCAATACTGGGCAGATTATCCTCTACGGCATCTAAGCTGTTATATAATGTACGCTTTACATCTTCAATCTCTTTTTGTGTTATCTCTTCTGTTTTCAATTTGTCCAGTTCTGCCAAAACCGCCTGCTGTAGTTTTTCTGCGTTTTTATGCTCTACGCCGCTGTCTATGCTCAGCATACCGTTAATGTGGCTATAGCTGGAGGCACAGTAATAGCACAGGCTTTGTTTTTCGCGCACATTGGTAAACAGACGACTGGTAGGTGTGCCGCCCAAAACGCCAATGGCCATACGCATTTTACTTAAATCTTCATTTTTTAATATTTCAGCAGTTGTAAACAGCATACATACCTTGCCCTGCTCGGTAGGCAGCGGCTCTACACAGCTTTGCGGCGCTGTTACAGGCATAGCGTGAGGCTGTGCAGGCTGTAAGAGACAGCGGTCAATTTTTTGCAGCTGCTGCACAAGCAGTGTTTTTACGCTTTGTGCGTCTGCGCCCATTACCAACACCTCAACAGCAGCAGTCTGTACCATATTAAGATAAGCCTGATATAGCTGCTGTGGCGTTATAGGGTCAATATCGTCTAAATAGCCATACCGCTCAATACCGCTTTCGTCGTCGCCAAAAAATTTACGTCTTGCCTGACGCACACAATAAATGCGCTTTTCGTTAATTTCGCTCTCCAGCACCTCGCGCAGCTTGTCCTTTTCTATCTCTATAGCCTCACTGTCAAAGGCACCGTTTTTTACATCAGGGTGAAAGGCAACCCCAAACAAGATGTCAGCATACTCTTTACTTAACGCCTCTCCGCCAAAGGCAAAGTCATCTTTAATACCCACCATGCTAAAATTCAGCACACGATTTGGTCCCTGCATACCACTGTCTACCCCAAGGCTTGCACCGTAAAGCTGTGCCAGCTTAATGCTTAGCTGGGTCATATCCGGACAGGCTTCATACCCGCGCTCCATAACCATAGGCAGCAAAGCGTAAGAAGTGGCTGTGCTGCGTTTACCGGGCATAATAAAATTTATGCTGATACGGCTGCGTTTAAATTTATCTGCCGGCAAAGATGTAAGATACACACCCGGCAAAATTTGTTCTCTCTGCATATTGTTCTCCCTTATCTTTTGGTTTGAAACGGCAAAAGTGCCTGTGCAAATAATCCACAGGCTTTTGATAAAACCGCTGTTACCAGTTAGAGTTATTATACCTATTTTACGGCTGTAAAACAATAAACATTCAATGAATAAAGGCAAAAAAGGCCGCCTTTTGTAAGGACAGCCTTTTAAATGGCGTATTATGCAAGATATTCCTCCAAGCACAAACCGCTTTCTTTTATTTTTTTTGCCTGTTCTACGCCTACATAGCGGTAATGCCACGGCTCATAAATAATTTTTGTAACGTCTTGCTTCTCATAGGGGTAGCGTAAAATAAACCCGTACTCTGCGGCATTGGCACTCAGCCATGCATATTCCGGAGTTTGGTCAAAGCCACTGTCCAGCGTTTGGTAGTAAACCGATACAATATCTGCCGCCAGCCCGCTGTTATGCTCGCTGCAACCGGGTATTGCGCGAATGGTTTTTGTAATGGCATATGCCTCTTCATAGCTTTTGCCCTGTGCTTGATATTCGCTTACCATGCTGTTAAAAAGCGTAGTTTGTCTTTCCACGCTGCGATAAGTAGAGCAAATCATTAAATTAAGCCCTTGTGCGTTACCGTCTGCAATCATCTGCTTTAATGCCTGTGCCCCGCGCGCATCAAAGGTGTGCCCTGCTGCATCTACCGCCACCAATTCTACAGAAAAATCTGCTGGCAGAGGGTTATCTTCGTTAATCAGCCGCATATACCATTCCTCTTTGGGAATATCCTGTGCCGGCTGAACAGAAGGCTCCTCTACAGTGCTGCTTGGGGTTTCTGCGGGGGCTGTACCGCTGTTTGCGCCGCTTAAGGCAGAGGTATCCCCTTGCAATGCATCTGTCTGCTGTGAAGTGCTTTGGCTTTGGGGCGGATTGCCGCTGTCAGGAGGCAAAACAGCGTTATTTTTATCGCTTGTAAATAAAAAGTAAATAAAACCCGCCAATAATAACAAGCATACTACGCCTATACCCATCTTCAGCATAAGGTTATCTTGTTTTCCGCGGCGCGCCGCAGCCTTACGGCTTTTCACCTGTGGCTTTGCTTTATAAGCAGAACCGGTGGAACGGGTAGTCTCATAATGCTGTGTGCCGGGTCCGTAAGGGTTAGTTGGTTTTCGGTTATTTTGTTGTGCCATTTTTACACCTCGTGTATCAATTTCTATTTTATTATACACCTTTTGTCAGGCAATACAAACCGACAGTGCTTTATTTTGAGGTAATTTCACTTTTTGTATACAGCGTTTCTACAATAAAAGCCGCTGCCTGGTTTTATAAACACCAAGCAGCGGCTTTTGTTTTTCATTTGTTTAATTGATAAATGCGTCATGAATTGCGTTTACAGCTTTATCTGCATCAGCTTTATCAATAATAACGCTGATTTTAATCTCGCTGGTGCTAATCATGTGAATATTGATGTTGTGCTCATATAATGCTTCAAACATGGTGCTTGCAACACCACTGTAGCTTTGCATACCTGCACCAACTACGCTAACCTTTGCCACACTGTCGTTCACTTTAATACCGTTTCCGCCAAAGCGAGCAATATTCTCCTCCAGCACTTTCATGGTAGTGCTCTTATCGTCCAAAGGCACTGTAAAGGTTAAGTCCTTGCTGCCGTCGCGGCCCACGCTCTGCAAAATAATATCAACATTTATTTTTTTCTGAGCCAACAAGCTAAATACTTTAAAAGACATACCGGGAACATCCGGCACACCCAAAATAGAAAATACTGCTACGTTTACGTCCTTTGCCACACCTTTAATTAACATACCTTCCACGTCAACAACCTCCTTAACGATTGTGCCCGGTACCGGGTTTAAACTTGAAATAACCTCTAAATTAACACCAAACTTTTTAGCAAGCTCTACACTGCGGTTATTTAATACCTGCGCGCCCAAGCTGGCAAGCTCAAGCATTTCATCAAAGGTAATTAAATCCAGTTTTTTTGCCCCCGGCACAACGCGAGGGTCAGCCGTATAAACGCCTTCCACGTCCGTGTAAATTTGACACAAATCTGCTTTCAATGCCACTGCAATAGCCACTGCGCTTGTATCGCTGCCGCCGCGTCCTAAGGTTGTAATATCTTCATGGCTGTTAAGGCCCTGAAATCCCGCTACAACCACCACTTGGTTTTTGGCTAACTCGTTTTCAATGCGCTCGCTTTGCAAGCGGCGAATACGCGCTTTGGAATAGTTGCGGTCTGTTTTAAACCCCGCCTGCCAACCTGTTAAGCTGATAGCCTTAACGCCAAGCTCGCCCAAAGCCATAGCCAAAAGCGCAATACTGATTTGCTCGCCGCTGGCAAGCAGCATATCCATTTCGCGCTGAGAAGGGTCGTGTGTAATTTCGCCGGCCTTTCCAATCAAATCGTCTGTTGTATCGCCCTGTGCGCTTACAACAACTACCACGTCATTGCCTGCGCGATAAGTATCGGCAACAATACGCGCTACGTTGAAAATACGGTCTCTGTCAGCCACAGAGGAACCGCCAAATTTTTGTACAATAAGTGCCATATATTCCCTCCGTTTATCTCTTTCCCCTATATATAATTGTAAGCGGATACAAGTACCGCTTATAAACAAATTTTGCTGTCCTTTATATTACCTGTACACCCTCGTTACAGGCTTTTAATTTATGTATGGTAAAATCGGCAGTATTTTCGTCCTGCAAAAGCATTTCTTGTGCTTTTTCAAAAAAGCTGTTTGCGCTGTAGGTGGGCACAATAGCCAGCACCGTGGGCCCTGCACCGCTTACAAAACTGGCAATCGCACCAATTTCGCGTGTTTTTTCTATAATGGCGGCACCGCCCGGTATTAAGGGCAAGCGGTACTGCTGGTGTAGCACATCTTGCGTGGCCACGCCCAACAGTTCGTAGCGCTCTTCACAAAAAGCGGCGGCAACCAGTGCCGAACGAGACAAGTTAAACACCGCGTCCTTATGGGTTACTTCCACCGGTAAAGCTGCTCGAGCCTTTTCTGTAAGCAGCTTAAAGCCGGGCACAAAAGCTGCAAAGCAAATGCTGTCGTTTATATTTCGGCGCACCGTATACACGCGCTTGTTATCCATTACACTGGCTACAAATCCACCCAAAATAGCAGGCGCCACATTGTCGGGGTGACCTTCCATCTCACAGGCAAGTGCCAACATATCATCTTTTGACAAAGGGTGACCCATAAGCTCATTTGCCCCAACCACACCTGCTGCTATACAGGCGCTGCTGCTGCCAAGACCACGCGCCATTGGTATGGGATTACACTGTCCCATTTTTAAACTTTTAAACGGTTTACCACAAGCCGCAAAGGTTTGCTGTACCGTTTTGTAAATTAAGTTTTGGTCTGTTTTAGGCACAAAAGAGCCATCATTTGAATAAATGTCCAGCTCGTCGTTTTCTGCCATTTCTACGGTATTGTACAAGCTTAATGCCAGGCCCAAACTGTCAAATCCGCTGCCCAAGTTTGCACTGGTGGCAGGTACTTTAATGGTTACCATGTCGTGCATTCCCTTTCCGTTTCACTGCATAAAACAGGTTTTATTATTCCTTTATTTTTAAAGCCAAAGCAACGGCTGCGTTTACCGCCGTCAAAGCAGTTTTGGTCTGTTGCAGCTGTTGCGGTGTAAGCGCAGCCGTTACCACAGCTACACCGTTTTCATCTTCACACAGCAGTTTTGCGCCTGCGTTAAGTACACCCATAACATTTGCGGCAGGTGCCCCGGTTACTCTCATATAATATGCATACGCGGCCGTATCTGTCAGTAATCCCTCAAAAGGTTGGCTGTCACGCCAAAACAGGCTGTCATGTATTTTGGTACCGGTACGCACGCTGTCAATCACATCTGCCACAACAGCACTGGCTGTAGGCAGCTTGCCCGCGCCTTTGCCGTAAAATACAACATCGCCTAACATATCGCCTTTTAACAGAACCGCATTAAATACATCTTCTACGCCTGCTAATTGGTTTGCTTTGTTTACCACCATGGGCTCTACTCCGCAGTTGACAGCGCCTGTCTCCTCGTTTTGAGCTGCGTGGGCAATAAGCTTAATTACCCCGCCTGCCAACGCCGCATTGTGAATATCCGCAACCGTAATGTTTCGGATTCCCTCCATAGGCACATTTTGGGGATATACATGGTTGCCAAAAGCAAGACTTGCCAAAATAGCAATTTTACGGCCTGCGTCAATTCCGTCTACATCGGCAGAGGGGTCTATGGTTTCGGCGTAACCCAGGCTTTGGGCAATTTTAAGTGCCTCGTCAAAGCCCATGTTTTCTTTTTCCATCTTCGTAAGCATAAAGTTGGTGGTGCCGTTTACAATACCTGCAATTTCGCTAATCAGGTTAGCTGCCAGGCACTGGTGCATTGGGGTAATAATTGGGGTGCCGCCGCCCACGCTGGCTTCAAATAAAAAGCAAACGCCTTTTTCCTTTGCAATACGCAAAAGCTCGGCGCCGTGTGTTGCAACAAGCTCTTTGTTGCTGGTGGCAACGCTGCGTCCGCTCTCCAGCGCCTGTTTTACAAAATAATAGGCGTGTGTTGCACCGCCAATGGTTTCTACTACAGTTTTAACTTCGGGGTCGCTTAAAATAACATCAATGTTATTTACAAAAAGCTGTGCCTGCGGGTGTGCGCTAAAATCCCGAATATCTAAAATGTATTTTACCTCAATGGGCTGTCCTGCACGCCTTGCAATGCTGTTGGCATTGCGCTGCAAAACCTCCAGCACACCGCCGCCTACGGTGCCAAAACCCAAAATTGCTATTTTTGCCATGCCTATAACCTCTCTTTATGTGTATTCACCTTATACCAAATTTGCACTGCGACGCACATCAATTACGGTATGCTGGCTTTTTAGCTTTGTAAGCATTTCGTCCAAAGACATCTGCAACCCTTCTGTGCGTATGGTTACGCTTACCGCTGCCGAGCCGTTTTCCGGTTTTTCTTGGTTGATTGTAACAATGCTTGCACCTGCCGCCGAAACACCTGCCAATAGCGCCTGTAATGCGCCGGTTTCGTCTTGCAGCACCGCATTGATGGTAATAACGCCCTGTGCGTTATCGGCATCAAAAATACTGTCTTTATATTTATAAAAAGCACTTCGAGAAATATCTGCCATCTTTGTGGCAACCGATACATTTTTTGCTGCGCCACTTGCAAGCAATTCTTTTGCTTTTAAAACTTTTACAAAAACCTCGGGCAAAACAGATGCCTCTATCAATAAAAAGCGTTTATCCATATTGTCCACCTCCCAAAAACATTTGTATCCTGTAGTAAACACTATAGCACAGTAAAGTGCCTGACGCAACACTCCCACTCATTTTCTAAGCAAACGTGCAAAATTTTTACTTTTTGCGTCATATTTTAGAATATTTGACGAAGGTAATCTGCATATTTATGCAACCTTATTTTTACACAATAAAAGTGCCCTATTTTTCTGCACTGCATAGTTATATGCTGCAAAATAAAATAAGGCACTTTTCGCTTTTATTTTTACGCTAAGCTACAGGGTGTAAAATACAGGTGGCATCGGGAGTATAATCTGTTTTGTAGTAACCGGTGCCTACATTGGGGCAGCCGGGGCCCGCCAAAGCGCCACTGTCTTTACAGTAAGAAATTTTCTGCACATTATCGCTGACAGGAAAAGCCTTGTACTCCAGCCCTTCTTGACATTTTTCCATAACGGCACGCCACGCCAAGGTGGGCGGATGCTGGCGATACTGGTGGAAATTAATACCGTCTGTGGGGTGGTCAAACCCCCACCAAGTTGCAGTAACATAATAAGGTGTCAAGCCCACAAACCAGTGGTCCTTGTCGTCGCTGGTGGTACCTGTTTTACCAACGCTTGCCATTTCGCCCGGCACACCCAGCCCATGACCTGTACCATAGGTAAGCACGCCCTCCAGCATTTTGTTCATAATCATAGCGGTATCTTCGCTAATGGCTTGTGTGGTGGTTAAAATAGGCTCCAAAATAATTTCACCGTTGGTGTTTTCTACGCTGGTGAAGGTATGCAAAGTTGTAAAGCTGCCGCCATTACCAAAAATCATGTAGGCACCTGCCATTTCCAGCGGAGTAATCCCGTCTGTCAAAGAGCCAAGTCCCATTTGGCTTAGGCCAATATCGGTAGCTACGCGCGTAACGCCATCTGCGCCGGTAAAATCTCGGCTTTTTACAAGGCTGCTTATCTGTAAGTTATCGTGCACAAAATCAAACGAGTTGCGCTCTCCCACAAACTGCAAAACCTTTACCGCAACGGTGTTAATTGAGTTTGCTATGGCATCACATATCAGCATGGGCGCGTTGGTGTAGGTGTTGCTGTAGTTTTTTGGCCACTCTCGCTTGCCTGCCGGTATTACGGTTACGCCGTCGTAACTCAGCGATTCGGTTTTTGCTTCCTCGTCGTCAATTACGATAGGTGCATCAGGGATAGCATAGCTGTAGTGAATATAATTATTTTGAATACCAAGTGCATAAACACCAATGGGTTTCATGGTAGAACCTATCTGGCGCTTACTTTGTGTGGCACGGTTTAAACCGCGGTCCTCGGTTTTTTCTCCAAGACCACCCACTACGCCACAAACCTCACCCTCGTAATTTACAACTGCCATGGCAGATTGAGGTGTTTCGGTAAGCGTTTCCTTTACGGTGTTGCCGTCGGCATCTTTTTTTACGGTTCCGTCGTCATTGTAAACAATTTCTTCGTATTCATGCTCGATGGTTTTACCGTTAGAATATGTTTCCGGATACATCTCATGCAAGAACATAACCTCTTCCATGGCCTCTTGTACCTCGGGCACCATTGTAGTGTAAATGGATAAACCGCCATTATAAATAAGTGCTGTTGCCTCTTGGCGTGTATAGCCCTTTTGCTCTACAAATTGGCTTACTACCTCTTCAATAACAGCATCGGTAAAGTAAGAGTTGTTGCTGGTTTTTGTAACAAGCGCATCTTCGTCTACTTCTTTTTCGTAAAGGCCGATGGGCTGCTCTTTTGCGTACAGGTACGCTTCCTCATCAATGTAGCCTTGATCCCACATTTCCCACAGTACCTGGTTACGGCGCTCTAGGTGCTTATCCGGGTTTAAACGTGGGTTATAGGTGGTTGGCGCTTTTACGATAGAGGCCAAGCTGGCACACTCCCAAAGCTCCAAGTCGCTCACATCTTTATTGAACAGCTTGTTTGCCTCGGCAGCAACGCCCGCCGTATTGCCTGTAAATTCAATACGGTTCAAATACGCCTCTAAGATAATCTCTTTGGAATATTTGGAATCCAGCGCAATGGCACGGAAAATTTCGCGAATTTTACGCTTGTAACCCTCCATACCGCTCTCATCAGAAGCATCACCTGTCAGTTTTTTAATCAGCTGCTGGTTAATGGTAGAAGCACCCAGCTGACGTCCCGTTAAATAGTGGCCTGTCAATTTATAGGCAACCTCATTTAAGCCCGCCAAAACGGTACGCTGAACAGAAAATCCGCTGTGTGTCATAAAGTTTTTATCCTCTATGGCAATAAACGCATTTTTCAGGTTGTCAGGAATATCCGCACTGTTTACCCAAATACGATGCTCGTTTCCTATCAGCTTTTGGTACTCATACCACTCGCTTGTTTGGGAATTTTTAACGTAAATACTGCTGGTAAAATTCAACTTCATGTTGTTTAGGTCCAGTAATGTATCGTCGTCTGCTGTGGCCTCTACTACATAAAGTGAAACCACTACTGCTAAAACGCTTAGCAAAATTAAGCCGACACAGCACATGCATACAACAAATTTTAAAATTGCCGTCCATACAGATTTACTGTTGCTTTTCTTCTTCTTTTTTTGTGTTTGAGGCTCTCCGTTTTGCTGCCGCTGAGCCGTACTTTTTGCTCTTGCAGATGCATTGGGGTTGCCACGGCGGTTGTTACTGCCGTTTTGGTTCATATATTTTGCCTCCCTTTAAAAGGAAATTTGTCAAGCTTTGCGCAACTTGCTAAAAATTTTTTGCCATTTTTTTAATTTATGTCTCTTTTATGGCCCGTATCAAACATAAGTATACCATATTTTTGCTATTTTTCTACTATACACGGGTAATTTTCACAGTGCAATGCATAATACAGCATATTTTTGACACACACAGTCCATACTAAACCGCATAGAATAGAAAACTTTCTATAATACGGAGGGCTCTTATGAAACATCTGTTATATTTTGCAATACCCGTTTTTGTGCTGCTGCTTGCCATAAGCCTGTACCTGTTTGCCTCCCCTTTATTGGGGTTAAACAAAACCGAACCGCTGCCTACCTATATTTTAAAAGACAACGGCGGCACCTTAGCGCTGTTTGCGCCGGATAAAACAGAACCTGTACGCACATGGAACATTTACACCTATCTTTTGCCGGAGGTAGACGTTTTACAGCTGCAAGCAGGCATACCCGTACAAACCGAAGAGGATTTACAGCGCTATATTGAAGACTTTGGCGGCTAACGCCTTACAGGTATAATTTCTGTCCAGTAACCGTCCGGGTCGGCAATAAAGTAAATGCCCATTTTTTCGTTGACATAACACACACAGCCCATTGCCTGATGCTTTGCCAGCGCAGCATCGTAATCATCTACCGTAAAAGCCAGATGGATTTCGTTCTCGCCCAGATTATAGGCTTGCGGATGACCTTTTAGACAAGTAAGCTCTAACAGGTGGGTTGTTGTGCCGTCTCCTAAGTACACCAGTGTAAAACTGCCGTCCTCCGCCTCTTTGCGGCGCTGCTCACAAAGGTTTAATGCCTCTTTATAAAATGTCAGGCTTTTTTCCAAGTTTGCAACGTTTATGTTGTTATGTGCAAAAGTAAATTTCATCATAAAACTCCTTTATATAAAACGTTTTTGCGGCTGTATTCTCTTCATCAATACAGCCCTTTCTTTTTATAGCATTCAACTAATTTTAAAAAATATTATTTATTATAAAAGAAAAAGGCGCTTTTTTCAAGTAAATGCCTGCCGGCGGCGTACTATACAAAATGCACATATTATTGTATAATGGCAATATGTGGCTGTTTTTGGGACATCTTACATAATGGTTTACACTTTTTAAAGGTGTTGTTTTATTTTCAGCCTGTTTTACAGGCAGTTGTTCTAATTTAATTAAACGGAGGTACTTACCGTGAAAGAGCTTGATTACCCCTTTGACGCAAGCTATCTGATGCAAAAAAAGCGCAGCCTAAAACGCAGGCTGTTAGAAAAAGAAGGTTTAATACCAAAAAAAATTGCTGTCATGAGCGGCAGCACCGTAGGTGAAGTAAAACATATTCTTGAGCTTTTTTTACTGCACTACGGTATAAAGCCCGAATTTTACGAAGGGGAATATGCCCTTTTTTATGAAAATTTAGTGTTTGATGACGGCAGCTTGGCCGCTTTTCAACCCGATATTATCTATATACACACCAGCAACAAAAATATTAAAAACTATCCCAGCCAAACCGACAGCGAGGCTCTATGTGCCGAAAAGCTTGAGGCTGAGTTTGCCAAATTTGAAACCGTCTGGAAAGCCGCATTGGGCTTTGGGTGCCCTGTTATTCAAAACAACTTTGAGCTGCCGCCCTACCGCCTGCTTGGCAACCGCGACGCTTGGGATATCCACGGCAGGGTAAACTTTATCAATCAATTAAATATGCGCACCGCCGCCTTTGCAAGTGCAAACGAAAACTTTTACATCAACGATTTGGCTTATCTGGCAGCATGTCACGGCTTAGACAACTGGTTTGACGAGGCCGGCTGGTACCTTTACAAATATGCTTTACGCACCGAATATATCCCCTATCTGGCTTACAGCGTAGCCAACATTGTAAAAAGTATTTTTGGAAAAAACAAAAAAAGCGTTATTTTAGATTTGGACAACACTCTGTGGGGCGGTATCATTGGCGATGACGGCCCCGAAGGTATTGAACTGGGACTGGAAACCCCTGCCGGCATGGCTTACAGCGAGTTTCAAAGTTATTTGAAAGAGCTTTCTGCCCTCGGCATCATGTTAAACGTTTGCAGTAAAAATGAAGAGTCCAATGCTTTGGCAGGCTTTAACCGTGCCGACAGCATATTAAAACGCGAAGATTTTATCTGCTTTAAAGCCAACTGGGACCCCAAAAGCAAAAATATTGCAGATATTGCTGCTGAAATTAACATTTTACCCGAAAGCTTTGTTTTTGTGGACGACAACCCCGCCGAACGGGAAATTGTACGTCAAGAGCTGCCCACCATAGAGGTACCCCAGGTGCAAAGCCCGGAAACCTACATTAAAAGCTTAGACCGCGCCGGTTATTTTGAAGTTACCGCCCTTTCGGCAGACGATAAAAAGCGCAACGAAATGTACAAGCAAAACGCGGAGCGTGCCGCCCTGCAGCAAAGCTTTGGCGATTACAGCAGCTATTTAAAAAGCCTGCAAATGGTTTGTGAGCTTGGTCCCTTTTCTTTTGCCCACGCCGAGCGCATTACCCAGCTTATAAACAAGACAAACCAATTTAACCTTACCACCCGCCGTTATAATGCCGCCGAGGTAGAGAGCCTGATAGATAATGATTCGTATATTACCTTGTTTGGGCGTTTAATTGATAAATTTGGCGACAACGGTATCGTAACCGCTATTATCGGCCATGTACAAGGTGACGCTTTAGACATTGATTTGTGGATTATGAGCTGCCGCACCTTTAAGCGAAATTTGGAACACGCCATGTTTGATGAGCTGGTACGCCTATGTGCCAAACGGGGCATAAAAACAATAAAGGGACACTATTATCCCACTGCAAAAAACTTGTTAGTAAGCGATTTTTATGCTACAATAGGCTTTGAAAAAGCAGAGGAAAAGGACGGCGAAAAGCACTTTGCCTTTACCGCCTTTGACGGATACCAAAATCAAAATTCCGTAATGGAAATAAAACATGTTTAATAAAATACCGGAGGATTTATATGAGCAACCAAGAAATTTTTGAAGCAGTACAAGAAATTTTTCGTGATAATTTTGACGATGAAGAATTGGTAATTACAGCTGAAACCTGCGCCGATGACATTGAAGATTGGGACAGCTTAGAGCAAATTAACCTTTTAACCGCTATGGGTAAACGTTTTAACGTAAAATTTAAAGT
>JAQUTM010000184.1 GCA_028694405.1 Oscillospiraceae bacterium
GCTGGGCAATCACCGTTTACAAATGAAAAATGCGGCAATGTATAAAGAAATTGCAAATGTCCCCTTGCTTATTAAGGGGGGCATAAAAGGGTGCACCTCGGCACCTGCCAGCCACATTGACCTTGTACCTACCGTATTGGATTACTTTGCCGTGCCAAAGCCTGCACAGCTTACAGGCGCCAGTATGCTGCCACAGCTTAATGGGCAGGAAAGCGCAATAAACAAACACGTTTTTTGTGAGTTTACAAGATACGAGGCAGACCACGATGGATTTGGCGGGTTGCAAATGATGCGCGGGGTAACAGACGGCCGCTATAAGCTGGTGCTGCATTTGTGTGACAGCGATGAGCTGTACGATATGCAGCAAGACCCCGATGAAACAGACAACTTAATTTGCAGTGCCGATACGCAAATTGCAGATGTGCGTAATCAGCTGCATGATGTGCTGTTGCAACACATGAACGAAACCCGTGACCCGTACCGTGGGTATCAGTGGGCATGTCGTGCTTGGCGCCCGGAAAAGGCACCTTTGTGGGAAAATGACGGCTTTACCCGTCAGCGCGAAAACGAGGAGTATGAGCCGCGCCAGCTAGACTACGACACGGGCCTGCCAATGGAGGCTGCGGTGCGCAGCAAGCTGCGTTACGACGAAAAAAAATAGACGCTGCGCCAAAACAACAGTTTGTTTTGAGTGCAGCGATAGGAGATGAAAAATGGAGTGGGCGTTGCTGCTGGTTAGCTTGGGCGCCAGCATGATAGGGGCTGTTTGCGGCATTGGCGGCGGCGTAATTATAAAACCGGTGTTAGATATGCTTGCACTTGGTACACCTGCAACCATCAGCTTTCTTTCCGGCTGCACGGTTTTAAGTATGTCCATGTATTCTATAGTAAAAGCCGTGTTGTCGCGTCAAGCACTGGTAGATTTTAAGGTGGGCACGCCTTTGGCACTGGGGGCGGCATTGGGCGGCGTATTGGGTAAAATTTGGTTTGTAGAACTAAGCAATTTATTGCCCACGCCGCAAAAGGTGGGCGGCTATCAGGCACTGTGCCTGATGATTATTACTTTTTTTACGATGGTGTACACGTTACGGCAAAATAAAATTAAAACGCTGCACGTTAGCAGTGTATTTTTGTGTATGATAATTGGGCTTGCCTTAGGTGTTTGCTCCAGCTTTTTGGGTATAGGCGGCGGTCCTATAAACTTAGTGGTGTTATATTATTTCTTTTCTATGCCTACAAAAAAAGCTGCACAAAACAGCTTGTATATTATTTTAATCTCGCAGATTACAGCTTTGCTTACTACCTTTGCCACAAACAGCGTACCGCCTTTTCAGGGCGCGTGGCTGGCTATTATGGTTACAGGCGGTATATTGGGCGGTATTTTAGGGCGTGTGTGCAACAGGCGTTTACACAGCGTGCAGATACAAAGGCTGTTTTTAGGGTGTATCGCGATAATTATTTTTATAAGCGGATATAACGCTGTTACAGGGCTGCTTATGTCCTGATAAAATTTATTAAAAAGAGGGAAAAAGTTATGAAAAAACCGGTATTGGTAGTTATGGCGGCAGGAATGGGCAGCCGTTACGGCGGATTAAAACAGATTGACCCCGTAGGCGCACACGGGCAGCTGATTATTGATTACTCTATTTTTGATGCACGCCGCGCCGGATTTGAAACCGTAATATTTATTATTAAAAAAGACATTGAAGCCGATTTTAAAGAAGCTATCGGTGACAGATTAAGCAAGATTATGGACGTAAAATATGCCTATCAAGAGCTTGAAGATTTGCCACAGGGCTTTGCCGTGCCACAGGGACGCACAAAACCGTGGGGTACCAGCCACGCTGTATTTGCTGCGCGCAATTTAATAGACGGACCCTTTGCCGTTATAAATGCGGACGACTATTACGGACCGCAGGCTTTTCAAGACATTTATACTTATTTGTGCAACCACGCAGATGCCGAAAAATACAGCTACTGTATGGCGGGCTATCTGCTGAAAAACACAGTTACCGAGAGCGGCAGCGTTGCGCGTGGCGTTTGTAACGCCAACCCCAACGGCACTTTGGCAAATGTAACCGAGCGCACACATATTGAGATAAAAGGGGATACCATTCAATACACCGAGGACGGTGGCGCCAGTTGGAATCAGCTGCCGCAGGACGCAGTTGTAAGCATGAACCTGTGGGGATTTACCCAGAGCTTTGTCACCGAGACCGGCTTGCGGTTTGCGGCTTACCTAAAAGAAAATTTAGCCGGCAACCCATTAAAATGCGAATACTTTTTGCCGTTTGTAGTAAGTAAGCTTATTGAAGAGGAAAAGGCATCGGTAAAAATTTTACCCAGCCCCGATAAATGGTACGGCGTAACCTACAAGCAGGATAAGGACACCGTAGTAAAAGCGATTGCTCAAAAAACTGCCGAGGGTTTATATCCGGATAATTTATGGCAGGCAGTATAGAAAAAAGCAACCTTGCGCAGTGGGTGCAAAGGCTGCCTGTTTAAAGAAAGGAAAGCGGAACAATGAAAAGTACAACAGATGAGATGATACAAGAGACATTAGCCGCCTATGATTTTGGCGGGCAGATAGTGGGCACAGTACGGTATGGAGAAGGCCACATCAACGACACCTTTTGCGTATACACCCAACAGCCGGACGGTGACTGCAAACGGTTTATTTTACAGCGCATTAACACCGATACCTTTAATAACCCCCGTCAGCTCATGGAAAACATCAGCGGCGTAACTACATATTTGCGCAGCCATATTCAACAAAACGGCGGGGACACTTTGCGCGAAACTTTAAATGTTTTGCCCACAAAAGAGGGTGCCGCATACTATACAGACACACAGACGGGTGCTTGGCGTGTATATTTATTTGTAGAGGGTACGGTTTGCCTGCAAAAAGTTGAAAACGAAGCGGATTTCTATACGGTGGCGCAAACCTTTGGCAATTTTCAAAATATGCTGGCAGATTACCCTGCCGACACCTTACACGAAACCATTGCAGCGTTTCACGATACCCCAAACCGTTACGAAAATTTTGAAAAAGCAGTACAGGCAGATGTTTTGGGACGCGCCAAAGGGGTACAGGCTGAAATTGATTTTGTAAGAGCACGCAAAGCCGATTGCCGCGTACTGAAAGATTTATTGCAAACGGGAAAGCTGCCTTTGCGTGTAACGCACAATGATACCAAGCTAAACAATGTTTTAATTGACAAAACAACGGGTAAGGGCATTTGTGTCATTGATTTAGACACCGTTATGCCCGGATTATCTCTGCACGATTTTGGGGATTCTATTCGTTTTGGAGCAAATAACTGTGCAGAAGATGAGCCGGATACGGCAAAGGTAAGCTTTAGTCTGCCCTTATTTGAAACCTTTACAAAAGGCTTTTTAAATGCCGCAGGGGACGCTTTAACAAAAGTGGAAAAAGAATATTTGCCATGGGGTGCCAAGTTGATGACATTGGAATGCGGTATGCGCTTTTTAACAGACTATCTGGAGGGCGACCACTATTTCCGTATTCACCGAGACGGCCAAAATGTAGACCGCTGCCGTACCCAGTTTAAGTTGGTACAGGATATGGAGACTAATTGGCAGCAGCTTAACGATATTATAAAAAAATACAGCTGCTAAAAAGTGTTGTAAGAAAATTTAAAATAAAATATACCCGTGGACGCAAACAGAAAAGCACAAGAAGTTTTTACGCTTCTTGTGCTTTTTGCTTTGTGGTGTTAAATAAAGTTTTACAAAATGGTTTATGGTTTTTTTGTGGGGTACTGGTATAATAAAGATAAAAAAGCAAAGGAGCCTATAAGATGAATAAGCGCATTTTAGATTGTAATGCATCTGATTTTGCCACAGGCACAAAGCAGGAATTGTTGCAGGCCATAGCAGGCGGTGAAGGCCGCACGCTGTTGTGCGAAAGCATCGGCATGGCTATGCCTGTTTTGGGCGACGTAACCAATGCAGAACTTGCAGCAGCTATGGGGGCGGATATACTGCTGCTAAACTTGTTTGACGTAAACTGTCCTGTCATAAATGCCCTGCCAACGGTGCCGCCGCAGGACGTTGTAAAAGAAGTGAAGCGTTTGACAGGCCGCCCTGTAGGCATCAATTTGGAACCCGCACCCCCTGTTGTAGATGACGGCACACCGC
>JAQUTM010000185.1 GCA_028694405.1 Oscillospiraceae bacterium
GTAAATATTTTGGTACCGAATAATCCCTAAAGAGCTACAGCCTGTGCTTACATCTGTAACAGCGCTTACGCTGTTGGTTTCTTTGTACTGAATATCCAAAGGGGTATCGCAGTCCATATTATTTAAAAAGCGGCTGAACGTAACCGAAATATAAGTAGCACGCGGTACGCTTAAACTAAATTGTAAAGCACTTTGGGCTTGAGGCTTGTACAGGCTCTCAAGCTCGTCCATTTGCTCTAATATGGTTTTTGCATAGCGCAAAAATTGCAATCCGCCGCTTGTAGGCTCTACCCCTTTTGCAGTGCGGTTAAAAAGCGTAATTCCAATTTCGTTTTCCAACTCTTTTACGCTCTTACTTAGGTTGGGCTGTCCCATAAACAGGTTTTTTGCTGCGCCGGTAATGCTATTGGTTTTTTCAATTTCTACTACATAACGCAGCTGTTGTAAATTCATGACGAACGCTCCTCTAATTTAACTAAAAATTTGGAAATAATTGGTTATTTTTATATAATTATGGAAAATTATAATTTATATTTTAGCATATTGCAACAAAAATTACAATTTATATGGAAAAAATACCATATATTCTAAAGAATATCCTTATGAAAATTATACATTACCCGTACCTAAATAGGTGTGTTATTATATTAACAAAGGTTGTTGTTAAATAAATAACAATCCGTAAACTCACACCAAATTTTTTAAATGGAGGCTATTTAATATGGCACGTTTTACATTACCTCGTGATTTGTATCATGGCAAAGGCGCATTGGACGAATTGAAAAACTTAAAGGGCAAAAAAGCCATTGTTGTTGTTGGCGGCGGCAGCATGAAGCGCTTTGGCTTTTTGGATAAAGTAGTTGCAAACCTAAAAGAAGCAGGTATGACTGTTGAGCTTTTTGAGGGCGTAGAGCCAGACCCCAGCGTTGAGACCGTTATGAAAGGCGCAGAGGCTATGCGTACTTTTGAACCGGATTGGATTGTTGCAATCGGCGGCGGTTCTCCCATTGACGCTGCAAAAGCAATGTGGGCTTTTTATGAGTATCCCGACGTTACTTTTGAAGATTTGTGCATTCCCTTTAACTTCCCCGCTTTGCGTCAAAAAGCACATTTTTGCGCTATTCCTTCTACTTCCGGTACCGCTACCGAAGTTACCGCTTTCGCCGTTATTACAGACTATGCCAAAGGTATTAAATACCCCTTGGCAGACTTTAACATTACACCCGACGTTGCCATTGTTGACCCCGCTTTGGCTGAGACAATGCCTGCAAAATTAACAGCTCATACTGGTATGGATGCAATGACACATGCTATCGAAGCATATGTTTCCACCTTGAACTGTGATTATACCGACCCCTTGGCTTTACATGCTATAAAGATGGTACACCAAGACTTAATAGCTTCTTATAAAGGCGATATGGATGCTCGTGCACGCATGCATAATGCACAGTGCTTGGCAGGTATGGCATTTTCTAACGCACTTTTGGGCATTGTTCACTCTATGGCTCATAAAACAGGCGCTGCTTACACAGGTGGCCATATTGTACACGGCTGTGCAAACGCTATGTACTTACCCAAAGTAATTAAATTCAATGCTAAAAATGAAGTTGCAGCAGAACGCTATGCAGATATTGCTCGCTTTATCGGCTTAAAGGGCAACACCACTAATGAGCTGGTTGATGCACTTATCGCAGAAATTCGCTCTATGAATGAGCAGTTAAATATTCCTACCTGCATCAAATTCTACGAGGGCGGCATTATTGATGAAAAAGAGTTTATGGAGAAGTTGCCTCAGGTTGCAGAACTTGCCATTGCTGATGCTTGCACAGGCTCTAACCCCCGTATTCCTACTCAAGAAGAAATGGAAAAACTGTTAAAAGCAGTTTACTTTGATGAAGCTATCGATTTCTAAATTGCTATAGACCAAAGAAGACAAAGCTGCTGCAAAGTAGCTTTGTCTTTCTGTTGTATTTTAACTTTTTACACAGCTTAGCCAGGGTGTGGCAAAAAACAGAAAATAATGTCCATTGAAAAATGGTGGATTTTGTATTAAAATAAACCACAGCACGATTAGTTGTGTAAGTGTGGAAGGTGTCGCTATTGGTTAGAGTAGCGGCAAAATAAAGTGAGGTATCAGCCATGTTCAAAATTGTAAGCAAAGAGGCCCTAAACCCCACCGTATGCAAAATGGTAATTGAAGCACCGCTTATTGCTAAAAAAGCAGAGCCAGGTCAATTTATCATTGTACGGGCAAATGAAGATTCAGAGCGCATTCCCTTGACAGTAGCAGATTATGACCGTACAGCAGGTACGGTAACCATTATTTTTCAAATAGTAGGCGGCAGCACCATGGAGCTGGATACGCTGAAAGCAGGAGAATGTGTACATGATTTTGTGGGGCCTTTGGGCGTAGCAAGCCATGTGGAAGGTTTAAAAAAAGTAGCAGTAGTAGGCGGCGGTGTAGGCTGTGCGATTGCCTACCCCATTGCAAAAAAGCTTCATGCTTTGGGCTGCGAGGTACACAGTATTGTTGGCTTCCGTAATAAGGACCTTGTTATTTTGGAAGATGAATTTAAAGCGGCCAGCAACAAGCTTGTAATGATGACCGATGACGGCAGCCACGGTGAAAAGGGCCTTGTAACGGCGGCATTGGAGCAGCTTATTAACGAGGGCAATCAATATGATGAAGTAATTGCCATTGGTCCGCTGATTATGATGAAATTTGTTTGCGGCGTAACAAAAAAATACGGCGTAAAAACTGTTGTTAGCATGAACCCCATTATGATTGACGGTACAGGTATGTGTGGGGGTTGCCGTTTGACAGTTGGCGGAGAAACAAAATTTGCCTGCGTAGACGGTCCTGACTTTGACGGTCATTTGGTAGACTTTGACGAAGCCATGCACCGTGGCACTATGTACAAAGAGTTTGAGGCACATGCAAGAGAAGCCTCCTGCAACCTTTTAAATAAGGAGGTAAAATAATTATGGCAAATATGGCACCAAATAAATGTCCCATGCCCGTACAAGAGCCTGACGTGCGCAATAAAAATTTTAAAGAAGTTGCTTTGGGATATACTTATGATATGGCAGTAGAAGAGGCGAAACGTTGCCTAAACTGCCCCAAAAAGCCTTGTCAGTCTGCCTGTCCGGTTGCGATTGATATTCCCGCTTTTATTGGAAAGGTAGCTGAGGGCGATATAGAAGGTGCATATACGGTGCTTTCGGCCAGCAGTGCGTTGCCGGCAGTATGCGGTCGCGTATGCCCCCAAGAAAGCCAGTGCGAAGGCAAATGTGTGCGTGGAATCAAAGGCGAAAGCGTGGGAATCGGCCGACTGGAACGTTTTGTGGCCGACTGGCATCGTGAGCATAGCACAGAGACACCGGCTGTTCCTGCATTTAACGGTCATAAGGTTGCGGTTATCGGCGCGGGACCTACCGGTCTTACTGCGGCGGGAGATTTGGCAAAGCTTGGCTATAAAGTAACAGTGTACGAAGCATTGCATGTAGCCGGCGGTGTATTGATGTACGGTATTCCGGAATTTCGTCTGCCAAAAGAAATTGTACAAAAAGAAATTGAAGGCTTAAAAGCAATAGGCGTAGATATTGAAACCAATATGGTTATCGGCAAGGTATTAACCGTTGATGAGCTGTTTAAAATGGGCAATGAAGCAGTTTACATCGGCAGCGGTGCAGGATTGCCTCGCTTTATGAATATCCCCGGCGAAAGCTTAAAGGGTGTATACAGTGCCAATGAATACCTGACACGCGTTAACTTGATGAAAGCTTATCAAGAGGGCAGTAAAACCCCCATTAAAAAAAGCAAAAATGTAGCAGTAGTAGGCGGCGGAAACGTTGCCATGGACGCCGCACGCAGTGCGAAACGTCTGGGCGCCGAGAATGTATACATTGTTTATCGCCGCGGTATGGAGGAGTTGCCCGCCCGTAAAGAGGAAATTGAACATGCCGAGGAAGAGGGCATTATCTTTAAGACCCTCACAAATCCTGTTGAGGTATTGGGCGATGCTGATGGCATAGTTTGTGGTATGAAGTGTGTAGAAATGACGCTTGGCGAGCCCGATGAGAGCGGTCGCCGTCGCCCTGTTGTAAAAGAAAACAGCGAGTTTGTGCTGGAGGTTGACACCATG